>JANXYJ010000045.1 GCA_025350105.1 Terriglobia bacterium | reverse complement strand
GTAGAAGTTACCGTCCTGATCCACGCTAAAACCGTGCACGCCCCAGAAGGCGCCGGGAACATCGCCGCCAATGCCCCATGCATACAGAAAGTGGCCATCCAGATCGTACTTCAACATCTTCGACGTCCCGCGATCGAAGGCCCACAGCATGCGGTCGGCTCCAATGTAGAGCAAGTGGATGTCGGACGGGTCTTCGCCAAAGCTCCAATCGTAGAGAAACTTTCCGTCGTCGTTAAACACCTGCACTCGATGGTTGCCGCGATCATTCACAAACACGCGCTTCGATTGCGGGTCCACCGCGATCCCGTGCACGTTGTTCATGTAGTAAGGGCGCTTGTCGTTGGGAGTGGTCCCCTTCATGCCCCAATCCTTAATGAATTTGCCGTCTTTGTCGAATTTTGCAACTCGGGTTCCGTTGTAGCCGTCGGCGACGAATAGAGTACTGTCGGGCATCCACGTGATAAAAGTCGGGCGGTTGAAGTGTGTGCCGTCGGCGCCTTTTACCGTTGGCGTGCCCAGCGTCTGCACCAGCGTTTTTCCATCATGCGTGAATTTGTAGATGGCATGCATGTGATCGTCCACCACCCACACGTGCTTTTCAGGATCGTAGGGGTTGATGGTGACGTAGTGCGGGCGCTTCATGATTTTGTCCCACTGGGTCCACTCTTCAATGATCTTGCCGTTCGCGTCCACCACCGTCAGGCAATGTTCCCACTTCGCGTCCACGCCCACGGTACCTCTCCAAAGCTTGGGGCCGTCATCAGGATCTTGTCCCGTACCACCCGCACCAGGCAGAGCGGACACAGTGGCGTCGCGCCAAGGCAGCCGTCCAATCGGGAACTGAATGCTGGGGCCGAATTCGGGAAGCGACTTCGTCGCCGGCCGCTTGATGTTGGGCAACTCGCCACGAAACAGCAGGAATACGCGGTTGGGATTTTCCGCGTAAACGCCCTGGCCCGCGCCCCAGGTCCACTTCTCGTTGCCGGAAAGCTCGCTGATGTTCTGCGGCCAATTCTTCACAATGTCATAAGCCCCGAAGGTATCCTGGCCGCCAATCTGGCCGGGAATCGCCGCAAAACCCGCGCCGGGTTTCTGCTGGGCCTCCACGGTTTTCAGCTTTAGCGTCAAAAGTCCGGCGGCAACCAACAACGCGGCGGAAAAAATGATCAAACGTTTATACACAAATATGTTCTCCTCGAAAAAACTCTATACGCCCTCGGTTACCAACTGTTTCGCCGCCCAATCCGGCAATGCCGGCGGGCGCATCCCACGCGGGCCGCCAGCGTTGGACGCTTGCGTGTGACCCGTGCCTTCCACCATTTCGCGTTTGGAATTCACGGCGGCTTGATACAACTTCAACGCGCCCGCCGGATCCATAATACGATCGTCTTTGCTGTAGCCCACCAGCATCGCGCATTCAATGTTCTTGGCCCGCCCATCCAGGGTATAGTCGGCCAGCTTCTTGCGTGCATCGGCCAAGTCTTTCGCGCCAATGATCCAGCGCACGCGTTCCTGAATGGACGGCAGATAGTCGAACAAGTCGCGTCCCAAATCATACGACCCGCTACTCATCATCACTGCCTTCAAACGCTTTTCTTCGCTGGCCGCGCGGGGCACTCCGTAGCCGCCCATGCTGATGCCCTGCATGCCGATGCGTTTTGCGTCCACATCCGCGCGGGTCTCCAGATAATCGATCATCGCCTTCGCAATGCGGCCCGTGTCGGGCGGCAGATGCAGATCGTGCAATCTCAACGCTCCGCCTTGACCCGGAAAATCCACCGCCAAATACGCCATGCCGCGGGCAATGTAGGCTCCGTTCATGATGGTGTTTTCGGCCATGGTATCCGCGCCCTGAAAGGCGATCACCACGGGAAACTTTTTTCCCGCCGCGCCACCGGGCTTGCGGAAGTAGCCTTCCAGCATCGTCCCTTCGTAGTTGATGGTCACTTTTTCATAAGGCGCCCGGCCCATTTTGGCCACCTTCTCGAATGTCTCTCGCATCTTCTTATAGGTGGGCAGCATGCGCGCATCGGTAACCGGCTGCGGCCAACACGCATCGCGATAGAAACCAGAGGCCCGTTGATAATATTCCGCCGCTGAAACTTTGCGCCCTTCGGCAACCAGCTTATCGGCTTCTTTTTCGTTGCGCTCCGCCACTCGGGTCCATTCGGTCACCCACGAATCCAGATCGTAGGGCCGCAAGCGCTGCGCCACCTCCAGTTGATCCGGATCGCTGGTATAGAGGGACTGCGTCAGGCGAATTTCCAACTGTCCGCCGCCGGGTAGATGTTGGCCGGGGAAAAGCTGCGTCTCCGCGCGGCCGCCCACCGCGCCGATGCTGCCGCTTTCTAAACCCACATCCTGAGCCAGCGCGGCGGAATTCAGTAGCGAAGAAATGGGTGGAATCGCCGTTCCAATAATTCCCAATCTCACCAAACTTCTACGGCTCAACTGCAGTAGTGAATTCATGCCACCATCTCCCGTCATACATTGCGATCTTCCGGTGGGATTGTATCAGGATTCACCAGAGTGTGCCTCCCTGATTCCTGAATAAACGCTGAATTTGTGGACTGAGCGTGGGTTTGATAGCCTAGGCACGGGGTTCCTCCGGGGGGCTTCCAAAACCGTATGCCAACCACCAAATTTCAACTGAACGGTAAAACCACCGAAGCATCTTACGAACCGGGCATGACGTTGCTGGATATTCTGCGCGAAGATTGCGGCATCGTCTCGCCGAAGAACGGTTGTTCGCCGGAGGGCGCGTGCGGTTGTTGCGCGGTGGTGATTGATGGGCGGCCCGCCCTGGCTTGTCTTCGCAAACCGGAACAGATGACCGCCCGCGACGGCTTCACTGACGTAGTGACGCTCGAAGGCCTAGACGAAGACATGCGCCGCATCTTGGGCCAGGCGTTTGTGCTGGAAGGCGGCGTTCAATGCGGCTTCTGCATTCCCGGCATCGTGATGCGCGCATCCGGGCTGATCAAGCAAGGCAAGACCAGCGACCGCGCTGCCGTGGAAAAAGCTCTGGACGGCCATTTGTGCCGATGCACGGGTTATGCTCGCATTGTCGACGCGATTCAAACGGCGGGCGAAGTCTATAACAACGGCCGTAAATTTGATGGACGTGGCCCGCGGCGGCATTCTTACTTCGGCGAGCAGTTTGGATTGACCCGCACCACCAAGCCTGCTGAGCATCCCAATGGAATTGGGCGCTCGACATCGCGCTACTACGGCATCGAGCAGGCATTCGGCGAAAGGCCATTTGTGGACGATATGCGCGTGCCGGGAATGCTGCATGGTGCTCCCGTGTTGAACCAACATCCGCGCGCGAAAATTTTGGCGCTGCATCTCGACGCCGCACTGGCCATGCCCGGAGTAGAGCGCATTTTTACCGCCGCCGATGTGCCGGGTTTGCGTGGCACAGGCCTGACCATTCCCGATCTGCCGATCTTCGTCGCCGTGGGCGAGACCACCTGTTGCGTGGGCGACATGTTTGCGTTGGTGGTGGCCGACACGGCGTTTCACGCGCGCAACGCTGCGCATAAAGTTGTCGTCGACTACGAAGTTTACCCGCCGGTCACCGATCCCTTTGAAGCGCTGCAACCGGAATCTCCGCAAGTGCACGCGAAAGGCAATCTGCACGAGCATCCCAATCTGCTGGAGCGCACTGCGTTTTCGCGCGGCGATGTGGATGCGGCCTTCAGCAATGCCGCGCACATTATTGAACAAACTTTCTCCACGCAGCCGATTGAACCGGCTTTCTTAGAGCCCGAAGCTTGCTTGGCCATTCCTCAAGCCGACGGCATCAAAGTCTTCACGCAAAGCCAGGGGTCCATTTTTGACCAAAACCAAATCGCCAAAGTCTTGAATTTGCCGCTCGAAAAAGTTGAGATCGCGCTGGCGCCCAGCGGCGGCGCGTTCGGCGCCAAAGAGGAATTGTCGATTCAGGCCCAAACCGCCGTCGCTGCGTTTGTGATGCAGCGTCCGGTGAAAGCCGTGTTGACCCGCAAGGAGTCCACCCAGTTGCATCCCAAGCGCCACCCGATGGTGCTGAAGTATAAAGTCGCCGCGGACGCAGAAGGTCATCTTTTGGCCCTGCAGGCGAAAATCGTCGGCGATACCGGAGGCTATGCGGGTACGGGCGGAAAATGTCTATTGCGCGCCGCCTGCCACGCGTGCGGAGTGTATCGCGTACCCAACGTGGACGTGGAAGCCCTGGCCGTGTTCACCAATAACCCCACCAGCGGCGCCATGCGCGGCTTCGGCAGCAATCAGGCCCAGTTCGCGATGGAAGGCATGATGGATATTTTGGCCAGTAAAGTACATCTAGACGGCTACGACATTCGCATCAAAAATGTTTTATTGCCCGGCGACGCCTTTGGCACCGGCCAGATCATGCGCCAAAGCTGCGGTATCAAACAAACGCTGGAGGCCGTGAAGGATATTTACAAGAACGCCAAGTACGCGGGTATCGGCTGCGGCATCAAAAGCACCGGCATCGGCAACGGAACCATCGATAGCGGGCATGCAATTGTGCGCGTGGTCCAGAGCAAAGAGGCGGGCGCAAGAGTTGAAGTCCTCACCGGCTACACCGAAATGGGCCAGGGGTTGTTCACCACGGTCCGTCAAGCGGTGTGCGAAGAGACCGGACTTTCGCCCGACCTCATCGACGTTCGCTGGGACAAGGACCTGGGCCGCAAGTGCGGCGAGACCTGGGCTTCGCGCGGCACCACGCTCAGTTGCGCGGCGTCACAAGAAGCCAGCGCGAAATTGGCGGCAGATCTCAAAACTTCAACGCTCGATCAACTCGTTGGCCGCAGCTACGAAGGCAACTACATTTGCAATTTCACCACCCGCCCCGGTACGCCGGAAGCGTTGACCAATCCCACCACGCACATGACCTTCAGCTACGCCACACAGGTGGTCATCTTGGATGACAACGGCAAACTGGAACGCGTGATCGCCGCGCACGATGTCGGCCGCGCCATCAATCCCAAAGCGTGCGCCGGTCAAATTGAAGGCGGCGTGCACATGGGCCTGGGCTACGCGCTCTCGGAAAATTTCACCAGCACCAACGCAAAACCCGATTCGCTGTTGCTCCGCGATCTGGGTATTTTGAAAGCCAAAGATACGCCAGCGATTGACGTCATCCTGATCGAAGTCCCCGATGAAGTCGGCGGCTACGGAGCCAAAGGCGCAGGCGAAATCGGCCTGGTGCCAACGGCGGGCGCAGTAGCGGGAGCGCTGTATTCCTACGACAAAATCCGCCGCACCCGTTTGCCGATGCAGGACTCGCCCGCGGCCGCACCGTCCGTACCGAAATCGCGAAAGCAGCGCGAGGCGGTGATGGCGTAGCTGCAGATGACGTTGACGACGCTTTATCGGCCCGTGGGTCAACGCGAGTACGAATTGATCGAAGCCATGGAGTTCAAATGTTTCCCGCCGCGATTGCCGGAGCAACCGTTCTTCTATCCGGTAACGAACGAACAGTATGCGACCGAAATCGCGCGCGATTGGAATACGAAAGTCGAGGCATCTGGTCACGCGGGGTACGTTTTGCGGTTTCGTGTTAAGTCGGAATTTCTGAAGCAATACCCAATTCAAACCGCAGGCACGACCGTACATCAAGAATATTGGATACCGGCGAAAACGTTAGCTGAGTTTAATGACAATATCGAAGGTGTGATTGAACTCCTGGCGCACTACGGGTGTTAGGATTCCCACTTCACCACATCCAACAACCCCCGCAACCTCATCCCCCTTGCCGGATTAACGCTCTCCACCCAAGCCACGCGTCCTTCTAAATGAGAACGAAAATCTATATGCCCTTCGCGATTCTGCGAATCAAAGCCATGGCGCACGCAGTTCGTCAGCGTCGCCTTCAGCCGGTCGAAATCTTCGCGCGGAATGTTGGCGTGGTGATTCAATACGATGCCAGTCAATCGTTGCCGAACGCCCGCCCGCATGACGCGTGTTTTGCGATGATGCACCACGAAGCCTTCTTCTGTAAGTATCGCCGCCACATGCGCCGCGAATCGTTCCACAGTACGCGCGAATTCATCTCCACCTGAAAACGCCAGGTCATCAGCATATCTACTATACGAAGCGCCCGCCGCTTTCGCCAAGCCCGCCAACCGGCAATCGGCGCGATAAAAACAGATGTTGGCCAGTGCGGGTGACGTAGGCGCTCCCTGCGGCAAATGCGGATGCGCGTACAGTGATCGCGCCTCAAATAGATCATTCACATCCGCGGAAGCATTAAGACTCTTCCAGACTCCACGCGGCGTTGCGTTGCTGCAGATGCCTCCCAATAAATCGGCCACGGATTCGGGATAACCCATCGTCCGGAACACCGTTTGAATGCGGGCCCCGATGATGGACGGAAAAAAGTCTTGCAGGTCCATCTTGAGCACAACTTGTTTCTCCACGTGAGGCGTCACAAATGTTTTAACCGACCGGCCCTTGACGAACCCTTGCGACGCTGTGTGCGGCGGGATTCGATCTAAGATCTTTGCCAGAATTTGCTGCTGCAGGCCCTTTAGATAAGGCTTGGGAGCCTCGATCAGTCGAAGACTGCCCGACGATTTCGTCAGCACGCGATAGTGATAGTGCGCCAGCTTGCCGCCACGCGTAAGAGCGGCCAGATCGGCGAACCAATCCAACTCACCAGGCAGCACTCCCAGCCAATCGGACAAGTCTCCAATGGTCGGGATCGCCGGTACCTTCCAATCTTTCGCTGCCGGGACCGGCAGCATGCGCGAAGGCTCTGCAATCCAATGTTGAACCGCGATTAACGACCGGTTTGAAGAACAGGCGCGGAGAAGGCCTTTGTCGCGGAGCAAAAACTGAAACACATCCCGATAGCGGGGCCTGGTTCGTCCAGTGCAAAAAGAAACGTAGCGAGCGGCGACCGATTTTACCCATGGATAGGGTTGACCCAAAGCGCGCGCGGCCCGCCCGGTGATTTGTTCCACGGAGGGCTCGCCCGCCATGAACACTCTGACAAGCGCATTGGCCAAGTCATAAGATCGCGCGGCGTGCGATTTTGGATGCTCCACGGTTTTAGCGTAAAGTGACCAGCGGCGGCGGGCTACCAACGAGTCCCACTCTGCATGAACAGATCTACGCGTAGCGTAGTGCCTGTTCACGCGACGAAATGTCAGTTCTACAAGTTCCCGTGGGGTAACCCCACAGACGGCCCAACCGTTCCCGAAGGACAATTGACGCCAAGCTTGGAAATCCGCCGCCACGGCCATCATAGCAAGAAGTCACGAAATGCTATATTAGAAATTCCCCGTCAAACTCACATGAAGATACACGAATACCAAGCCAAAGCCCTGCTTGCGCAGTTTCAGGTTCCCGTGCCGCGCGGCGAAGTGGTTCACACGGTTCCCGAGGCGGAAGCGGCTGCGACGCATTGGCGGCACTGTGGTGGTGAAGGCGCAGATTCACGCCGGTGGCCGTGGCAAGGGCGGCGGCGTGAAGGTTGTCAAGAACGCCGAGGAGGCGCTCGAAGCGGCCAAGAAAATGTTTGGCATGACGCTGATCACCCACCAAACCGGCCCGGAAGGCCGCATCGTCCAGCGCATTCTCATTGAAGAAGGCCTGCCCATCGACAAGGAATTGTACCTGGGCATTGTGCTGGATCGCACCACCGGCAAGAACACCTTCATGGCGTCCGCCGACGGAGGCATGGACATTGAAGAAGTGGCCGCGAAAACGCCGGAGCGCATCTTAAAAGAAACCATTGAGCCGGGCATCGGCCTGCAGCCTTTTCAGGCGCGCAAGTTGGCCTTTGGAATTGGCGTTCCGGGGCCTCTTGTGAATCAAGCCGCGAATGCGATGATGGCTTTGGCCAAGGCGACGGAGACTCTTGATTGTTCTCTCGCGGAAATCAATCCATTTATTCTCACCAAAGACGGCCGCGTGTTTGCGCTGGACGCCAAGATTGGTTTGGATGATAACGCGCTGTTCCGCCACAAGGACTTGGTGGAACTGCGCGACCTGAACGAAGAAGATCCGCTGGAAGTGGAAGCCAGCAAGTTCGGCTTGAACTATATCAAGCTGGATGGCAACGTGGCCTGCATGGTGAACGGCGCTGGCTTGGCCATGGCTACCATGGACATTATTAAATACGCAGGAGGCAGTCCAGCGAACTTCCTGGACGTGGGGGGCGGCGCCAACGCGGAGCAGATCAAAAACGCATTCCGCATTCTGCTTTCCGATCAATCGGTGAAGGCCGTTTTCATCAATATTTTCGGCGGCATTCTGCGTTGCGATACTCTGGCCACCGGCGTAGTGGCCGCCGCGCGGGAGTTGAACATCACCCATCCCGTGGTGGTCCGCATGGAAGGCACCAACGTGGATTTGGGCCGCCAGATTTTGAAAGACTCAGGTTTGAATTTTGCCGTGGCCGACGGCATGCTGGATGGCGCACGGAAAGTAGTGGCTTTAGCCAAATAAAATGAGCGTACTCGTCAACCAACACACTCGCCTGCTGGTGCAAGGCTTCACCGGCAAAGAAGGCACCTTCCACGCGCAACAGGCCCTGGCCTATGGGACCAACGTGGTGGGCGGCATCACGCCCGGCAAAGGTGGCCAAAAACATTTAGACCGCCCCGTGTTTGATACGGTGGCCGACGGCGTGAAGGCCACCGGCGCCAACGCCAGCGTGATATTCGTGCCGCCGCCGTTTGCGGCCGACGCCATCATGGAAGCCGCCGACTCGGGCATCGCGCTGGTGGTCTGCATTACCGAAGGCATTCCCGCCAACGACATGATCAAGGCTTGGGACTATCTGCGCTCGCATCCGAAGACGCGGCTGATCGGTCCCAATTGTCCCGGCATTATTACTCCCGGCAAATGCAAGATCGGCATCATGCCCGCCCACATTCATTTGGCGGGGCACGTAGGCGTGGTCTCGCGCTCAGGCACTTTGACTTATGAAGCCGTGGGCCAGTTGACCGGCCTCGGCATCGGACAGTCCACCTGTATCGGCATTGGCGGCGATCCTATCATTGGAACAACGCACACGGATGCGATAAGGCTGTTTAACGAAGATCCCGACACCCACGCCATCGTCATGATTGGCGAAATCGGCGGAGACGCCGAAGAGAAGGCCGCAGCCTACATCAAAGCGTTTGTGACGAAACCGGTGATTGGCTTTATCGCTGGCCAGACGGCGCCTCCCGGCCGCCGCATGGGCCATGCGGGGGCGATTATTTCGGGCGGCAGCGGCAAGGCCGAAGACAAAATCGCGGCGATGGAAGCAGCGGGCATCACCATGTGCGCCACGCCGTCGGATATCGGCGAAAAGGTAAAGAGCCGGCTGTAAACCCTAAGCCGCAAACCAACTGAGCCGCGACCAAAGGGAGCGGTTTAACAAAGCTCCGCGACCAAAGGGAGCGGTAAAACGACAAGGAAACTATCATCAAAATGCAACGTACCTTCGCAATTATCAAACCCGACGCCGTCGCCGCGAACCAAAGTGGAGCCATTTTGGCCATCATCCAAAAGACCGGCTTCCGCGTCGTCGGCATGAAACAGAAACGCCTGAGCCCGATTGAAGCCGAAAATTTCTACGGCGTCCACCGCGAGCGCCCGTTCTTCGCGTCACTGGTGAAGTTCATGACCGAGGGACCGGTTGTGGTCCTCGCTCTGGAAGCCGAAGACGCCATCAAAAAATGGCGTGACACCATGGGAGCTACCAACCCTGCAAACGCCGCCGAAGGCACCATCCGCAAAATGTTCGCCACCAGCATTGAACGCAACTGTGTACACGGCAGTGACGCCCCGGAAACCGCGGCAGTGGAAATCCCCTTCTTCTTCGCCGCCAGCGAACTGCTGTAAGTCTTTCAGAAAAACGAAACCGCCCTACCGGCTTTTCACCGGTAGGGCGGTTGTTTTTGTTACAGTGTTGATCTTTTGAACGCTGAAATTAGAAGGTGACCTTCAGCGCCAATTGCAGGTTGCGGTTTTCAGTTGAGCTACCGTTGTCCTGGCGAACGCCTTTTTGGGCGGTTACGTAGTTAGTGGTTGGCCCGTAGGCCGAAGAGTCCGTGTTGCTGTTCACTAACCACAGGTTAGAGTGGTTGAATACATTGAAGGCTTCCGCGCGGAACTGAGCTTTGAAGCGTTCATTGATCGAGAAGCTTTTGTTGAGCGAGAGGTCCATGTTCCAGTTACCCGGTTCACGGAAGAGTCCGCGACCGGTCATGGAAGACGGGAAGGGACCAAAGTCGGAAACTCCGGCCAAAGCATTTGCGTAATTGCTGTTGACCGTCCCAGCGTTCATATAGACGAACTGGTTCGGAGCGCCCGCAATAGCGGTTTGTTGATAGGTTGGCGAAAACGGCTTGTCGTACATCACACGCGGGCAGAGTACGTAGCCGGCGTTGGTGCAATCGAACAAAGTGAAGGGGGATCCGGTGCGGATGTTCAGGTTCGGATTGAGAGACCATCCACCCAGGACATTGTTGACCAATTTGTTGGACGCTTTAATTGGCAAATCCCAGGTACCGGCCAAAAGGAACCGGTGGCGAACATCGAATTCCGCGTTGCCTTTATCCAGACTCGGGTGCAGCGGATCCAGTAGGCCCAGATTCCCCGAACCCGTGGTTGTTTCACTAAACGTGTTGCTGATGTTATCAATGGCATGCGACCAAGTGTAGTTGGTGCGCAAGGTCAATCCCTGACGGCGGAAGTTGCGGAACTCACCCTTGAGGTTCAAGGAGTTGTAGTTAGAGAAGCCTCCGCCTGCGCGGTAGTTAATGTAGGAATACTGATCGTTGATGCGGGCGGTGGCGGAACCCGTACCGCCATAGACCAACTTGGAACCAGGAATGTTCAAGCGGTTGATGGAATACAGATCCGAGCCTTTGCTGCCGGTGTACTCTACTGCGGCAATAAAGTCGCTGCTGAACTGATGTTCGATGGCTGCGCTCCACAGTTGGGATTTGGCAGTAGCGATGTTAGGATCGACTGCTCGCAAAGTTACGCGAGGAACCGCCTTGGTTCCACTGCTGCCCGCCAACGGGCCCGCGTTGCTATTGGTGATGGGGATGGTGGCCACATCGGCCCCCGCCGTCAGCGCGATCACGGAGTAATTCGGCGGATTCTGAATTACGTTAAACGTGACGTTGCCGAAATTCGGCACCCAACCCAGGCCCCAACCCGCGCGTAAGGACGTTTTGCCATCGCCGAACAGATCATAGGCCACGCCGATGCGCGGCGAAAAATCCTTGTGATCCTTGTGCCACAGGCCCCCGATGGGATTGGCGGCATCGGTGGAAAGTAACACAGTGCCGGTGGCGGATTGGGTTTCGATATTGGAACCAGATCCGAAGAAGAAGTTGGAGTCAAGCGCAGGATTCTTGTTTGCCTGGGGTCCAAAGTATTCCCATCGCACGCCCAAGTTCAAGGTCAAGCGCGGTTTCAGTTTCCAACTGTCCTGGACATACAGAGCGGTTTCGTGCACTACGTTGCTGCGGCTGAAGTTCGGCGGCCCTACCGGGAGTGTCAAGGTGCAAGCCGCAGTTGCCACACCGTTGATGCAGGGGAATTTGCCTTGCGGGTTTATCGCCGCCTGAAAATCATGCAAGGTGCCGTTGAGTAAGCCATTGAGTGCGCTGGCCTGGGTTGTGCCCAATGCGGCAACGGCTTCAGCGTAAGCGCCGAAGGTGCGGTTATCGTTCAGATAAGTGTAGAGCCCGCCGAAGCGGACGTTATGCACACCAAACACTTTGGTGATGTCTTCATTGATCTGATAGTAGTTCTGCGGACCACCAAATGGAATCGAATTTCCCGGAGTGCGCGGCGAATAGCCGGGGTACAGGATCTGCGACCCGCCCAGACTCTGCGTGGCGCTCAAAGTTGTATAGAGCGTCGGCCCAATCGGCGCGGTGGACAGTGGCTGCACATCCCCGAAACGGTTAAAGCTCAATTTGGTTTGGCTGACGGTGGTGGGCGAGATGATGCGCGTGACCGAAAAGGCCATGGCGTTCTTTGCTAAGTATTCCGCCGTGTTGTAGCCAACATATGGACTATCCGAGGTAGCGCCCGCCTGGTTGTCCTGGTCGTTGCGCGCATAGCGGAAGTAAAGTTGAGTCTTGTCGCTCAGAATGTAGTCTAAGCGTCCCGCAAACCACAGGGTGTTTTGCGGCACTCCAGCGCCCGAGTCCGCCGGAACGTTGTACGCCACTTTCTGGTACACCGGCGTGGTGGCGGCAAGCGACGCGCACGCGCCCGTGGTGCAATTCACGGCACTCCGCGTAAAGGTTTGCGGCAGCAGGCGGACGTTGGAATCCACCTTTCCAAACGTGTTAAAGAACGTCTGCGTGGCAAGGTTCGACGCCGCCAGCAACTGGGGAGTCACGATCGCCGCGGTTTGGGTAGCCGAACTGCGTACGCGAATCCACTCCGGATCCGCGAAAACGAAAAATTTGTCCTTCTTGATCGGCGCGCCAATCGAAAAGCCAAACTGGTTGCGCGTGAAATGCGAACGGTCGATACTGTTCGCGTTGTTATCGAAGGTATTGGAAGTCAGCGTGGAATAGCGCCCAAATTCATAGAGCGACCCGTGAACCTGATTGGTGCCGCGCTTGGTATCCACGTTGACCATACCGGCCAGGGCGCGGCCATATTCAGCCGTCGGGCTGCTGGTGACCAGCGTAATCTCACCCACGGAATCAAGCGGCGTCTTGATGCCAACTCTGGTATCGAAATTGTTATTGTTCGGCACGCCATCCAAAAGCACGCCCACGTCGCTGGCCCGCAGGCCATTGATCGAATAACCGACGCCCCGCGAAGCTCCGCTGGGATCGGCGTCGGTGGTATTGCCTACCGTACCAACCAGCGCGTAGGGGTTGCGTGTGAGTAGGGGCAGGTTCTGCAACTCACTACTCGAAATGGTGGCTCCCACCGTCTGCGATTCGGTATTCACGCGCGTCGCCGTTTCGGCAACTTCAATCACCGTTTGTACGTTGCCGACCGTAAGGCGCAAATCCATGCCCACTTTGGTGCCGACACTCACCTTCACTGTCTGCTTCAAGGTTTCAAAACCAGGAGCCGCCGCCGTCACTTCGTAAGTGCCTGACAGCAAATTCGCAAAAACATACACGCCGCTGGTTGCCATAACCGTGCGCTTGGCTTTGGTCGACGTGTCCACTGCTGTTATGGTGGCGCTATTCACAACCAGACCGGTTGGATCGAATACCGTCCCCGTAATCTGGCCCGTCTCAGTTTGGCCGAACAAATTTACGCTGGTAAACGTAAATACTAACGTTATCGCCATGAGTAGCGTCAGAAGTTTTGCTGATCGCCCCCAAGACGAAAGGAATATTTGTTTCATAGCTAACCTCACTTTCTTTTTTTTAACTTCAATGTTCTAGCGGACGCCTCCAACTGGTCGGTCAGAAAGCGGTCTCTTGCAATCGCTGCTTCCCGTCATCAGTTGAACCTTGACCCTAAAGGATTCTATCGAACGCGGATTGTGACACCCTGATAACAGGTCGATTGCCAACAGTATACTGCTGTACTAGAACTAGCGCAAGAGCTTTAAGTTGAACATAATGTAGGGAGCTTCCCTACTTGGCTTTATTTGGTGGGGGGTAAAGCGGGGGATTTAGTACTACTTGTCTTTCTAACTTGTTCAAAATATTGCTGAACGAAGCCTTCGTAGGCTGGCGGAACCGTGTCGCGGTGGATTTCTCCGCCGGACTCATTGTGACGGGCACTGCTCTCGGTGGCCAGCGTTTTCAGGGTTTGTCTGGTCTGGCCCACCTCCATCGTCACGGTACCCTTGACGTTTTCCGATCGTTTCCCAAGCAGTTCGCTGATCTTGCCCATGGCCTTTTGGGCCTCAGCTTCCTTCGCCGTTTTATCGCCTTCCTGGCTGCCTACGCCCTGCTGAGGAGAATCGGATTTCTTCTTCTGCTCAGAATTCTTGCCGTTTTCGCCATCGGCCGATTGCTGGCTGCTTTTCTGGGCGTCGGCGCTATCTCCTTGATTCTTTTCCTGATTCTGGCCGTCGTCGCTTTGCTGTTTGTCGCTGTCGCTTTTGGGTTCGCCCTTTTGGCTCTTACTATCGTTGGGCGCCTTCATCTTATTAATAAGATCGTTAACGGCGTCCTTCAGCTTGTCCATCACGGAGGGGTCGGCTTTGGCGTCTTGTGTGCCTTTTTGGTCGCCGTCCTGCTTTTGATCACCGGTCTGCTTGTCGTCTTTGTCCCCTTTATCTCCTTTGTCCCCTTTATCGGCGCCGCTGTTTTCGGACTTGTCGTCGTCTTTCTTTTTGTTATCAGCGGTTTTATCGGCGTCAGGGGAGGGCTGGGGCTCCGGCGCGGCAGGATCGAACTGGCTATCGCCGGCGAAATCGGCGTTCTTCTGTTCGGCTTTTTCGCCGTCTTTCTCGCCTGGCTGTTCACCGCCTTGCGCCTTGGCGGCCAACGCCTGCTGTTTGGCACCGGAAAAGAAATTGTCCATGGCGTTCTTCACCAAAGACGGGCGCGGATCGAAAGAACCCTGCACTGCGTAACGAACCAAGAAAAGCCCCATCACCAGCAGCGCCACGCCCGCGGCCGGATAAAATCCAGTGGGCCGCTGCAGCGGGAGCGCGGTGTTCAGATCGACGGCGGGAACCAGTTTTTCGGCGGTCAGGCGTTGTGCATCGCGAACAGAATCGCTAGGGGAGGGCGCGGTTGAATTAAAATAACACGCGGTTGACAACGTATCGGCCAACTGTAGCCGGTGATCGATGCTCTGCGCGACTTCGTAGACCGAAGGCAGGCGCTTGCGCATCACCCACCAGCCGCCAGCCACGCTGATCAAACCGGCGGCGGGGACGCACCACCAGCTCAAATATTCGGCTCCGAAAATCAGAATGAGAGCGGAACAGGCCAAGGCGGAGAAGGCTCCCCAGGCCAGCACATCCAGCACGGTATGACTCACACTGCGCTGGCGAGCTTTGGCTAACAGGTCTGTAAGTGTGGAGGGCGCCGTCACAATCGTAACCCTATTCTTTCATAAAACAGGCTTTCATAAAATCAGCATGCAGTCCCCGTACGAGAAAAAACGGTACTGCCGGGCCACCGCATGCGCGTAGGCGGCAAGCATCAATTCGCGGCCGGCAAACGCGGAAACCAGAATCAACAGACTGGACTTCGGCAGATGAAAGTTGGTGAGCAGAGCGCCCGTGCGCTGGAAGCGAAAGCCGGGCGAGATGAAGAGACTCGTGTCTGCCTGATGAACACCGGCATCAAAAGACTCGATCGCCCGCACGCTGGTGGTGCCCACGGCCAGCACGCGCGATGCCGCGTTCATGGCTTGAACGGCGGCTTCGGGAATGCTGAAGGCTTCTGAATGCAATTGAACATCCGAAACGTTTTCGGCGCGTAATGGTTGAAACGTTCCCAATCCAACGTGTAGGGTGACGTGGGCAATTTCTGCTCCCGCCGCGCGGCAGGCGGTGAGAATTTCTCGCGTGAAATGCAGCCCCGCCGTGGGCGCAGCCACCGAGCCTTTTTCTTTGGCGAAGACAGTTTGATAGCGTTCGCGATCTTCTTCAGAATCGGCGCGGTTTATATAAGGAGGCAGCGGGATGTGGCCGATGCGCTCCAGAATGTCGTGGAGATCGCCTTTAGCGTTCAAGTGAACCGTGCGTTCGCCGAATTCGCCATGGGTGAGGATTTTCAGCGAAAGATCGTTGCTGACGATCACTTCTTCGCCCACGCGCATACTGCGGCTGGGCTTCACCAGCGCATGCCATATATTTTCGCCGGCTGGCCGAATGAGAAAGACTTCCACCTTGCCGCCGGTCTTGTGTCTTTTCCCTAACAAGCGCGATGGAAAAACGCGGGAATTATTGAACACCAGGCAGTCGCCTTTGTGCACGTAAGACGGCAAATCGCGAAACATGCGGTCGGCCCAGGTGCCGGTTTTGCGATCCACCACCAGCATGCGCGCACCAGCGCGATCGGGCAGCGGCTGCTGGGCGATGAGTTCGGGAGGAAGTGAGTAGTCGAAGTCGGAAATCAGCACGGGTATTACTTAATTTCGCATAGACTGAAATGAGCCGATGCTCATTTTAGGAATTGAAACTTCGTGCGATGAAACCGCCTCGGCAGTGGTGGAGGACGGCACGCGGATTTTGTCGTCGGTGATTTCCTCGCAGATCGCCACGCATGCAGTCTATGGCGGCGTGGTGCCGGAGCTGGCCTCGCGCGAACATCTGCGGGCGATGGTTCCGGTGGTGCGTTTGGCGCTGGCGCAGGCCAATACAAAACTGGAGAATATCGATGCCATCGCCGTGACCCAGGGCCCCGGCTTAGTGGGATCGCTGCTGGTTGGTATCACTTACGCAAAGGCGCTTTCGATGGCGCGTGCGATTCCGCTGATCGCGGTGAATCATATTGAAGGGCACATTCACGCGGTGATCAGCCAGGCGCGACTTTCAGCAGAGCCGGTGGAATTTCCCGCGCTTGCGTTGGTGGTGAGCGGCGGTCACACGCACTTGTTCGAAGTGACGGAAAATTTTCGCTATCGGCTGCTGGGGAAAACTCGCGATGACGCCGCGGGGGAAGCTTTCGATAAAGTAGGCAAGCTGCTGGGCTTCGGCTATCCGGGCGGACCGGTGATCGACTTGCTTGCGCCGCATGGTAACCCCGGTGCCGTCCGGTTTTCGCTTGTAAAGATGAAAGGCAACACGCTGGATTTTAGTTTTAGCGGACTGAAGACGGCGGTGCTGCGTTGGACCGAAGCGCGGGATTTGGCCGGCGAGCTAGCAGCGCGGCGGGCTTTGTTGGAGCGCAATGCGCATCCGTCATTAGAAGAGTGGCTAGAGGTGACACCGCGCACAACGCTGGATGTGGTCGCGTCGTTTCAAAAAACGGTGATCGACCAGTTGCTCCGTCGCGCCGTGAGTTCCATTGAAGAGATTGCTGCTCGCAGCCTGATTGTCTCCGGAGGCGTGGCGTGCAATACGGGTTTGCGTCTGGCCACGCAACGAGCGCATCTTCCGTGCGCTGTGTTTTTTCCGGACTCGGGACTGTCCACCGATAACGCCGCGATGATTGCCGCCGCGGCTTTCCCTAAATTCACGCGGGGCGAGCATGCGGATTTGACGCTGCGCGCGCAGCCGAATTTAGCGCTGGCGTGAGCGCGCGTCAATTGACCGACGTTACGCCTTCAATGATCCTATAGAAAAGCGGCAGGTCAGCTGCCTCGCCGGAGAATCGCGCATAGAGATTGCGCTCGCGGGCTGCGTCGGTCGTCCCACATTGAACTTCCCAAGGTCCGATAACATAAAGCCCGTGCGTGGCGGGCTGCTGTTCATACTGCCAGCAAACAAGAGGAACGTCGCGTAAATGAAGTTCCATTTTCGTCAGGTGGAGGAATTGCCGCCCGAATGCTGTTGGCCTACTGTCCAGCGAGTAGCTGTACCCTGGCTCAAGGTTTCCGAAGGTCATGATGGATGACGGCTCCTCCCGCCGCCAGTTGGGCGTCATGCCAAATGTGCTCCGTCCTCTGTTCATCACAAGGGCTTCCACCCAATTCGTTCCCTCTCGTGCTAATCCTGGCATGGAGAAGACCGTTACTCCCCAGGGAATGGGAACCCGATAGTGTCTTAAATATTGAGAGCCGGGATGAAAGAGATGCGACGCAACGGGAAAGAAGAATAACCAGAACGCGGCAAAGATGCTGGGTGACCAAGGTAGGGTTTGCAGTGCCAGCCGTTTTGCCCGTGCACGGCGCGGATGTAGTTTACGTTCATCGTGGATGACTTCCCAGCTGGCTACATCATAGGCAAATTTGCGGGCACGATGTTTGTGCCGGAGGACTGTAGCTGCGACGACGCTAAGCACTAAACCCGCAAAAAGTGTTCCTAATGGAACGATCTCCTCCCTGGGCTTGAGTAACTCATCAACGTAGACTGCCAAAGAGAAGGAGATCACAACCCCCAATAGCAGGGCCCCGGCTTCGCCTATGGAAAGAAAAACTCGTTTGACAGTGCGCATGCTAAAAAGTGGCTTCTACTTGGACACCGTCAATTGCCTGGATGTTCCTGCGTTCTGGAGATCCGTTCCCACTATAATGGTCAGCGCATGCGACTAGCACCGTTCACCACATTCCTGCTCCTTTCCGTACTGAATGCCCAACAAAAAGATTGGGCCAACTATGGCGGCGATCCTGGGGGCCAACGCTATAGTGCGCTGACGCAGATCAATACGAAAAACGTTGCGAAGCTGAAGCCCGCGTGGCAGTACGGGATTGGCGCGGGAGCGGATTTCGCCAACGCGGCGGCACGTGCGGAGACGGGCACGGAAGCGGTGCCGCTGATGGTGAATGGCGTGCTGTTCCTGCCGACTCGTCAGAAAACGATTGTGGCGCTGGAGCCGGAAACGGGCAAAGAAGTTTGGAAATATGATTTGGGGAAAGTGGCGGCTCCGCTGCGCGGGGTGAGTCACTGGGCAGGCGATGCGACGCATCCGGCGACCATTCTGGCCGGGACTTTCGATGGCAAATTGCTGGCGATTAACGCTAAAACAGGAAAGCTGGTTCCTGGTTTTGGCAATGAAGGCGCAGTGAACTTGCGCGAAGGCGTGGCCGACAAATATCCGAACTCGCCGTATCACATGGGATCGCCGGGAGCGATTTTTCGCAATCTGATCATCACGGGGGCGCAAGGGAAAGAAGATGACCCGGGCGGGCCCGATATGGACGTGCGGGCGTGGGACTTGCGGACGGGCAAATTGGCGTGGACCTTTCACACGATTCCGCATCCGGGGGAGCCGGGATATGAGACGTGGCCGCCGGATTACTGGAAGACGGCGGGGTCACCTGCGCATTGGGGCGCGGCGACGATCGACGAAAAACGCGGACTGATTTTTCTGCCGATTGGTCAACCTGCGGCGCAATATTATGGCGGAGCGCGGCCGGGAAATAATCAATATTCGTCGTCGATTGTGGCACTGGATGGGATGACGGGGAAAGTGCGATGGTCGTTTCAATTGACGCATCACGACCTGTGGGATTACGACGCCGAAGCCGCGCCGGCGTTGATGGACATTATGCATGATGGCAAAAAAGTGCCGGTGGTGGTGGCGGTGTCGAAACCGGGCTTAATGTTTTTCCTGGACCGCGAAACGGGCAAATCGGTGTTTCCGATGGAAGAGCGTCGGGTGCCGCAGAGCGATGTGCCGGGAGAGAAGTCGTCACCAACCCAACCGTTTCCAGTGAAGCCTTTACCACTGACCAAGCAGGGCATGACGGCCGATGAAGTTTTCAAAGGCGAGCCGGAACACGAAGCGTTTTGCCGGGATTTGGTGCAGAGAATCGGCGGGATTCACAGCTTGGGTTCGTACACACCGTATAGTTCGAAGGAATACCGGATCATTTTTCCGGGACAGCAGGGCGGGCCGAATTACGGCGGAGTCGCGGTGGACCCGAAGCGCGATTTTGTAATCGTGAACACGCGCAACGTGGCGGGGATGGGGCGGTTGGATCAATCGATTGAGGGAGATCCGGTGGCGTACCGGCGGAGCAGTCCGTTGGGGCCGGGCTCGTTGAATGCGCGGTTTTGGAATCCCAAAAAAGAGATGCCGTGCCAGCAGCCTCCGTGGGCGGAGTTGATGGCGGTGAACGGCGATACGGGCGATGTTGCATGGCGTGTGCCGCTGGGGATCACGGAGGAACTGGAAGCGAAGGGGATACACAACACCGGTGCGTTCGGGCAGGGCGGGCCGATGGTGACGGCGGGCGGGCTGGTGTTTATCGGGGGAACTCGCGATGACCGGTTCCGTGCGTTTGAAACAAGTTCCGGGAAAATGTTGTGGGAGACGAAGCTCGATTCCCAGGGGCACACGATGCCGATTACGTATATGGGGCGCGACGGGAAGCAGTATGTGGTGATTGTGAGCAGCGGTGTGAATGCCTTCCGGCTGGAATAAACGGACACACTTGTGCCCGAACATGTTTGACGTGCGTTGCGGGTGGCCGGGGCTTCGCGGACTTATCGCCGGAGGTGTAGTCATTGTTTGGCCCCGGATCCTTGCGGATCCGGGTTGGACAATAACCCGGCCACCAATGATTGAGCCAAATCTAGCTGGCTGCTTGCGCAGCTTTTAACAGGGTCTCGTATGATCGCTTTCATGGCGACCGCTCGTTTGTCCTGCTTTCGATGAACTCCGGCTAAAGCCGGAGCTACTTTGGCTCTCTGAAAACCCGCTGGCCTTATTAGGGACCATGCCGGATGTTATGAAACCGGTTTCAAGGTCTTCC
>JANXYJ010000167.1 GCA_025350105.1 Terriglobia bacterium | reverse complement strand
CTGAGCAAGGACGGGTTTGACAGGGACAGGGTCCGGCGTGGCCTCCGGTTCAGGGGCACGAACGACGGGAGGAACGGGAGCACCGCAGTGATTACAGAACTTGTACGCATCCTCGTACGACTTCCCGCAATTGACACAGAACACGCCCTGCACACCTCCCGGTAGCAGATCATCACGATGGCGCTGTCAAATTTCTGCAGGATACCTACCACCCCCACGTCATCCTGGCGCCCAAGGACTGGGAACTAGCCGCGCGGCAAGCCACTCCCTATATCCGTGATATGGAAGCCACGGACGGACAGAAGCTGACGCTTGGTGATACAACCATTACGATCTACCTGACTCCCGGTCACACCGGAGGCACTCTTTCCTTCCTGGTTCCGGTGAAGGATCACGGCATTCCGCACCTGGCGATGGAATGGGGCGGAACGGCTCTTAGCGGGAATACGTCGAAGGAAATGCTGCAGTCCTACATTTCGAACGCTGGCCGCTTGCTGGATATCGCGGACGGCTCCGGCGCCGACGTAATCATTGGCAACCACACTGAGTATAACGATGCTCTGGCAAGGTTGGGGCGGACTCAAGCGCGGAAGCCGGGGGACCCTAACCCATGGGTCGTGGGCAAGCCGGAAGTCCAAAAATATCTTACTGTCGTGCAGGAATGCGCCAAGTCTTGGCTCGCCATTAACGAGGGCCGGCCATGACAACCGGCCCGCCCGAATCCTGCAAGCAAAGCGTGTCCCAAACCGGCAACCACTGCCCAAGGGAGCGCGTGTAATGACTCAGAGCATAGCGACGCTTCGTTAGTTAAAGGGAGTTGGAGATGATCAGGAAATGTTTGGGAATGATGCTCACTTTTGGGTTGCTGCTCTCCGGGTTACCGGCTTTGGCGGAAAGCACCTTCGAACGCGAGGCAAGAGATCGCGCCGAAATCGAGAAGTTGATGTGGCAGTATGCGCGGGCGTTAGACACGTTGAACGCGGACGCCTATATCGCGACTTACACTCCGGATGGCCAATTCGGCGGCGGAGCAAATGCGACAAAGGGTCATGACGCGCTACACAAAATGATTGCCGTTTTGCGTCAGAGAAACGAGGAGACCGAAGCCAAGACAGGCAAAAAGCCTCCGGCGATGTATCACACCAGCATGAACCCCTACCTGGAGCTCCTCGACAAGGATCACGCGATCTTTCGCGCTTATTGGACCACGACCTTCGCTGGCGACGCGCCCAACACTCCGGCCCGGATCGCGGCCGTGGGCTGGGAACGCAATGAACTCGTACGCGTCAACGGTAAGTGGTTGATTAAGGTTCGCGACACCCAGCCGAAGGATAAAGAGTAATGCGGCGCGATACCATCCGCGAACGGCAAAGGCGGTGTCTCCACCTGCCGGTTTTGGTCATCATCGCGATCGTCGGGACGCAGGCTGTCGGTTTCGGACAATGGCTGCACTACACGGCAGCCGACGTGCCGCAAAAGGCGGATGGGACTGCGGACTTGACCGCTCCAGCTCCGCGCCTCCCCGGCGGAAAGCCCGACTTCTCTGGCATCTGGCACACCGCGGTGGTCAACCAGTGCGACCCGAAGACAGGCCTGTTTTGCGGCAACACGGAGATCGGGGGCTCCCCGCTCGCCCTCGACCTTGGCCGGGACCTCCGCGGCGGCCTCCCCTATCAGCCGTGGGCGGCCCAACTCGTGAAGCAGAGGTTCAGCAAAGACGATCCGCACGTGCGGTGCCTGCCCGACAACCCTCCACGGACATGGGTTATGCCCCATTTGACGAAAGCGCTGCACACGCCGCGAGAGTTGGTGCTGCTCTACGAAGTGAACGCGATGTACCGGCAGATCTTTATTGACGGACGTCCTCAGCCAGACGACCCAACTCCCACATGGAACGGGTACTCTACCGCTACCTGGGACGGCGACACGCTCATCATCCAGACGAAGGGCTTCCGGGACGACTTGTGGATCGACATGAGCGGCGCTCCCATGACCAACTCCGCTACCATGACAGAACGGCTGCGACGCCCCAACTACGGAACGCTCGAAGTGCAACTCACTGTGGACGACCCCAAGGTGTACACGCGGCCGTGGACTGTATCAATGAAGCAGGAGATCATGCCGGATACGGAATTGATCGACGAGTTCTGCCTGGAGAACGAGAAGTCCTGGCAGCATATGCAAGTGCCTGAGACTCCGCGGCCCGCCGGTCTAACCGGACGCTGGTCCACTAGTGGCCAGGCGAGCGGACAGACGGGTGGCCCGAATGTTTTCGTGCTGCGCCAGGATGGCGATATGCTTGCCGGCACCATTGAGGGACGACCGGGCGAGCCGACCTACAAGATCGTCGACGGAATCGTTCGTGGCAATCAGGTCCGCTTCTTTGTCCTGCACGAAGCCGACGACGACCCCGAGGTGCTGGCCAACGGCGGGACTCCTTTCCACAACGTCGCGAAGGGGACGTTTTCCGAGAATGAGATCGTGGTTTCCGGTTCCCGCGAAAACACCAAAATCCGCGAGTACAACCTCGTGCTGAAGCGAATCAGGAACTAGGCGGAACGCTGAAGCGCGGACATATCCTCCGACACCGCGCTCTTTCCGCCAGCCGTGCAGCGTTGCCCGATTGATCTTAGCGGGGTGGCCTTAGAAAGTCAGGCGGGTCTGCAATTCCAGGCGGCGGTTATTAGCATTTTCCGAAAAACCTTCGCCGTTCAGATTACCTGCCATCCGGTTGGCCAGGCCAAACAAAGGGGAGGTGATGTTGCCGATGATCGGTCCCGCGTTGGTATGGTTGATCAGGTTTCGCGCGGACATGGAAATCGTCAGGTTATAGCGGCGGGTGCCGGCCTTTCCTGTTTCGGGGCCAAACGGAATGGTTTTTCCCACGCGGAGATTCGCCATAATTTGTGCTGGACCTCGTCCGTAATTGCGAGAGAGCAGCGCCTCTCCAGGAACGGGATTCGGATCCAGCAGTCCATAGGCGGTCTGGATCAATCCGGCTTTGCCGGGATTCGATGCAATGCCCGGCCGCCCATTGAAGAGCGTAGTGCCGTACAGATCGCTTCCGGTAGTGATGTCGAAGGGCGCGCCGGATTGGATGCTCAATAGGGGGCTGAAGCGAATGTTCCCGCGCATATTGATGGTGCCTCCTAAACTGATGCGGTGATGCACATCCGTGGCTGCGGGGCCGTATTCGCCTGCGTAATTATAGGGATTGGCGGGGAAGGTTCCCAATCCGTCGGTATTGCTGCGCGCCCGATTCAATGCATAAGTCCCCGTGAGCGAGACGTTCTTGTTCACCTTGGAATTGAAGTTGGCGGTGAGCTGATTCTGGTTGTAGACGCCGGAGGAGGTCATCAGAAACACGGGATTTGAATTGGCCAAAAAAAATGCTCCACTGTTGTTTATAGCCAAAGACCGGAACGCGTGCAGCCCGTGGGAATTCGTATAGGTAAGCGCGAAGGAAGATGCGCCCAGTTGCCGCTCCACAGTAAGCGCCGATTGCAGAGTATAGGGTGCGCGCAAATTCGGGTCCACCTTTTGAGTCACCTGCGTCGCTTGCGTTCCGGTAAGCGATGCAAGGGACGGAAGCGTGGGGAAAAAGCTTGGATTTGCTACCACGTATTGCTGTTGGACGATGCCGTTGTAGCGCAAAGCGTCAATCGTATTGCCCAGAGGGAAGCGATCATAAAAGATTCCAAAACCGGCGCGAATGACGGTTTTTGGCGTTTTTTGCGAACCCACGCCGGGGGCCCACGCGATTCCGATTCGCGGAGCCCAGCCCCACGGATCGTGAATATTGGTCTGCACTTCGTAGCGCAGGCCCAGATTCAAAGTGAAGTTAGGGCGCAAGCGCCAATCGTCGGCGAGGAAGAGTCCAGCGTCCAGCCGGCTGGCTGATACTCCCGGCTGTCCGGCGGAAATGCTGAACTGTGAAGCACCACCGCCCAGGGCGCGGATCTGAGCGGCAGAAACACCAAGTTTCTGAAACAGAAGTGTACGGCGGTAGCTCTCAATGGAATCGATCTGCGCAAGCGACCCAGCCACGGGTTGATTGTTCGCGTCCAGCACCGGCGCAAGTCCGCCACTAAAGGTAAACGTCCCGTTGAAATTCTGCGGCGAAAGATTGTCTTCGAAGTAATCGCGAAGGCGAACGCCGAAGCGTAAGGTGTGTGAGCGCCGATTCATGGAGGTGACGTTCTGCAATTCGTAATCTTGCTGCAGGTCACGCGAATTGCCCACCGATGACCCTCCGTCGTTAAACGATCCCAGTACCTGAATCACCGGACTAATACTATTGGGGATGGTTTGGAAATCGTTGCGGTAATACTGGAATCGGGTTTCGTTGATGGCACCGGGGCTGAGCACGGCGGTTTCAATGGCCTGAATCGTATGGATGGTGTATCGCGTGTGATAGCCGCGCGAAACCAGATCGAAACCGCCAATCCCCGCCCCTTGAATGTCGCCCTTGGTGAACGAATAACGGAGCGAAAGCGTTTGGCTTTCGCTGAGCTGATAATCAATGCGGGGATACACGCGGGTTCGCTTTTGCAGGGTCTTAAAGATGTCAAAGAACGGCGCTGGCGTCTGATTCTGCAGCGTCACCGCGTTTACGATGGAACCGTTGTCTACATTGTTCTGGTAGGCGTCCAGAGCCAGCGACATGCGTTTGCTTAACGGACCGCCAAGCGTGTTTTCAAACTCATTCAGCAACAGCGGGGCCTTCAGCGACGAATAGGGATTGCGGGAATTCCAAGCATCGGTGGCGTAGTTATAGTTCAGATTTCCGCGCCAGTGATCCGCGCCTGGCTTGGTGAGAATTTCGATGCGCCCCAAGCCCAGCTTGTCGAATTCCGGAGAGAAGGGATTTTGATTGACGCGCACTTCGCGAATCGATTCCTTGGGCGGCAGCTCACCGCCACTAAAGCCATCCACGTAAATGGAGCCGCCAGCGGGTCCAGCAGAAGGCCCGGCCAACGCTTGCAGGTCGGTCATCAGATCTTCCGGATTATCCGACAGCGCCTCCAGATCGCTGCCGCGCAAAACCGTTGCGGAGGCATTGCTGCTGGCATCGGTGCCAATCTGCGAAGCATCCGCGTCCACCGTGACGCTTTCCGTTACCGAGGCCAAACCCAATTGCAGATTTAAAGTGTTTGCGCCCGGCACGATGTCAATTTTCGTCTGCCTGGAAGCCAACTGGGGTGCCGCGGCTTGGACCATAAAGGCGCCAGGCATTAATCCCATAAACGAATAGGCGCCCCGGTTATTGGAAGTAGTGAGATCCGGATTCCCGGTGGATCCGCTGAGAGTAATTCTTGCACCAGCCACCACCGCACCACTGGAATCGGTTACCACACCGCGCAAGGTTGCAGTCTGCGCTAGGCCGGCGGCCGAGAGGATCGCAAAACAGAAAATACGATAGAAATCACGATCGATAAGCTTCATTCAGCCTTCCCGGGCAACCACTATGTCCTATTCTAATCGTGGGTGAAGACTTCTTCCTGGGCTTCTTCATGACCGCGCCGGACTGAAGACTACGAGGCTACCCGCCATTGGTTCCACTATTTCGCAGCGCCGCAAGCAACAGATGAAGATCGAATCCAGGCTGCAACAACATCGCCTCATAGCACTCGGCGTAAGCAAAACCGCCACTGGCAGGGCGATGGTTCAGGCCGTTTTCACACAACCGCATTCACCAGAAGTCCGCTGTCCGCGCTGTTAGAGCGCTGCGGGATGGTGCCAAACTGCAGACCTAATCTTTCGACAAGCGTCGGCAACTCTAGGGGATGCGGATAATACCGCCCAAAGACGCAAGCCGTCGGCCGGGTTCCCATGGAACGGCCGCAGAAAATCGTGACGCCGCCGCTGGCATCGCGCTAGCCACCGGCAAATGGAAAATGTCTTAAAGAACCAAACGCACAGAAAAGCGGCGCTGCCTTGGCAACGCCGCTAGTTGGGAATAGACGTCCTGGCTTTTACTGCACGGACTGCGTGAAGTCAAACAGCTCAAACAGGTCGCTGATAGCTGGCGAGTTGGTGGGCACATACGGGCTCGCAGGCGCCGTAATCGGATTGGGATAGTTATCCCGGCTCCGGGTGGTGATGGGCCCCAGCTTCCAGTTCCGTTCGATGAATTTCAGGATGGAAACGTGGTCGGAGTAGTTGTGCGAGATGAAGCCGGCGGACGGGGTGTAGGGCGACACCACCATCAGCGGAATGCGCGTGCCGTCGCCGAAATAGTCAAGCGGCTGCACGTAGCCGGAATCATAGTAGCCGCCGCCTTCATCCATGGTGATGAAAATGGCGACGTCGTTCCAGGTAGAGTCGTTGGCGCGTACCGCGTCTACGATCTTCTTGGTGAAACCTTCAAGCAGGTTGAGCTTAGACGAATACGGATGGCCGTCCACCAGGCCGCCTGGTTTCACGAACGAAACGGCGGGCAGAGTGCCGTTGGCGATATCGGCATACAGATCATCGGTATCCTTCAGGTGAGCCGCGCGCTGCGCGGGATCCCCCATGATCGAGGTGTCGTACTGGAACGGATTGCAAATGTTGCAGTAGTTGTCGGCGTTGGGGCCCGTAGCGCCGTAGTTGAGCTGATACTTATCGTTCAGATAATTGTTCCAGTTTTCGCCATAATACTTCCATGAAATGCTGGAAGAATTCATTTCGTCGCCAATGCTACGCAGGGTGGAGGGCGGAATGGTAAATACGGTGTTGAAGGTGAACGTATCCGTGGCGGCGTTGCTGCCGTCGCCAAAGTAACCGGGGTTATAGTTGTTCAGCAAGTAGTAATGGCCGGCTTCGCAATTGGGTTTGATGGGGCGGGAGAGCGACTTCAGGTAATTGGTGATCGGCGTCACGCCGGGCTGGGTTGCGTCGGCGCAGTTGGTGTAGGAACCGCCGCCATAAGAAGGCGAGCCATAGGAACCGCCGCCGTAGCCGTCCTGTTTGTACCAATTGTTGGTGCCCGCAGCCGGGTTGGGATTTTCAATTTCATCCACTACACCGGCAATCGCCGATCCTGCGGCAACCAACTGGTTGTGCGGAGGGGTCGCTGCATTGCCTTTGCCGTCGCTAAACCACATGGCGTCGCCGTGGCCCAACATGATGTGATTGGCGCCGGTGCCACCCATCACCGATTGGTGGAAGTTATCGGACATGGCATAGTTATCGGCCAGAAATTTGAAGTACGGCGCGTCGCCCTGGTGCATGTTATAAAAGCCCATGGCAGTGGAGCCTTCGCCGGTGGTGATGGTCGGGGGCGGAGCGTAGTTCGTGCTGAAGGTGGCGGGTTGGGTGACGCCGTTGGCGCCGGCGCCAACCGTGGTTTCTACCCATGGGAACAGGTCGGCGAGGCAACCAGATGGGTTCGCCAACGTGATATGGCTGGCGCTGCAATCCAAATCCTGCCACATCTGATAGAAGCGATGCACCGGGCTATTGGCATACGAATTGTAGGTGAATCCGGAACCGTTGGTGAGTTGGAAAGGACCCGGCGGCAGCTTATTCACGTTGCTAATTCGGCTGTCTGGAATGCCATTCGCCAAGCCTGTGCCACCAGAGATCAAATACTTGTAGTAACCCTCGGGCAGCGCGGTTTCGGTCTGCTTCGCCAAAGCCAGGCTGTCGCCCGTAATCCAGGAATCCTTGGGGCCGCCAGCGAGCGGCGCGGGCATGATGGCGTTGGGGTAGGAAGAGGTGGGAGGGGCAAGCAGAAACCCGTCGCTAAAGTGATCGGAGCCAACGCGTTGCGTCGCGAGCGAGAAATTCGGTCCCGGCGTGCCATCCGCCTCTACGATTCCCTGGGATCGTAGATTCCAAACCGATTGCCCGCGCACGGGCTTGTAGGTGGCAAAAACGTGGTCGAAGGTGCGATTCTCACCGATGATCACGATAACGTGTTTGATGGGGGTCTGGGTATTGCCGTCGTTGCTAACCGGAGCCGCGTTGACCACGGTAGCGCCGAAGGTAAATTGGAAAAGCGCAATGGACACCAGTCCAGTGCGCACGAAATGGATTGCGCGTAGGGCAAGGTTCTTTACGGACATGCTTACTCCTCTTTCTGTTTGGGTGTTTTTGCGGCAAGTTATCGCGACGTCCTGCACAGGTTGATTCCGTGCGCAGTTCTGTTCGCGCCGCACCTCAGTTCTAACAGCGGAAAATTTCAATCGGAGATCTCTCGTATGAATGTGAGGTGACGAATGAAGCGGTCTTCATAGCCCCGAACAAACGAGTGGACGGGCAGTCATTCGAATCAGGAATGGAAAGCCTGGCCCACTGGATCTGAAGAGCGTGAATGCTGTGCAAGATGCTGTGCGCGTTTTTCGGCGGATATTTCGTTAGTCTGGAAGGCAGCCGTCACCAGTCGAGCCGTTCAATGTGATCGGCCTCTCGGGGGAAGCCTTTCGCTCAGTTTCGAGCAACTTGGAGGTCTTGCATGATGACCAATCAGAGCGCCCCAATTACCAAGCCCAATAGGGGGCCTTCGGCATCGGTTATTGGCCCTCCATTGATACAGCCAGAGTAGACGATGATACAGCCAGAGTAGACGGAAGACAGTAGCGCGATCCGGCGGCCCCAGCTTCGGACAAACAGCAGCGGCACTCGGCGCGAGCCCTTTCAGGTGGCGAACAATCCACCCTGCTGGCATGCCTTCATGAGGAGCGTTTTCAGGCTTGCTCGCCCGCGCAGGTGTACGCGGCGTTGCTCGATGAAGGCCGGTTTCATTGCTCCATTCGCACCATGTATCGCCTTCTGGAAACGCATGGCGAAAGTCGCGAGCGCCGCGATCAGCTCACGCATCCGCCCTAGCAGAAGCCGGAGTTGCTGGCCACTGCGGCCAACCAGTTGTGGAGTTGGGACATCACCATGCTGCGCGGCCCAGTGAAATGGACTGTCTATCATCTATATGTCATCCTCGACGTCTTCAGCCGTTACCTGGTCGGTTGGATGATCGCGTATCGCGAAAGCGCCGAGTTGGCCAAGCGCCTGATCGAGCATACCTGCCGTGCGCAGATGATCGCGCCCGGCCAGCTCACGGTGCACACCGATCGCGGGTCATCAATGAAATCCAAGCCTGTGGCTTTGCTCATGGCTGACCTCGGCGTCACCAAAACCCATTCGCGCCCGCATGTTTCCGATGACAATCCCTATTCGGAGAGCCAGTTCCGCACCCTCAAATACCGTCCCGGTTTTCCGGATCGCTTCGGCTCCATCCAAGATGCGCGAGGGTTCTGCCTAAGCTTCTTTCAGTGGTACAACCACCAGCACCATCATTCCGGACTTGGCTTGATGACCCCGGCCATGCTCCACCATGGGCAGGCTCCGCACATCCTGGCTCATCGCCAGGTGGTCCTGGATGCCGCCTACTCGGCTCACCCCGAGCGTTTCGTTCGCAAACCGCCGCGTCCACCAGAACTGCCCTCCCAGGTCTGGATCAACAAGCCGCGGCAACTTGGGAAAGTTCTAACATTGTATTGCCCACCATTGCTCACCGTTTTCGCTTATCGTCTATAAGTTATTGATAATAATATGGCGGAGAGAGAGGGATTCGAACCCTCGTTAGAGTTTCCCCTAAACACGCTTTCCAAGCGTGCGCCTTCAACCACTCGGCCATCTCTCCATTTGGGATGCAAGAAAAGGAAGTTGTTCACCAAGTTTAGCAGGCTGAGGGCAGAAGTAAAAATCGGAAATGAAAACGCTGGCGCTAGCTGCCTTGCGTGGCGGCGTTGGTCATGACCGAGGCGACCTTCGAGAAGATGGTACTAATACTCTTGGATACTCCAGGCATGATGGCACCAGCAGCTACGGCGACAAAACCGGCCATCAGCGCGTATTCAATCAGATCCTGACCGTGCGTTTGTTTTTGAAATGCGATCAAGGCACGGAGTGCAGTTCGATTTAAGTAGTGCATTTATCCCCCTGAGCAGTCAGTGTGGTTTCTTCCCCTGTCAAATTTAACAAGTTCCTGGGTGTCTAACATCCCGGAAAAGCGCTTGGCGCGACTTGATAACGGCCTTAGTCACTTAGTGCCTTATCGTCCGGGACCGGGAACCACTAGAGGATTGCGGTGGCATCGCAGTTAGGGGAATCTAACCGTGTAGTACGAGGGGGCGTCATGAACTATGCTCACGCAGGGATTTCGCAGCCCGAGCCGCACGGTCAAATTCCAGTGCCATTGCAGGTTGTTGCAGGCAGGAGCGCAACTCTTCGAGCTTGGCAATGTAGCGGACCAGCGCCTGATCGATTTCGCTGGCGTTGGTGGCGAAGATGTCGCGCCAGATGTCGTAGGGGCTTAGCGCCAAGCGAGTGAGATCGACGGCGGCAGGCCCGGCAACACCGGCGGCGGCCGGAGTGTCCAAAATCACAGACGCCAGAGCAGTGGACAGCAACTGAGGAAGATGCGAGACCATGGCAACCAGGCGATCATGCTCGATTGCATCCATGGTGACGAGGCGGGCACCGAATTTCTGGATCCAGCTGACCAATACTGGTTCGGCGTCCGGCTGGGTTCCGGTCAATACCCAAGGGCGGCCACGAAACAAATCCGCGTCAGCGGCGTCCACGCCGCGCGCTTCTTTGCCCGCCATAGGATGACCACCGACAAATCGGGCATGGCGAATTTGTTGGGCGGCACGCTTCACGATGCTGCGCTTGGTGCTGCCTGCATCGGTAATCAGGGTCCCGGGACGCGCGTGCAGGTCAACAACATCCAGCGTTTCCAGAATCTGGGCGATGGGCTGTGACAAAAACACAACATCGGATTGAGCCACAGCTTGATCCAACGGCAAGCCCCGGTCAATAACCTGACGTTCCCAGGCCGCCTCAATGGTGCGCGGAGAACTGACGCCGATGATTTGGCCGGCAAAACCAGCTTTCCGCATGGCCAAGGCAAACGAACCGCCGATAAGGCCCACGCCGACAACGCATACGGTTTCCCATTCGCGGGTAACATTTCGGGTACCAGACCCAACCTCCGTACTCACTCAGCAGTGCCCTTTGCGGCCTGGCTGTTTCTGTCCAGATACACCTGTTGCATAATCCGCATTTCAGCCATGATGGTTTCGAAAATATGGCGAAACGCTTCGGCGCTCAGCGGCCCGGGATTGCCTTCGGTGACTCTGCGCACCACGTTTTCTTCGCGTTTGGGCTCGTAGATGGGCATGGCCAAGGTTTCCTTGGCGCGGACCACGCCTTCGACAATCGCGGCGCGGCGGTTGAGTAATTCACGAAGCTGGGCATCGATGGCGTCAATCTTCTGCCGGCATTCGGCCAGCAACGCTTCGGCTTCCGCTGGGGTCATTTTCTGGGCCATTTTTTGGTCGCCATGGGATCTAGTGTTGATCCATTTTTTCACGCAACGAGCGGGCAAAGGCTTCCAGATCCGCGTCGCTCGAGTTCTTTTCAATCATGCGGACAATAGCGCTGCCGACAACTACGCCATCGGCTATCTTAGCAACCGCACCGGCCTGTTCTGGAGTAGAGATACCGAAGCCGGCGGCCAGGGGAAGTTTGGTGGCCTGGCGCATGGCTTGCACCAAGGTACCCAAGGAATCGGCAACGTCGGCGCGAACGCCGGTCACGCCTGTGCGGGAAACCAGATACACGAAGCCTGTGGAATATTCGGCGACAAGTTTCAGACGTTGCGGGGTGCTGGTGGGCGCGGCGAGAAAAACAGTGTCCAGTCCGGCAGTCCGCATGCCGGTGACGTACGGCTGGGCTTCCTCAACACTAAGATCGGTGAGCAAGCAGCCGTCAATCCCGACAGCCCTGGCGTCACGGCCCAGTTTTTCGAAACCGTAACGCAGCGCCGGATTCATATAGGTAAACAACAGCAGCGGGATTTGCGACGTTTTGCGAATCGTTTGGGCGATTTCCAAAACTTTTTTGAGCGTAGTTCCAGCTTTAAGGGCACGTTCGGCTCCCGCTTGAATCACGGGCCCGTCGGCGATGGGATCGGAAAATGGGACGCCGAATTCAATCAGGTCGACACCTCCGCGCTCGAGTGCGGCGACGATACCGGGAGTGTGTTCGGGTGTTGGGTCACCGGCAGTCACGTAGCCGATGAGAGCGGCTCGTTTTTGCGCCGCCAGGTCTTGGAATAACTTCTGGATTCTGGTCATGTTGAACTTCGTTTGCGCGCGGGCTTATGCCGGCGAATCCAATTCAGGAAGATTTTCGCGGTAGATGTCGGTATCTTTGTCACCGCGGCCGGAAACGTTGACGACGAAGAGTTGGCCCTTCGCCGAGGGCGCTCGCTTCAACACTTCGGCAATGGCATGGGCGGATTCCAGCGCGGGGATGATACCTTCCGTGCGGGCCAGTTGCAATGCTGCGGCCAGCGCCTCAACATCGGAACAGGACGTATACTCCGCGCGATGGCGATCATGCAGCCATGCGTGTTCGGGACCAACCGTCGGATAATCCAAGCCCGCCGAAACCGAATGCGTTAAGGCAACCTGACCGTCTTCATCCTGCAAAAGATAGCTGTGCGTGCCATGCAGAACTCCAGGAGAACCGCCGGAAAAACGAGCGGCGTGCTCGCCCAATTTGCCGCTGCGGCCGCCGGCTTCGATGCCGATCAACTTTACGTTTTCATCGCCGATGAAGGCGTGAAACATGCCGATGGCATTGCTGCCGCCGCCAACGCAAGCGAAGATGGAATCCGGTAAACGGCCTTCGCGGCGCAAAATCTCCTCGCGCGTTTCTTCACCGATAATGCGATGAAATTCGCGGACCATCAATGGGTAAGGATGCGCGCCGAGCGCGGAGCCAAGTATGTAAAACGTATCGTGAACGTTGGTGACCCAATCGCGCATGGCTTCACTGATAGCGTCCTTCAGCGTTTTGCTGCCAGCGGAAACGCCGACCACTTTCGCTCCCAGCAGTCTCATCCGAAAGACATTTAAGCGCTGGCGGCGCATGTCTTCCTCGCCCATAAAGACAATGCATTCCAGGCCAAACAGCGCGCAAACCGTGGCGGTGGCCACGCCGTGCTGCCCTGCCCCGGTCTCGGCGATGATGCGTTTCTTGCCCATGCGCCGCGCCAGTAACGCCTGCCCCAGACAGTTGTTGATTTTATGCGCGCCGGTATGAAGCAGGTCTTCACGCTTCAAATAAATTTTGGCACCGCCGAGGTTTTCGCTCAGACGTTTCGCGAAATAGAGCGCGGTGGGGCGGCCGGCATAGTTGTGGAGCAAATCGGCCAATTCGGCTTTGAAAGAGGGATCGGCGGCGGCTTGCTGAAAAGCGCGCTCCAATTCTTCGAGCGGCGCCATCAAAACCTCGGGCACAAAACGGCCGCCGTAGGGTCCAAAATGCCCGGTGGAATCGGGCTGCGAGGTTAACATGCAAACTCCTTGCCGGCCTTTAAGGCCGCGGCAACAAATGCTTTTACTTTTTCATGATCCTTCACGCCGGGCGAGATTTCGAGCTTTGAGCTGGCGTCGACTCCCCAAGGGCGGGCGATGCGAATGGCTTCGGCGACGTTGGAGGCATCGAGGCCACCGGCGACGATCAATTTCGTGCCCACCTGTGACGCGCTATTCCAATCGAAGGAAATTCCGTTGGCCGGGCCGTCCAGCAACAGCGCTTCGCAACCACCGTCATTTGTTCCGTCGTTCCATGGCGCGCCGTGACCCTGGGGCAATGGCATCCTGAGCGCACGCCAAGCTCGCGCGCCTTGCGGAGGTTGTCCGCCATAAATCTGCGCGATGTCTAATTTTGCTTTGTGCATGATATCCGCAACTTCCCGGGGCGAGCGATCCACGAAAATCCCCACCTTCCAGCCTTTCAAATCCGCGCCAATTTCCGCTGCACGCTCGGGTTGAATGTAGCGCGGACTCTTGAGATAGAAAACAAACCCGATGGCCGATGCGCCGGAATCGATGGCCACTTGCGCGTCTTCGCGACGGGTGATACCGCAGACTTTTACCATCATCGTGGCCGTTTCGGCGCTCCCTTACGGTCGCGGCTTGGTGCAGTTGATGTGAGTGCTATGGTCTTCATGACCGGAGCGCCTTCAGCGCCGCCGCCGGGTCAGGTGATTTCATGAGGTGTTCGCCGACCAGGAATGCGTTGAAGCCGGCGGCACGGAGTTTAAGAACATCCGCGCTCGAATGAATGCCGCTTTCGGCCACTTTGACGGCGGTGGCGGGGATCTTTTCTACTAGACGCAGCGAGGTTTCGAGCGTCACTTCAAAAGTATGCAGATTGCGATTATTGACCCCGATGATTTCGGCGCCGGAATCAACTGCTTTCGCTAACTCATCGGCATCGTGAACTTCCACCAACGACGCCATTGCGTGCTCCCCCGCAAATTCGCGGAATAGGCGCAGCTGGTCTGTGGTGAGAATGGCCGCGATTAACAGAATAGCGTCGGCGGAGTGCGCGGCGGCTTCGATTACATGAAACGCGTCGATGGTAAAGTCCTTGCGCAAAACAGGTAGTGTGACGGCCGCGCGGGCAGAATCGAAATCCTGCCAGTTGCCGCCAAAAAACTCCTCGTCGGTTAACACGCTGAGCGCCGCGGCACCGCCAGCTGCATAGGTCTTGGCGATATCCACCGGGCGAAAAGACTGCGTGAAAACGCCTTTGCTGGGCGAGGCCCTCTTGATCTCAGAAATGATGGCAGGGGGATTGGCCAGCAGAGCTTGGCGAAAATCTCGAGACGGGGGACGGTCCGCTGCGCGGCGCTCCAGTTCCGCGCGCTCCATGGGAGTGCGGACAAGGGTAGCGCGCTTGTGCCGGACAATTGTTTCTAGAATGTCGGGGACGGCCGCTGCCATGGGGAGAATCTTTGATGGTAACATCCGTAGCGCACCAACGGTTTGCGAAATGGCACGCTCGCTCACACTCGCGGCTTGGTGCTGCTCTTCTGGAACCTGCTACACCGCGTACTTCGGCAAAAACTTGAGCGCGTTGTCACGGTGGATGGCCTTGAGTTCGTCCGCAGTAAAGCCGCTGGAGAGAACCCCCGCCGTAGTGGCGGGGGCGTTCACGAATGGGAAATCCGTTCCATAAACAATCTGAGAAAGGCCTATCAGCGTTTTTAGCGGCTGCAACTGAATAGCGTTCGAGGATCCAGCCGTATCGTAGTAGAAACGCCGCATGTGATAGAGGCGCCCGTTGGTCTCCGGCGGTTTGGCGAGCGCTTCGGGCGTAATGGCGTTGCCCAAAAAACGCTGCGCGATGGACACGATGGTGCCACCGGCGTGCGAGAAAATGAATTTGATGTCCGGGCACCGGGCAGCGGTGCCGCCCAAAATGAGACTCATGATGGCCCGGCTGGTATCGCTGGGATATTCGAGCGTCTGCGGAGCCAGATTCGGAATCGGGTTCATACAGCAACTGGCCTCCAGCGGATGCGTGTAGACCACCGCCTTGCGCCGGTTCAGTTCGTCAAAAACAGGAGCAAAGGCGGGGTCACCCAGATACTTGGTGCCGTAGCTGGTAAACATGCTGACGCCGTCCGCCTTCAGCGTGTCAAACGAATACGCGATTTCCTTCAGCGTGCCTTCGACATCGGGCATGGGCAAAACGGAGAACAAACCGAAGCGGCCTTTATAAGCGCCGACCATTTTGGCGGCGGCGTATTCGTTCAACTCGCGGGCAATTTTCCGTGATTCGTCTACGTCGCCGAAGTTGACGCCGGGCGCGGTGGGCGAAAGCATGGAGGTGGCGATGCCGGCCTTATCCATGGCGTCCAGGTTCTTGGCCGGCGAGTAATCCTTCCAAATGCCGAAGCCTGGAACCGGGCTGATGGCGTTTTTGCGAGTGATCAAGGCCAGATAATCGGGCGAGACGAAGTGCTGATGGACATCAATCCTATTGCCAGTCGCATTCTGCGCGCGCACACGCGTGGCGTTCAGCAGCGACGCCACGCCAGCCGCAAGGCCGGTCGAAGCGATTCCCGTCAAAATATTTCGGCGCGACAGGCGCGTTTCAAGCGTTTTCATGAATGTAATGACTTTCCGCTGCTAATTTTCGCCAATAGCTTTGGAGTCCAAAGGCTTCTGGCCGTGAAATGTGTTGCTGACGATGGGAATGTGACGCTCGTTCATCAGTTTAGTCATCAATGCTACTGTATCGTCGTGGAAGATCGCTGACGACATGCCGATGGGAACGCCTTCAGCCCAATTGAGCGGCGTCATTTTCACGGAACTGGCGCCAAAGCCGAAATCTTCTCCCTTGTCCTGCGCAGAGAGGTCCGCGCCACGATCGACCAGGAGTTGGACAACTTTGTTGGCTCCTTTGTAGGCGGCGCCGTGGAGGGCGGTGATGCCATGATCGTTGGCTGCCTTGACGTCGGCGCCACGGTCCAACAAAAGCTTGACCAGTTCGACGGTTTGGTCTTCGGAATATTCGTGAATCAAGCCATCGGCCCAGCCGACGCCGGAAGCCACTTGCAGTGGGGTGGTGTGATCGAAGGTCGGGATCAAAGGATCAGCACCGTGTTCGAGCAGAACCCGCACCGTTGTGAGATCGCCACAGAGAGCCGCACGCAGCAAAGGCGTGGCGCCGGCCTCTTTCAACCAAACGGCGGTCATGGCCTGGTGAACTTCGGTGTCTTTTTTGATGCGGACATTGGGATCCGCTTTGTGATCGAGCAGGGCTTTGATGAAATCGAGCGCACCGACGGAGCTGGGCGCCGGAACGGCCGTGGTTTCCTGATTGCGATTCTTCGTGGCCAGATACAAGGGCGTCCAACCCTTTTCATTCGCCTGGTTCGGATTGGCGCCATGATCCAAAAGGTATGCGGCAAGGTCGTAGTATCCGTTCTGCACGGCGACTAACAAGGGCGCGCTGCCGTCGACCGAAGTTTGATTCACGTCTGCGCCGGCTTGCACCAAGGCTTGGACGCAGGCGAGCGCGCCTTCGCGGGTAGCGAACAACATGGCAGTGAGACCGCCTTTAATGGACGGCGGGGCGTCGGGCCGGGCGAATGCCAAGCCACGGCGCTCCGGCGGATGCAGGATGGCGGATTGGGTGTTGAGATCGGCTCCGCGTTCGGCAAGATATTTCACGATGGCCGGATGGTTTTGCTCAGCGGCCCACATCAGGGCGGTGGTGCCGCGTAGGGTCTCCACGGCATTTACTTGCGCGCCATGATCGAGCAAAACTTTCACCGACTCCACGTCGCCGCTGCGGGCGGCCATCATCAACGCGGTTTCCGCGTGAGACATGACGGGAGCGTTGGGATTCGCGCCTCCGTCGATTAGTCTGGCGATGATCTTGGCGTTGCCATTTTGCGAAGCCAGAAACACGGGCGTGGCGCCCAGGCGATTAACCGCGTCCGCTTTTGCGCCAGCTTGCAGGAGCAAGGTGACGGCATCGAGATCGTCCCAATGGGCGGCCCAATGGAGGGCGGTGGAGCCGTCGGGTTGTGCCGCGTTGACGTCCGTTTTTTGCTTGAGGAGCGAGCGGAATTCGGCGCTGTTTTTGTTCTGGACGGAGTCAGCGATGGGGCTGACGCTGGCAGCGGTGAGAGCCGCGGCGAAAATCGAGAAGGCAACAAAGTATCCTAGGCGCACAGACAACCTCCTAAAGAACGATTGCACCCGTGCTATCGCCCAGTGCCGGCTTATCGATGGCGAACATTTTGAGAGTTGTGAGCAGTAGGTTGGCGGTGGAGCCTTCGGTACGGATGTGGCGTCCGCCTTTGTGCTGGCCGTTGGCTCCGCCCAGCAGCATGTGCGGCACGGCTTTGTGGCTGTGCAGATTGCCGTCACCCATGTTACTGGCCCAGAGAATCAGAGTGTGATCGAGCAGGCTGCCATCGCCATCTGGTGTCTTCTTCAATTTATCGAGGAAATAGGGCAGGCATTGGACGTGGAAACGATTGATTTTAGCCCAATCCTCCAAACGCTTGGGCACACCACCGTGGTGCGAGGCCGCGTGATTGGCCGTGGTGACGCCCGATTCCGGATAACTGCGCATGCTGACGTCGTGCGCGTACATCAAAGTAGAAACGCGGGTGATGTCGCCCTGGAAGGCCAGCGCTTGCAGGTCCCACATCAATTTAACATGTTCTTCGAAAGACTCCGGAACGCCGGAGGGGACTTCTGCGCTAGGTGTGGCGTCGGAGGACTTGGCGACGTTCTGCAAGCGGCGTTCGATTTCGCGAATGTCTTCCAAATATTCGTTCAGACGGGTGCGGTCTGTGTTGGGGAGTGAGCGGTTCAGGCGATCGACTTCGTGCGTCACGCCATCGAGCAAGCTGGCTTTGGCTTGTTTGCGCAACAGGCGCTCCTGGGGATTGGTACCTTCACCGAACAAGCGTTCAAAAACAACCTGCGGGTTGGCTTCGTGCGGCAAGGGCTTGGTGGGACCAGACCAGGAGACGGAATTCACATACGCGCAGCTATAGCCCCACGGGCAAGTGGCCAGTGAGCTTTGATCTTCGATGCCCAACTGGATGGACGGCAACACCGTATCCTGACCGTACTTTTGGGCGATCATTTGATCGATAGTGGTGCCCAGGAAAATGTCGTCGCTGACGGTCTTCTTGGGCTGTACGCCGCTGAAGACGGCGGCGCTGCGCGAGTGATCGCCGCCAGTAAGACCAGGAGGAGGCATGGACGAAGTGGCGTCCAGTCCAGTGACGATGGTGAGGATTTCGCGCCATGGTTCGAGGGACTTGAGCGCGAAGGGGAGATCACCTAACGCACCCGTTTTTTCAATCGTCGAATATTCGGGGGCCCAACCATGCGGATTGAAGATGCCAACGAAGCGCGGAATGCGCGGCGAGGCTTTTTGGCCAAAGGCAGGAATCATGGAGTCCAGAAGCGGCAAAGCCAGAGCGGCACCGGCACCGCGTAAAAGCGTTCTGCGCGAGATGTGTTTCTTGGTTAGGAACATTGGTGGATCTCCTCCGGCTATCTTGTGTTTGGCGTATTGACGGCGACCGCGCTGCTAGCTTCTGGTTTGCGGTTCATCTGGAATGGATCGCTTTTCACAATGCCCAGCACGATGGACGAAAACCGGTTGCCGTTCTTCCCGGCTTCGCGCACGATGGAACGAACCACCGGCATGTCATCGTAGTCAACGCCGCGGCCCAGACCATAGATCATCAGCTTTTCCGTAAGTGTGCGCACGAATTGGGGCTGATAACGCACCAGAGAGTCGCGTAACGTGGCTACACTGTTGATTCTGGTTCCGTCGACCAGAACACCGGCGGCATCCAGTTTCTGGCCGCCTTGCGTGGTGCGCCAATGCCCCACACCGTCGAAATTTTCGAGCGAAAAGCCGATCGGGTCCATCAGCTTGTGGCAACTGGCGCAGGCTGGATTGGCGCGATGTTCTTCCATTCTTTGGCGCATGGTTTGCTCGACCGCCGTGCCTTCGGCGTTGGGCTTTAGCGCAGGGACGTTCGGCGGAGGGTCCGGCGGGATGGTGCCCAGCAGGTTCATCAATACCCATTTGCCGCGCTGCACAGGCGAGGTACGATCGGAAATGGAGGTGACCAGTTGAATACTTCCCTTCCCCAATAAGCCGCGGCGGACATCCATGTCCCCGTCGAGCTTTACCCGGCGGAACTGGCTGCCATAGATGTTGGGGATGCCGTAGTGGCGGGCCAAGCGCTCATTTACAAACGTATAGTCAGCGTTCAGGAGATCGACGACATTACGGTCCTCGCGCATCATGCTTTCAAAGAACATTTCGGTTTCCGTGCGCAAGGCCTGGCGCAGGTTGTCATCGAAATCCGGGTAAATGATGCCTTCGGGCGTTGCGCTTTGCAACGTGCGCAGCTGCAGCCATTGACCGGCGAAGTTTTTCACCAACTCGTGAGCTTTGGGATCGCCCAACATGCGTCGGACTTGCCGTTCCAACAGCGCCGGATCTTTCAGCTTCCCTTGGGAGGCCAGATTGATCAGTTCGTCGTCGGGGACCGTGCTCCACAGGAAGAACGAGAGGCGCGAAGCCAATTCGAGGTCACCGATGCGGTAGGGTTGCCCGGCTTTTACGTTGGTGGGAGCGTTCTCCGTGCGGAAAACGAATTCAGGATGCGCCAGGATGAATTGCACGGCGCGTTCAACGCCATCCTCGAAATTGCCAGATTGGTTGCGGCCGGCCTGATAGAAGGTGAGCAAACTTTCGGTGTCACCATCGGTTAATGTCCGGCGATAGGCTTTTCGAGCCAGGCCAGACAAAATCTTCTTCGCGCACGGCAGTTCTTCGGCGGATGTATTGGGGTGACAGGTGAGAATCTTCGCGCGGCTGGGTGTTTGTTGTGCAGTTTTTCCGTTAAACGGGCCGGAAATGGTCACCGAACTGATTTGCGGCGTGTTGGTGATGCCATCCACCAGGTTGTCGTCCAAAATGCTGCGCTGATAATGATGATTCAGGTCCACGTTGGGAACGTAGGTGGTTGCCACAAACGCCACGCCTACGCTGCGCGGACCGGCTTTCACCGGAACGCGGATTTCGGTTTTGTCTTTCAGACTGAAGAGCGGAATGTCCTTGCCGTTGCCGATTTTGAACAGCTTCAGGCGTTCGCCATCCAGACTGACTTCCAGTTGTTCGTCTTCGCTGTCGCCACCGAAGAGAGAGCCGACGGTAGTGCGCACGGGCTCCCAGGAAATGACGTATTCGCCGTCGGAGGGAAAGTAATGCCGGATCAACATGCCGCCGCGCGTGCCGAAGGGCAAACCTTCGACGTGATCTTCCTGCGAATAGTCTTCACGGACGTGATAGATTTTGCGCGAAGGCGACGTTTCGTGGCCCAGCGCCAAGCGGCTGATTTTGGATGCCGCGGTGACGTAGCCTTCGACGAGGGTGGGCGAAAGTTGCAAGCCGCTGGCCACATTGTCGAAACCGTAACTGGTATCGTCCGCCGGAAGATACGCCGCAGCGTCGATGTCGAGGCCGAGCAGTTCTTTAATGACGTTGGCGTATTCGGTGCGGTTCAACCGATGGGCGCTGGGCGCGACCAACTTGGGCCGGCCAATGGCGGCGCGATCGAGCTGGTTTTCGAGACTGACGGTCAGGGCTTCGTAATCCGCCGCGGAGGGGCGAGGCAAACCCTGCGGCGGCATCATGCCGGCGCGCAGTTTGCGAACCACTTTTTCCCAGGCTTCAGGCTGATCTCCCACGTGGGCCACGTCCAACTGATCCAGCAGGAAGCCAGCCGTTTTCAGCTTTTGATTGTGGCAGGTGATGCAATATTGGTCGAGGAGTTTGCGTTGGCCTGCGGGAGTGGAAACAGCAGCCGCCGGAACCGCCGGTTGCGGCGCAGCGAAGGCCGCCATGCCGAGAGAGGAAATGAGCCCGACGGCCAACAAAGATTTATGCATGGTCTAGGCGATACCGGCCTGAATTTATCACGTTTGGCGCGCGGGAGTCAAGCCGCCAAATGGGCCGCCAAATGGGCTATGGCCTTCTATCTTCAATCATTTACAGACACAAATGTCGCAAGGCGCGGATGCTGAAGAAACTACCAGTCCGTGGGTTTGTAGTCCTTAAGAAATTTCCCCCAGACTTGGGTGCCGGTATTGAAACCGTTGATGATGGGATCAACGATGCGGGCGGCACCGTCGACAATGTCCAGGGGCGGGTAGAAACTCTGCTCGACGGTTTTGCGTTGGGCGATCTCAACGGGATCTTCGTCGGTCACCCAACCGGTATCGACACTGTTCATATGGATACCGTCACTTTGATAGTCAGTGGCGGAGGTGCGGGTCATCATGTTCAATGCCGCTTTGGCCATATTGGTGTGGGGATGGCGGGTCGTTTTCCAATTGCGGTAGAACTGGCCCTCCACAGCCGAGACGTTGACAATATGTTTGTCACGCTCCGGCGTGCCTAGCATCAGGGGTTTCAAGCGCGCGTTGAAGATGAATGGCGCGATGGCATTCACCAGTTGCACTTCCATCAATTCCACCGAGGAGACTTCCGCCAACAGGAGCCGCCAGGAATTTCTGCCACGCAAATCCACCTGTTGCAGATCCTGATCCAAACGGCCCGCCGGGAAGAGATGCGCTTGCCCAAGGTGATCTTCCGCCAATAAGCGGAGTTGGGATAGTTCGGGCGCGGGCAAAAAACTCTCCTGCACCACTAAAGCCGGATCGTGGGGCAATGAAGTAGACCCAGTGGGCCCATGAGCAGGCAGCAACCGGCGGACACTCTCCGGCATGTCGCGCTGCCGTGCCCTTTCCCCTTCCATCATGTGTTGGTAGAACTCCGGCGGACGGCGAACGGTTTGGCAGGCGTTGTTAATGATGAAGTCCAGACGCGGCAAGGTGGCCAGCAAGTGTTGGCATAAGGCCTCAACGCTGGGAGTATGACGCAGATCAAGCCCGTAGATTTCCAGGCGATCGGCCCATTCGGCAAAATCAGGTTCGCGGGCGTAGCGCTCCGCCGAATCGCGGGGAAAACGGGTGGTGACAATCAGGCGGGCTCCGCAGCGCAGAAGTTTGATCCCGGATTGATAGCCAATCTTGACACGCCCGCCGGTGAGCAGCGCCACTCGGCCACCGAGGTCAGCCAATTCGGTTCGCTTGCGGAAATTGAATTCAGCGCAGGCTGGACACAATTGATCGTAGAAGTTGTGAATGACGGAATAGTTCCGTTTACAGACGTAGCAGTGCCGGAGGTCAATGTCGTCCGCGACGGTTTCCGCCGGAGTTTCATCCTGTCCGGGGTTGGGCGGCAAATAATTGGGCGTAGTGAAAACAGATTTCCGCCGCAGCGTGCGAATGCCGGTTTGATCCAAAACCGCGCCGGTGCGTTGCGATTGGGCGGCCGAGCGTTCGCGCTCCGTTGCTTTCATGCGTTGACGGCGGGCCTGGCTATCGGGATTGAAAACGTCCGCCAGCGCGCGGTGGAAGCGTTCGCGCTCTTGCGGCGTGAGCTGCTCCAGACAGGAGCGATCAGCAGCGATCGACTCCAGGAGTTCAATCAGTTGGTTTAAGGGCAGCGTTGGCGCGGCTGTGTCCGGGGATGAGATGAATGGAGGAGGCAAGCTTGATTACCAGTATCGCGCGCTGCGGGGACTTAGCGTGAGACAAGGTTATATAATGCCCCTCAGCGAAAGTGAGGACGAGCTTGTATGGGCATTTCACGACAGACGTCTGCAAAAAACAAATCGGCTTTGGCACGGCGAAACTTTTTGAAAGGCGGCGCGGTTGGGGCCGCGGCGTTGGTCGCGACAACGAATCCCCTGCCCGCTCAGCAACCAGCACCAGCGCAGCAGCCTGAGCCGCGTTCGGGAACGGCTCCGGTTGTTACGCAAGAAAAGGATCCGACTCCAAGCGCCGAGGTCTTAACGTCCGATCGTCCTGGGTCCGATTTTATGGTGGACGTGTTGAAGGCCATTGGCTTTGATTACATTTTCGCCAACCCGGGCTCCAGCTTTCGCGGTTTACATGAGTCGCTCATCAACTATGGCGGCAATAAGAGCCCGGAGTTTTTGACATGCTGTCACGAAGAATCATCGGTTGCCATGGCGCATGGCTACGCGAAGATTGAAGGCAAGCCGGTTTGCGTGTTGGCGCATGGAACGGTGGGCCTGCAGCATGCGTCGATGGCGATTTACAACGCCTATGTGGATCGGACGCCGGTCTTTATGATTATCGGCAACACGCTGGACGCGGCGACCAGGCGGCCGGGTGTGGAGTGGGCGCACAGCGTGCAGGACGCCGCAGTGTTGGTCCGCGATTTCACCAAGTGGGACGACGCGCCGGTTTCGCTGCAACATTTTGCCGAATCTGCAGTGCGTGCTTACAAGATGGCGATGACTCCTCCGACGATGCCAGTGTTGTTGGTGGCCGATGGCGATTTACAAGAATCGCCGATAAAAGAACCTCCGCACATTCCCAAGATCACGTTGGCCAGTCCGCCGCAAGGGGATTCAGGAGCGGTGGCCGAGGCCGCGCGCATGCTGGTGAACGCAGAGAATCCGGTGATTATTGCGGATCGTTGCGCACGCACCCCGGCTGGCATCAAAGCCCTGGTAGAACTTGCGGAAACCCTGCAGGCGCCAGTGATCAATCAGATGGGACGAATGAATTTCCCCTCGAATCATCGCTTGAATCAGACCGAGCGCAGCCGCGCGTTGATCGCCAATGCCGATGTGATCCTGGGTCTGGAAGTGTGGGATTTCTGGGGCACGGTGAATAATTTGCGGGACCAAGTCCAACGCACCTCACGGCCTTTAACCAGGGCGGGCGTGAAGATGATCGCCATCTCCGCTACCGATCTCAACACGAAGAGCAACTACCAGGACTTCCAGCGCTTTCCGGATTTGGATTTATCGATGGCCGCCGATTCTGAAGCAACGCTACCGGCTTTGACGGAAGCCTGCAAGCGGTTGTTGACCGGCGATCGCAAGCGCCTGTTCGAAGACCGCGCCGGCAGACTTGCCGAAGCGCAGCAACAGGCGCGCGAGCGGATGCGCGTGGAGGCCAGCTACGCCTGGGATGCCAGTCCGATCAGCACCGCGCGGATGGCGGCGGAAATCTGGGCGCAAATAAAGGACAAAGACTGGTCGTTGGTATCGGGCGGAGCCTGGGCCCAACGCCTTTGGAACTTTGACAAACATTACCAATACATCGGCGGATCGGGCGGAGCGGGCGTGGGTTATGGTGCGCCGGCTGCGTTGGGCGCGGCGGTCGCGAACAAGAAGTATGGACGGATTTCGGTAAGCATTCAGAATGACGGCGATCTGATGTACGCCCCGGGAGTTTTGTGGACCAGCGCGCATCACAGCATTCCTTTGCTGAGCGTGATGCACAATAACCGGGCCTATCACCAGGAAGTGATGCACCTGCAGCGCATGGCGAATCGCCATCAGCGAGGGATCACGACGGCGGAGATTGGTACCACAATCAAAAATCCGAACATCGACTACGGCGCACTCGCGCGGAGCATGGGCGTCCATGGCGAGGGGCCCATCACGGATCCGAAAGACCTTGCACCGGCGTTAAAGCGCGCGCTGGAGGTTGTTGCCAAGGGTGAACCTGCGCTGGTGGACGTGGTTACGCAACCGCGCTAAGGAGAATTTGCATGAGAACAGTCATGATCACATTACTGGCGGTTGCGGCCTGGGGACAGACTCCCCAGGGCAACGCACAAAACGGACGCAAATTGTTTGAAAACTACGGATGCTATCAGTGCCATGGCCGCGAGGCCCAAGGCGGCCTGGGAACGGGTCCACGCCTGGGGCCGAAACCGATTCCGTTTGCGGCCGTGCAAAAATATTTGCGACAACCGACGGGCCAGATGCCGCCCTATACAGCGAAAGTTGTATCCGATAAAGACGTGGCGGACATCTACGCGTTTTTGCAATCAGTCAAGCAACCGCCGCCGGCGAAGGACATTCCGCTGCTGAATCCATGAGGTTGGGATTGGTACTTTGAGCTTGATATGATGGAGTATAAGCTGGCGTAGCTCAGTTGGTAGAGCATCTGATTTGTAATCAGAGGGTCGGGGGTTCAACTCCCTCCGCCAGCTCCAAATTCAAGCCCTGGAATCAGTAAGCTAGGTTCCAGGGTTTTTTCATGTTCGCCTTAGCTTCGGCACAGTTTCGCTTAAATTTCGGTTGGATTTGCCACGTAGTTGCCATGTAGATTTGCCATGTAGTGGGAGTCTGAGGTGGCGTCAGAGGGCCAGGGGTTTGGGGGTGGTTTGGACGAGGGTTGGCGGTAGCTGGGGCGCCGGGATGGCTAGAAGATTGGTTGGTAAGGAGTGGAGGGTATGGGTGTTAGGATCTACCGGCCTACGTTGTACTCATAGTTGCGTCGTTCGTTGTCTTCCACTCGCTGTATTGCGCGTACGACGCAGTTGTGAGCTTCTTCAGATCCGGGGTAGCGGTCATTGATTTGATTGCAAGACAAACCATAATAAGGGTCTGCGCTGTGTTCAGCTTCCATCTTGTCGTGGGTGTCAATCACCAAAAACAACAACAATGCCCCGACCAATATAATGATAGAGTTTCTTACAGTTTTCCCCATGCAGGGCAGCAGATTAACATATAAATCACTGTTTAGTCGATACCCTGACCGGCGTCAACTATATCTTTGGGTTGACGACAACTATTTCTCCCGATCAACGACAACTACTCTGTAGCTCTTCG
>JANXYJ010000192.1 GCA_025350105.1 Terriglobia bacterium | reverse complement strand
CCTGCACCTTCGTGGCCCGCGTTGTGCCAAAGTCCTTTAATAATGGGGTCTTCTCCGATGATAGGAAGATGATCTGGAGCGTAGGGACGAAAGCCGCGGTACACACGAAGAAGTTGAATACCGGCGAGAACCGGGAGTCTCGACCGCGGTTCGTTGGGGTTTGGACCAATACTCGTCATCACCCACAGTCAGAAACCCTTTGTGATTCAGCAACAATGCACCATTGGCGTGCACGTCGACGTCGGTGGTATAACTTACGTCGTAGCCATTTTGTTCCAACCACTGGAGAGCATAAATTTCCCAGCTTAAAAATCCGCCCTGGCCGTCGTCTGCGTAAGGCCGGTCCAGCGAAACTTTCACCGCACCGGGGCCGCCGGTAACCGTGGCCGCGCCGAAACTATTGAAATCGTAAAGACTCTTGCCCGTCAAATTATCGTCGGGATAATTGTTGAATGCCTGGAAGGAATTGGCGCCCTCTTGATACAACAAAGCCGAATGGCTGGCGTCATCGCGCACCACAAACGGAATGTAGTTCTGATAGTTCTGCGCATTGGTCAGCAACGCCAGATAAACCCCGCTGGTCCAAGTGGAGGGAACGGTAAAGGTGGAACCCGCGCTCCAGGCGCAGGCAATCATCCCGGTGGTTGCGGTGGTGGGGCAGGCGGGTTGCTGTGTTCCTGCAATCGGCCCGATGTGTTGCATCAGTCGGCCGCCCAATCCCTGGTACCAGCCGACGCGGTAAATATCGATGGTGTAGCTTTGCGCCGGACTGACCGTCGCGTAAAACGTGATCGCGCTGCCCCTATTGATGCTGGCTGCCGAAGCATACCCCTTAATCTGCTTGGCCACATCGTCAGCCACCAGGAAATTCGCTTGGTAAAGCTGCCACGCACTGGTGCCGGCCTGCTGATTTTCTAAAACGATCGGGTTTTGACCAAATACGGCGCCCGACAGTAAACACAATATGAATAAACCGTAAATGATGCGTGACATGGTTCACCCCAAACCAGAGTCTTAATATCCCCGCCACCGTAATTGTAACCTGGGACAGAGGATAGCCAGTACCGTACTAGTACTATCATTCATGCGTTTCAGCGCGCGTTTCAGAATGATTGCTACCCAACATCCTGGCGCTTTGTGCGGCTTACGCTTCAGAACGGGCGTCGTGGACGATAGCGAGGAAGCGCCGGGAAAGTTCGACAATCCAGTTGCGCTCCCGGCGGGTGATGGCATTGGGCTGAATCAGATCACGGCCTACGCCGATCGCGACGGCACCGGCCCGGATAAACTCGCCCGCCGTCTGCTGGGTGACACCGCCGGAGGCGATCAACGGAATGTCGGGGAAGGGTGACTTGAGAGCTTTGATATAACCGGGCCCAGCCATGTGTGCGAAGGGCAAGGTTGCCGACGGGAAAATCTTGACGAAGTCCGAGCCCGCTTTCCAGGCCGTGACGATTTCGGTGGGGGTAAGCGCGCCCGGGAAAACCACGATGTCCTGCTTGCGTGCATAGTCGACGATTTCCAGATCCAGATACGGTGTGGTGAGGAACTTCGCGCCCGCATCCAGGCACCGTTTGGCGCTTTCGATATCCCGCACGGTTCCCGCTCCCACCGCAAGTTCCGGGTTGTTGCGGACCAATTCGGCGATTACATGAAGGGCCCCGGGAACCGTGAGTGTGACTTCAATAATGGGAATGCCGCTACTCGAGATCGCCTCCGCCGCGAACAGCGCGTCTTCGGGAGAGGATAAGCGAATGGAGGGGATGATGCCGATCTGCGCGATCAGTTCACGGACCGCTTCTCTATGCAGACTCATGCTTATTGTTCCACCGTATTCTGCAGCACCAGCGCATTGGATACCACTTGCTGGCCGGGTTTCAGGCCTGAAATGATTTCCTGCTGGTTGCCCGGCAGCATCTGCCCAGCTACCACTTCCACGCGGCGGAACCGGCCGTCAGGCTGCGGAACGTAAACCGAATCGCGATCATGCAGATGTACCACGGCAGTTGCGGGAACGGCGGTGTGCGCTTCCATCGCCGGGCCGTGAAAGGTGGCGGTTACGAACATGCCGAAGCGCATCAGGCCGGAGTTGGCTACCTCCAAACGCACTTTCGCTGTGCGCAGGGTGGGGTCCAAAGTGGGTGCAATGTTACTGATGCGGGCTTTAAACACGCGGTCCGGATAGGCGTTCAAGCGGATATCCGCGTATTCACCAATATGCACCTGCGCAAGATTATTTTCATACACGTCGCACACAATCCAAATCTGCGACAGGTCCGAAATCGTAAAAGGATTCGGCGGCGTTAGCGCTTGCACGCCGGAAGCTTCGGTGATCTGTTGCTCGGTGATCACCCCGCTGACCGGCGCGAAAACGTCCACGATTCCGCTGGGATGCTCTGGATCGCCGCCCAGCAGTTTCAGATGTTCGGTTGCCGTTGCCACATCCACTTTCGCGTTTTCAATGCTGGTAAGCGCACCGCTCTCATTCAGATCGGCAATTTCCAACACGCTTTTGGCGATGGCTCCGTCGTCGAACAGAAGCTTGGCCCGCTCCAGTTGGATTTTAGTCAGCTGCTCGTTCTTCATAGCCTGTTGCTGGTTTTTGACGGCTTTTTGATAGTCGGAATACGCTCCTGCGATATCGCTGCTGCGTACTTTGAACAACAACTGGCCTTTCTTCACTTCGTCACCCAGACGGGCATGCAACTCCACGATTCGTCCGGTGGCCAAAGACGGCACAGCCACCTGCCGGGAAACATCGGGGCTCACCGTGCCGGTGACGTTCATTTCCGGCGCGGCGCGATGTTCGGCGACGGTAGCCAGCGGAAAGCGGTCCGGGTGATCCACTTTGAAGTGGTTGGCATCCAGATCCGGAATCACCGCCGCTGCCGGCGGCGCGGCGCTGGCAGCGTCCACCACCGTTGTTTTTTTGTCGCATCCAGTCAACAGGACATAACTCAAGCCAATACCGATTGTGGCAACGATTCTATACATGCGTTTCAAGGTAAAATCTCCGTGCCCGCCGCCATGTTCAGTTGGGCGGCAGCGGTTAAATAGGAACCAAGCAAATTCAAATAGGCCAGCCGCGTGTCGCGAAACGCCTTCTGTGCGTCCAGTAGATCGAGTAGCGATGCGCCGCCGTTCTGAAAAGCCACGTTGATGCGGTTGCGATTATCCTCCGCCAGCGGCAGGTATTTGGCCTTGTACGGCTTCAATAGATTCAAGGCCTGCACCAGCGTAAAGTAGGCCGAATCGACGTCGCTAAAAACTTGCGATTGGGTGGCGTCGCGTAAGCGCTGGTTGCGGCTGATGTCGATTTGCGTTCGTGCTTTTTCGCCCTGATTGCGATCGAAAATGCGCAGCGGTATATTCATGCTGCCACCAATGGTTTCATTCGCGTACGAATTTGCAAACGAAGGATTATGCGAATACCACAGGCTGAAGGTTGGGTCCGTCGAACCATTGGCTTCCGCCAGATTGTGCGCAATCCGGGCCAATTCCACGCTCTGCGTGGCCGCTTTCAGATCCGGCCGCGCGGCAAGGGCGGTTGCGTGGAGTTCGTCGAGCGGCCGGAGAGCATCGGTAAAATCGAAAGGCCCGGTTACATCCAGGCGTTCAATCGGCGTGCGGTCATTCATGAGCATCAACAGCTGGATTTTGGCGGTACGCAAATTTACCGTGGCATTTTCAAAATCGGCTTCAAACTGAACCCGCTGCAATTCCAGTCGATTTAAATCCACTTGCGCCAAATCGCCGGCGGCCAGGCGCTTGCGGTTCAGGTCCAGTTCGCGGTCCCAGTATTCCAAATTATCTTTGGCGTTTTGCAGCACCGCTTTGGCCTGCAATACCTGGACGAACGCGTTGCGCAGATTGAATAGCAGGTTCCGCTCCTCATCGGCGTAACTGGTTTCGGCAATGGCGGTGGTCTGCCGCGCCTGATCGCGTCGCAGTTCGCGTTTGTGTGCCCGTTCATGCAAATAGCTGAGGCCCGGCGTTTCGACGATGCCACTTAACGGCCGCCAGACCCCATTGCCCGGCGTGATCTGCAATCCGTCCATCGACAAACTGAAATCTGGATTGGGGCGCAAGTACGCAGTGATTTCCGCCGAGCGCGACTCATCGATGCTTAGCGCAGCCGCTTTCAACGTGGGGTTGGCGGACTGAAATTTATCTTTTACCTGTTGCCAGGTGAGGGGCGTCTGCGCAGGCACCGTCTGCCCATGCAACGCCGCCAGCGGCAAGGCGCACAACAGCAATGCGAATTGCGCCCGGCAAGCTGGCGCTTCGGTTCTTTTGATCGGGGAAATCGTCATACTGTGGTCTTACTTTTGGACCTTCATTCGGGCTTTCATGGATTCATATCTCGACCGGATTGGCGGAGGTTGGGTTCAACCGGCATGACGCGCGCGAAACCACGGTGCCATGGGCGAGCCGGGATTTGCCGTTCAGAAAAACACTTCAGAAATACATCGGAGCGTTTTGGGGAAATCAGAAGTGGGCAGGAGGGCCGCGGGCTTGCGGGGTTTCCTGCGGAGTAGGAATCCAATTGGCATCTCGGGCGCTCACCAACCGGGCAGGGAAAAGCGCGGGAGCGACTGCCGCACCTTCGCACGCCATCACGGAAGGGCCGAAGTCTTCAAAATTTTCTTCGCGGGTAGTTGCGCCACGCGTATTGCTCCACCGCGGGGATTCCGGCAAATCAGCCGGCCGCTGGTAGCGTTCAATCGCCGCTTCGGTGAAATGTCCCCTCCCGTCGTTAATCCAAACCGCTAGCAACTCAGAGGTCAGCGATTGTAGAACCAGATCGATGTGCGTATCGCCGTCCACATCCCGGGCCAGAAGTTGCGGGGCGGAGAAGCCACTGAACGGGGCCGCGGAAGAGTCGGGCGGCTGATCCAAATGAACCGAAAGGCGGTATCGCTGTCCATCTCCGGTCAGCGGATCGGCAACCTGGCTGGGGGTGAGGCTGGCCGTGATGAAATCGGCCACCAGGTTCCCGTCGAAATCAGCTGCAATCCAGGCCCTTTCAAGGGAAGACTTCTGCGCTCGATCTAACCCTGAAGCAGGTGCTGCAGCCGATGCGTTCAGGCCAATGCCGAAAGACGTGAGCGCCGACAGCGCCGCGGCAGCGCGGGTGATGCGACGCAACTGGACACGTGTACTCACTTGTTTCGGGGAAACCGGACTAAAAGGCAAGACGCCGACGGTCAACATCTTGTTACCCCTTCTATTTTATACCGGCGGCCGGCTTGCTGGTGAATAAGTTGGCTAAACTTGGATGACATACCACCCATTTTGAGCTTGCTCAACTGCTTATGGACCCACTTCACCCCATAGAAATCCGCGTCTTGGGCGCACTGATCGAAAAAGAAAACACCACGCCCGAGTACTATCCGCTGACTCTGAACGCCTTGCTGAATGCGTGCAACCAGAAATCCAGCCGTGAACCGGTGGTGAGTTACGACGAGGATACGGTCCTGCGCGCTTTGGAATTGTTGCGCCAAAAGGGCCTGGTTTCCCGGCTGTCCGGCGCCGGACATCGCGTGGAAAAATACAGTCATTCATTGGGCGAAAGGCTTAATTTAGGGCGGCGCGAAATTGCGTTGCTGTGTGTTCTGATGCTGCGCGGCCAACAGACGGTGGGTGAGTTGCGTGGCCGTACCGAACGCATCCATGATTTCGCAGATCTTGAGGAAGTGGAAAGCGTTTTGCAATCGCTTACCGGAAAGCAACTCGCGGCGCCGATGACTCGCGGACGTTGGGCCCAGCTATTGGGCGGAGCAGCGGAACAAATTGCGGAGGAAAACGAGCAGCCGGCGCGCTCGGCACATTCGGATCTGGGCCGCTCTGATTTGGCGGACCGCGTCACTGCGCTGGAACGCGAAGTAGTCGAGTTGAAACAAACGGTCGAGAATTTTCGCAAACAGTTCGAATAGATTGCGGTTCGCTGGCTTGCTACGGGTTAAGATCAAATTTAATGAATCCCGACCACCAGCACCAGCCCGTTCCTGCCCAGGGCGCCCCGCGAAAAAAAGTAGAAGTGAAGCGCGTGGACCAATGCGACGATCTGGGTGACCTGATCACACATTGTTTCCCTGCTTTCGGCGGGGCATTTTTACGCCGCATTTACACGATTCTCGATCACGCCATTGGGCATGGTTGCCCGTTTACCCTGGCAGTGGCCGGACCGGTTACGGTGTCGGGTCAACATCAGGCGTGGTTGATTCCGCTTCTCGAAACCGGTTGGGTGGCGTATCTGAGCACGACGGATGCAGTCTGCTATCACGACGGGCACCGCAGTCTGGATGCGCATCGCGCAGGTCCAATCCACGAGGTGCCCATTTGGGGCGACGACGGCGCGCTGCGTGATGAACGGACGATTCGCGTCACCGACATGGCCTTCGACGAAGACGTACTGCTGGATCAGGACCGTTTTTTGACGGCCCTACTGATGCGGGACGAGTTCCAGCATTCCATGACTGGCACCGAATTGCGCTATCGCTTAGGTGCCTATTACGCAGCCCAGGAGCGGGCCAATCAAGTTCCGGAAGGACTGCTGGCGGCCTGTCATCGCATGGCGATACCGATTTTCGTTGGCGCGCCCGGCGACGGCAGCGTTTTTCTGAATTCGATGAAGCTATGGGCCATGAAAAACGCGGGCCTGATCGATTCCTACAATTTCAATTTAGATTTGCACGCCGAAGTTTACGAAGCCTGCGCCTATCATCGCTGGGGATTGTTCGACCATCCGCCCAACGCGCTAGCGACGTTGATTCTGGGCGGTGGCGTTCCGAAGAATTACAACTTGCAGCCGGAGCCTGCGCTGGGGCAGGTGCTGGGGATTCCCAACGTTCGCGGCTATAATTTTGACGTGCAGATCGTCACCGCGCCGGTCACCGACGGATCGCTCTCATCGTGCCCACCCGCGGAAGCCGTCACCTGGGGCAAAGTCGACAAAGACACATACCTGCAAGCGACGGAAAGCATGCAGGCGGACTATTCTACTTTGATGCCATTTTTGGTCAAGGCTCTGCTTGATAATCGCAAGAATTACCAGCGCCAGGCGGATGAGATGGGTGAAGAAGCGTTGTTTGCCAAGGAGCCTAAGGCCCGCGGCTATTTGCGCTCGCGAACTGGCTACCGATTATATGAACAGCGGAGCGAACTGGCTGACCGACTGACTAACGACGTGAAAGCCAACAAGGACTGGTTGCTGGAAACGCTGCGGTATCCTCTGGCAGTGAAGTAGGCGCATGGGTTTCGTGCTCTATCCTACTCCGCGAACCGATCCCACAATTAGCGCCACCATGTTCCACACCACAACCACGGCGAACAACATGTTCATGCGGCTGAGCAATCGTTCCCGTCCATAACGCCAGCAGTAAACGCCCAAGGCGACTCCAACCAGCTTCACCAACAGCAACCCGCTCAGCGGATGAGAGGCGTGCAGAATGGCAAAACGCACAAACGGGTTGCCCTCGGGAACGCCTGTCACCAGGAAGGCGACCGTGGTCATAAAGTCCAACATCTGTAAGTAGGAATACTGAATCAGGAGTGAGTTCATGTCGTTGGCTCTAAATGTTGGCTCTAAATGTTGGCTCTTAGGTGGCTAACCCTAATTCAATCTAAACGGAATCCCCTAGTGAGTAAATGGTACGGGGGTACTATTGACGCGTTCTACGCCGGCTAGGGCTAAACCATTCCAAACGTTCCGCCGATTGTACTAACGTGGCAAAGTCTCTGGCAGGGGCCCCTATGGCCGGGCGGTCGTATTTAGCTCAACGGGTGGACCGCTTGCGCGGCTCGCAAAACGCTGATGGGGGCTGGGGCTATTTCCCGGGCAAAGCGTCTTGGTTGGAGCCGACCGTCTACGCTGCGATGGCGCTACATGGCGAACCTGCGGCAGACCGTGCGCGTGGGCTGCTGGCTACTTGGCAGACCGGTGACGGTGGCTGGCGATCGTCCGCGTCGGTGAGGGAAGCGGGGTGGGGAACCGCGCTGTGTGTGAGCCTCGCATACGGATGCGGTGAGGCTTCGCCGGCTCTCGACAAGGGTGTTGATTGGCTATTGCAGTCGGTTGGCGCGGAAACCAATTGGTTCAGTATTGTGTTGGGCCTCATCCGCCGTGAACGCGATTTTCGCTTGAAAGCCTGGCCCTGGAAACCTGGCGATTCCGGTTGGGTGGAACCTACCGCGCACGCGCTGGTGGCGCTGAAGCAAGCATCCTCTCACTCGCCCAACTCCGCACTGACGGAAAGAATTGAGTCCGGCGAAGCGCAGCTATTTGATGTCCGTTCCCGAGATGGCGGGTGGAACTATGGCGCACGGGCTGCGTTGGGTGTGGATCTGCCGTCGTACCCGGAAACCACCGCGCTTGCGCTGCTGGGTTTACAGGGGCGAAATAGTTTGGACAAAGCATTTGATCTGGCCCGCCAGCAGTTGCAGGAGACCCCGTCGCCGCTGGGGCGTGCGTGGCTGACCATCGCACTTCGTATGCACGGCCTGCCGGTTACCGATCTTAGTGGCGCCCTGAACAACGAGCACGATGTAATGATCACCGCACTGGAGGCCCTAGCGGCTGCCGAAGGAAACCATTGGTTCATGAAAGCCAAGAAAGCGTGAGCGGCAATTTATGAGCCGTATTCATTTATGAGCGAAGTAAAACTACCGCCCGCTGAAACCGGTCCGGCGGAACCAACGGATCGCCGCGAGTTTATCGCCATGGGGGCCGCCGCTTTGGTGGCGGGCGTGGCCGGCTTCACAGGCGGCCGTGATCAGAAACATTTGGTTGCGCAAACTCCCGCCATTGCGTTGCCGTTCACCAACCAGACCTCCAAGGTGGCGATCATCAAGGCCGCCTCCTATTCGCATGACCTGGAAAGCCGCATGCTGCAGGGCCTCCGCGAATGTAAGCTGGAGGTGCGCGGCAAGAGTGTCTTACTGAAGCCCAATTTCGTTGAATTCGATCCCAAAACCTGCATCAACACGGATGTTGCGGTGGTGGCAGCGGCTTTGAATGTTTTCCGTTCCCTGGGGGCGGCCAGCGTGGTGATCGGCGAAGGACCGGGGCATCGCCGTGATACTTTCGCCATGGCCGAACTCACGCGTTATCGCACGGAAATTCCCCAGTTCGATTCCGTCTTCGTCGATTTGAACCGGGATGACGTTAGCGTTGTGAACAACTTCGCCGGCCGCAAGGAATTCTTCTTCCCGAATGCAGTGATGCGCGCGGATCTGATTGTTTCGCTAGCCAAAATGAAGACCCACCACTGGGCCGGCGCGACGCTATCGATGAAAAACTATTTCGGTTTGGTTCCCGGGTCCATCTATGGCTGGCCGAAGAACGAATTGCACTACATCGGCATTCCGAAATCCATCGTGGAACTGAATCGGGTCTTCGGGCCCAAGAGTTTCGCTATCGTGGACGGCATTGTCGGCATGGAAGGCAATGGCCCGATTCAAGGAACGCCGAAACCGGTTGGGGTGATGGTGATGGGCAACGATCTAGCGGCCGTCGACGCCACTTGCTGCCGCATCATGGGAATCGACCCGGCCAAAGTGGAATATCTGCAAATGGCAGCCGATCAACTGGGCGTCACCGACAACACGCGCATCGAACAAATCGGGGAAACCATTGCCAGCGCGCGGAGCAATTTTCAACTCATCAAAGAGTTCAGCCACATTCGCCTGGCGTGATGCTCACAGGGCAGCGCATTTTGCCGCCGCCTCCGCGCAGCGTATTCTAAACTAAAGAATGCCCACCAACACAAATTCAACGCGGACTCCCGTGCTTGCCGGCAACTGGAAAATGTATAAGAACCCGGCGGAGACTGCGGCGTTCTTTCAGGCCTTCGCCCCGGTTGTGGCGGACCAGGAGCAGGCGCAAATCGTCATCTGCCCTCCCTTCGTGAACATTCCGGAAGCGGTGGCTGCCGCAAAGAATACGCGCATTGGCATCGGTGGACAGGATTTGTTCTGGTTGAAAGAGGGCGCCTATACCGGTGAAGTGTCCGCGCCGATGTTGCAAGCGGCGGGATGCCAGTGGGTGATCGTGGGGCACAGCGAGCGCCGCCAGTACTTTGCCGAAACGGACGAAACGGTGCTGAAGAAAACACAGGCGGCGCTGGAGAGTGCGCTCACCCCGATCGTTTGCGTTGGCGAGGGATTAGAGGATCGCGAATCTGGCGCCACTGAGAACGTTCTGCGAGCGCAATTTGCGGGTGGCATCGCTGGGCTTTCCCGTGAGCAATTCGCCCGCATCACGATCGCCTACGAGCCTATTTGGGCGATTGGCACTGGCAAGACCGCAACCCCCGCTATGGCTGCCGCAGCACATGGTTTCTTGCGTTCACTGGTGGGTGGGCAATTCGGCGAAGCAGCCGCTGCCGATATCCGAATTCTGTATGGCGGTAGCGTAAAACCGGATAACATCAAGGGTCTAATGGCGCAGCCGGATATCGATGGCGCTTTGGTGGGGGGAGCCAGTTTGGACCCCGCGTCTTTTGCGGCCATCGTGAATTACTAAGACCGTTAACTCCTAAGACCGCGCCGGCTACGGCTTCGCCAGCGGAATCTCGAAGTAGAAAAACTCCTTTCCGGTGGTCGCATCGCGAATGCCGTTCAGGTACAAGCGCTGGTTTGGTTCGTGATCCACATAGAAGTAGAAGAACCCCGACGCCGATTCGCCCGGCGGCACTAATTTTGGCGAAAACGCCCGGCCCGGAATCTCCCAAGTGTTCAGCGGCCCTTTCTTGTTTCGAGAGGGCAGGGGGAACGGCAAAGGCGAGGGACCTGAGCGGGGACGCTTCGGCCCAGGCCCGATATGCATCACATCGTCCGGCTCCACCGACTCGACGTGATGCCCGTCAGCGGTGATCAGCTCGGCCTTTAAATCCAGGCGGATGGCTTTGCCGGTACCGTTTTCCAAAACCAGCAGCACGGGCAGAATACCGTAGCGCGGCGGATCCGCTTTTCCAAACGCGGTCTTTAATTGATCTTCACTGGTGTAAGGCACGGCGGCAATCGTAATTTTGTCCAGCGTCTGATGGCCATCGTAGGATGACGCTGCTCCCACGCTGAATTTCGCGGGGTCTTTATCGATGGCCAAGGCCGTCGAGGTCATCGGCACCGTCATCGTTGCCAAGGTTACAAGAGCTATACTCAATAGAATTAACGCTACCCGCATCATCTATTTCCTCTACCAACTGGTGCAAATCGCTGTTTCTCCGGCGGTTGCCCTGTATCTACTCTACAGGGGTTTGCGTGACGCCAGATATTTCAAAGGCATGACCGAGCGCCTGGGCTTTCTTCCGGACTCGATTCAACCGACGGGCACGGGCACCATCTGGTTTCATGCGGTCTCCGTGGGTGAGGTCCTTTCTCTGGGCGAATTGCTACGGCGCCTTCACGCCGACCGTCCGCGCGTGCAATTTTATGTCACCACGGCAACGCTTGCAGGAAGGGCGATGGCGGAGCAGAAACTGGCCGGGTTGGTGCACGGGGTTGCTTATGCGCCGTTCGACTACCGGTCCATTGTCCGGCGCTTCCTGTGGCGCTTGCGCCCGTCGTTGGTGGTGGTGATGGAGACTGAGATCTGGCCGAATCTCTATCGGGAAACCAAGCGTTCCGGTGCGTCCCTGCTGGTTTTGAACGGACGAATTTCCGATCGCGCTGGCCCCACCTATAGCCTTCTGCGCTGGTTCTTTCTGCACGTATTGTGCTGGCCGGACGCGATCCTTACCCAGTCCGCGGAGGACGAAGGCCGCTACGTTGCTGCTGGGGCGCCGCCGGCGAAAGTTTTTGATGCCGGTAATTTGAAATATGATTTTGTGCCCCCTAAAGCTGGCATCGCCGCGGATCTGGTGGCGTTCCTGAATGACCTTGCGCCAGCCAAGATCTGGATCGCAGCCAGCACGATGCCAGCGGTTGCTAGCGGCGCTGCGCTTGATGTGGATGAGGACGACGCTGTGATCCACGCGTTTCGTGATTTGGCGATTGCCCATCCGAAACTCTTACTGATCTTAGTTCCGCGCAAGCCGGAGCGGTTTGCCGTGGCCGCGGAAAAACTCGCTCACGCGCAAATCCCGTTTGTCCGGCGCAGCGGCTTGGCGCATTCTTTCCTGCCACTGCCCGGCGTTCTTTTGCTCGATTCCATGGGCGAACTGGCGGCGCTGTTTCAGCGTGCCGACGTCGTCTTCATGGGCGGCACACTTGCGGATCGGGGCGGGCACAATATTCTGGAGCCCGCTTATTTCGGCAAACCAATTATTGTCGGTCCGCACATGGAAAACTTCACGGCAATCGCCCAGCAGTTTCGCAATGCGGATGCGACGTTACGCATCGCCAGTGCAGACGAATTGGCGCCGCGGATTCAAAGGCTGCTGGCGGACCCCGTCACCGCGGAGCAGATCGGCGAACGCGCCCGCACACTTGCCCAATCCAAACGCGGCGTCGCCGAAAAGATGGCGGTGCAAGTCTGGCGTGCCTTCGACGAAGGCGTTCCTCAACCCATGCATACGTTGATGGCGCGAATTTTCTTGCGCCCGCTCTCTTGGATTTGGCGCATTGGCAGCCGGGTAAAAATGGAACGCGGCATTCGCCAACGGCGGTCCTTGCAAGCGCCGGTGATCAGCATCGGCGGACTGAGCATGGGCGGAGCAGGGAAGACCCCGCTGGTGACGCATCTGGCCAGCCGTTTCCATGAGATGGGCCGCAATCCGGCGATTCTAACGCGAGGGTTCAAACGCAAATCCGCCCAGCCCATTGTTCTGGTGAAACGCGGCATGGCAGCTACGCTGGACCTTACGGGCGACGAAGCGCAGTTGTTCATTCGCTCCGGCCACGCACACATTGGCATTGCGCGGGATCGCTTCAAGGCGGGCACCAAAATCGAAAAACGAATGTCGCCGGATGTGTTTTTATTGGACGATGGCTTCCAGCACCAAAAACTGGCACGCAAGCACGACGTGGTTCTGATTGACGCGCTGGACCCCTTTGCCGGCGGCGTGTTTCCGTTGGGCCGGAGCCGCGAACCAGCCGTTGCTCTGCGCCGCGCGACCGCCATTGTCTTGACGCGATCCGATCTGGATCACCCCAATTTGGGACTGGAGCGTAAGCTTCGCGAAATCAATCCCAGTATTCCTATCTTTCGCTCCCGCGTGGTGCCGCTTGAATGGGTGAATCTGGCATCCGGTCAAGCCATCGCGTTGGACAAGCTGTTTCGGAAGTGTTCGGCATTTTGCGGACTGGGCAACCCGCGTTCATTTTGGGCTACACTCGATGAACTGAAACTGGACGTCAAATATAAGTGGGACTTCGGCGACCATCATTCCTATCGCCCCGCGGAGCTCACGCGATTCGCCCAGCAGGCGAAAGCGGCGGGCGCGCAAGCGATTGTGACCACCGAAAAAGATGCGGTGAACTTGCCGGAACAGGCCGTCAGCATTGTCGATCCGCTGCCGCTGTTTTGGCTGCGGATCGGCCTGCAAATTGATCGGGAGGAGGAACTGCTGCGGCTGTTGTCATGAAAAGCGCTGCTAGAATGGCAATGTTTGGCGGGACCTTCGACCCGGTCCATCAAGCGCACCTGGTGGTGGCCGCGGAAGCCGCCAATCGCTTTGCGTTGGAGCGGGTGTTGTTCATTCCTGCGGCAAATCCACCGCATAAAAGCATTGCCACCACGTATGAAGATCGCTATCGAATGGTGGAGATTGCGTGTGCGGCCGATCCACGCTTTGTGCCTTCGCGGCTGGAAGCGGATCGCACCCACAAAAGCTACTCCATCGATACCATCGAACAGGCAATTGGGAAATTGAATCCTTCGCCGCTGATGTTCATCATTGGCGCTGACGCTTTTCAGGAAATCACAACCTGGCATCGCTGGCAGGAGGTGGTCGGTGCCGTGGAGTTCATTGTGGTGGCCCGGCCCGGGCATGCAATTGCGCCGCCGCCCCATGCGGTGATTCACCGGCTGGAAACACTTGCCCTGCCGGTGAGTTCATCGGAAATTCGCCGCACACTTGGGCGCGGAGAAACTTCCCAGGACGTGCCCGCCGGCGTACTGGACTACATCCGCCAGCATCACCTCTACCAGCATTAGCGATCGCGAGCGGTAACCAAGTTGGTCACCGCCAGCAACGCTTTTTGGTAGGGCGATTGCGGGAACTCCGCGATGATGGTGCGTGCTTTTTCGGTGAATTCCTGCGCCCGTTCCTGCGCCCGTTCAATGCCGCGGTGGCGCTTCAGGAGGTTGAGAATTTTGCCGAAGGGAACCTGATCGTAATTGCCATCGGCCAGCACGGTTTCAATCAGCTTGCGCTCCTCGCCATCGGCGGCTTCCAGCGCGTAGATCAGCGGCAGGGTCACTTTGCCTTCGCGCAAATCGTTGCCTACGGGCTTGCCCAGGATTTTCTCGCGTGAGGTGAAGTCGAGAATATCGTCCACCAACTGAAATGCAATTCCCAGGTTCCAGGCGTATTCGCCTAATCTATTTTCGGCTTCGTCGCCGGCGCGGGCGCTCATGGCCCCTAGTTTTGCGCAGGCGGAAAAAAGACTGGCGGTCTTGCGGTCAATCAGTTCCATGTAGTCGGCCTCGGTGACGCCGATTTTGCCAATGCGTTCCAGTTGGAGAAGCTCGCCTTCCACCATCATTTGTGTGAGGCCAATCAGCAGGTCCAGCGTGGGGAAATGGCGTTCGCGGACGGCCACTTGAAAGGCCTGCATGTACAGCCAATCACCGGAAAGCACCGAGGTGTGATTGCCCCAGACGACATTTACCGACGGCCGCCCGCGGCGTGTCTTGGCCAGATCGATCACGTCGTCGTGCACCAGGGTGGCGGTGTGAATCATTTCTACGACCGACGCCATGCGAATCAGCGCCGGCGTGGTTTCGCCGAATAGCCGTCCGGAGAGTAAAACCAAAATCGGTCGAAGACGTTTTCCGCCGCCGGCCTGCAGATATTGATTGATGTAGTTGATGGCCTCGACAGATGCGACCGTTTCCAGTCCGATTTCACGCTCCACTTTCTCCAGATCGTGGCGCACCAAATCGAAAATCTCAACCGCGGACAAGGTTTGCCCCAACTTGCTGAATGTGTCGCCGAATGCCATGAGAATTTTTAAGTTTAACCCAATTGAACCGCCAGCAAGCCGTCTAGTCCAAACACAACCGCCGGAAATTGCCGGCGGTGGTTTGGGCGATTTCATCCGGCGTGACGCCACGCAACTCCGCCAGCCGCCGCGCCGTTTCCACGATAAAGCCCGGCTCGTTACGCTTTCCACGTTTCGGTACGGGCGCCAGGAACGGCGCGTCTGTTTCAATCAGCAGCCGGTCTGCCGGCACTTGTCTCGCCGCGTCATGTATGGCGGTGGCTTTAGGAAAGGTGACGATGCCGCCGAAGCTGATGTGAAACCCCAGTGCTACCGCTTGCGCCGCTTCCATGGGGCCCTCGGAGAAACAATGGATGATGCCGCCCAGTCCGGAATCCGCCCAATGTTGTTGCAGTAGATCGCAGGTGTCTTTCCAAGCCTCGCGCGTATGAATGATGATCGGCATCTTGGCATCGCGGGCCAGGCGCATTTGTTCCACGAAGACAGCGCGCTGGACATCCCTGGGCGAATGATCGTAATGATAGTCCAAACCAATTTCGCCGACGGCGACCACCTTCGGATGTTGCTGGAGCTCCGCCAAACGCGTGTAGGTTTCGGCGGTAGCCTTGGCCGCGTCATGCGGATGCACGCCGATGCTCGCGTAGAAAAATGGATGACGATCCGCCAAGCGAATTCCAGCTTCCAAATCCGGCGGCCCATCACCGGAGCCAATCGCCAGCATGTGTTCCACGCCTGCGGCCAGCGCGCGCTCGATCACCGCCTCGCGATCGCCGTCGAATTGTTCATTGTCCAGATGACAATGCGAGTCGATGATCTTCACACCTATTTCAACCTTGACCCGACGGGTACATCTTCCAGAAACGCCGCCAGAACCGGCAGGCCGCCTTCGAGAGACGCAGCGACGATCATGCCCTGTGATTCCACACCGCGAAGTTTCCGCGGAGCCAGATTCGCGACGATCACCACCTTGCGGCCCAGCAACTCTTCCGGCTTATACGCCAGCGCGATTCCCGCCACAATGCTGCGTGGCTCAGCTTCTCCGATGTCCACCTGCAGATGCAGTAGTTTGTCAGTGCCCTTTAGGGGAGCCGCCGCCTTCACCAGGCCAACGCGCAGATCCACTTTGACGAAATCGTCAATGCTGATCGCCGGCGCCAGGGGCGCAATCGGCGCATCGGTTGCCTTTGGCGCTTCGGCTTCCACGGTTTTTCCCAGCAAAGTCTGCTGCCGCGCGTATTCTTCCTTTTCCAGGGCTTTCATTTGATCGATGGATGGTTTAACTTCCGCGCGCGGGAAAACGCCGTAAGCGTCGCGCAGTTTTTGGCCGGCGCGCAGGTGTCCCCAATGCAAATCCGATTCCCTGGCATCGTCAAGCGAGGTGTCAAAACCAAGCTGATCCCAGATCTTCGCCGCGCTTTCGGGCAATACCGGACTCACCAGCGCCGTCACAATGCGCAGCGCCTCTGCCGCAGTGTAAAGCGTGTCGCTTACTGCCTGCACATGGACTGGATCCGTACTTTTCGCCAGCTTCCACGGCGCGTGCTCCACGATCATGCGATCAACCGTGCTGATCAAATTCCAAATCGATTCTAGTGCCTTGGAGAATTCGAATTTGGCATAGGCATCCAGCGCGGCCCCTGTTAATTCCTTGGCGGACTGCGCCACTTGTTGATGACCGTCACTTGCCGGCACAATGCCGCCGCGGTACTGATGAATCATGGCAACGGTGCGGCTGGCCAGATTGCCCAACCCGTTCGCCAGATCCGAATTGTAGCGGCCCACCAGCGCGTCGTAACTGAAGCTGCCATCTTGCCCGAACACAACTTCGCGCAACAGGAAATAACGCAGCGCGTCAGTGCCCAGCACGGTTTTGATGGGCGTGGCGCGGACAATGTTGCCGCGCGATTTGCTCATCTTGTCGTTTTCAAACAGCAGCCAGCCGTGGGCGAAAATGCGTTTGGGCAAAGGTAAACCCGCCGCCATTAGAAACGCGGGCCAATACACCGCGTGAAAGCGCACAATCTCCTTACCGATCAAATGCAGATCCGCCGGCCAGCGGTTTTCACCCGAGACGGCGCTCAGGTAGGTGCTGAGTGCATCGAACCAGACGTAGAAGACGTGCTTGTCGTCATTGGGTACGGGAATGCCCCATTTGATACTGGTACGGGTGATGGAAAGATCCTGCAGTCCTTGTTTGACGAAGGCCAGCACTTCGTTGCGGCGCGTTTCCGGCAAAATAAAGTCTGGCTGCTTTTCGTACAACTCCAATAGGCGGTCCTGAAATGCCGAAAGCTTGAAAAAGTAGTTTTCTTCCGCAACCGTTTCGGTGGTGCGTCCGCATTCCGGGCAGGGATCGCCTTCCTTGGCCTCATTAACGTAGAGATTGTCGTAGATGCAGTATTGGCCGGAGTAGTGGCCCTTATAGACGTAGCCGTTCTTCAAACACCGCTCGAACAAATCGCGCACCACCTCGGCATGGTTGGGCGCGGTGGTGCGCTGAAAGCGGTCGATCTTCAGATCCAGGATTTCCCATTGCCGGCGAAATTCCTCAGAGATCAAATTCGTATAGTCGAGCGGAGTCTTTCCCGCAGCAACAGCGGCGCGCTCCACATTCACGCCGTGCTCGTCGGTGCCACTGCACAGAATCACGTCGAAGCCCTGCATGCGCTTCAATCGCCGGATCACGTCCGCCGCAATCGTGGTGTAGGCATGCCCAATGTGCGGCGCTGCATTCGTGTAGTAAATCGGAGTTGTGAGATAGTACTGATCGCTTTTCTTCATTTCGATAATTTCAGATGAGCGTCCCCTCAGAGACGCGTGGTTTTGAGATACGCCTGTTGGGCTGCCGCCAGCACCTTGGGCAACGGCGCCCCGCTGCTCAAGGCCAATGTTTTGCAATCCTCATACTCGGGCGCGAAGGAACCATGTCCAGACACTTTCACGCGAACCGCGCCGAAGGCGGTTTCCACGGTGACGATATGACGTTGCTCGACGCGTCGCTCCGCGGAATAGACCCGCAGGCCCAGCGTCGTGGTTTCGGCGAAAATAATGTCTGCCAATCTTTCCTGATCTTCCCTCTTGGCAATCACGCGCAGTAATGTGCCGGGCCGGTTTTTCTTCATCTGCAACGCCGATAGAGTTGCGTCTAAAGCCCCTGCAGCCAACAAGCGATCGAGAGCATAGCCCAACACTTGTGGACTGGCGTCATCGATATTGGCTTCCAGAACGCTCACCACGGTCGCCTCGGTTGCCATTGAACGTTCACCGATCAAGACGCGCAGCACGTTGGCGTGATCGGTAAAGTCGCGGGTGCCCGCGCCATAACCGATGCTGGTGATGCTCATCGCTGGTGCTGGCCCGAAAGTAGCGGATAGTGTGGTAGCCAGCGCCGCGCCCGTGGGTGTGGTCATTTCCATCGCCGGGCCGCGAGAATAGATGGGCCGGCCCACCAACAATGCCGCCGTCGCCGGTGCTGGCACGGGCAGCAGTCCGTGTTCGGTATTCACCGTGCCGCTTCCCACATTGATGGCAGAAGTGTGGACCTCGTCAATCCGCAAAACATCCAGCGCGACGCACGCACCCACAATGTCAGCGATGGAATCCACCGCGCCCACTTCATGAAAGTGAACTTTCTCCACCGGGACGCCGTGTACGCCCGCTTCGGCATCGCCCAAACGCCGAAACACATTGGAGGCATTCTGTTTAGCGCGATCAGAGATCGGCGCTTTGTCGATCATCGCTAAGATGGGCTTCAAGTGGCGGTGCGGATGCCCTTGCGATTCAAAACGCACATGAAACTTCGACGCCGTCACGCCGCCGCGTTTGGTCTTTTCCACTTCGAATTGGGCGTTCAGGTCCAAGCTTTTCAGCGCGTCGATTACCTGCTCGGCGACGTGCTCCGCCGGAGAGCCCGCATCCAGCAGCGCACCCACCGTCATGTCCCCGCTGATGCCAGAAAACGCATCTAGATATGCAATCCTCACTCTTCGATTATAGGGGTTGAACGGAATTGGTCAGTTTCGCGCGGGCTTGTAAAACATTTTGCAGCGCCGTTTTTGCATCCGCAGCCAGCGCCGTCAGATGCCCCATCTTGCGGCCCTTGCGCGGTTCCATCTTGCCGTAGAGGTGCAGTTTTACAGCGGGATGTGCACACGCTGCAGCCCAATCGGGTTCACCGCCGCTCCACAGATCGCCCAATAAATTTGCCATGGCGGACGGGCGCAACAAGCCGGTTGAGCCCAGAGGCAATCCGCAAACTGCTCGCAACTGCTGTTCGAACTGGCTGGTGATGCTGGCATCGAAAGTGAGGTGCCCTGAATTGTGCGGACGCGGTGCAAGCTCGTTGATATAGATGCGGTCCCCCGCCACAAAGAATTCCACGCACATCACGCCGATGACGTCCAGAGCATCCATCACGTCGCGCGCAATTTGCCGCGCTTGCTTTTCGATAACCGGCGAAACGTTGGCTGGACAAATCGACACGTCCAGGATCGAGTTGGTGTGGCGGTTCTCGATCACGCCGTAGTCGAGCGGCCGCCCATCCAAACCGCGAGCGGCGATCACCGAAACTTCGAGATCGAAATTGATAAAACTTTCGTAAACCGCCGGAACTCGCCCGATGGACTCCCAAGCGGCTGCTGCATTTGCGTTGGTTACGCGGACTTGACCCTTTCCGTCATAGCCTGACGCGGCGGTCTTTAGAACCGCGGGCGTGCCCAATTCGGTGACAGCTTGAGTCAAATCTTCAAAGGACTCTACCGTTCGGAACGGTGTTACCGGAAAGCCAGCTTTGGCCAGAAATGTTTTTTCGCGAATCCGGTTTTGCGCGATATGAAGGACCGATCCGGCGGGCCTTACCGGTGCGTGTTCGGCCGCGATTTGCGCCGTCGCCGAAGGGACATTTTCAAACTCGAAGGTGACCACTTCCACGGACTGTGCGAAGCGGCGAACGGCGTCCAGATCGTCGTAGGAAGCCGCGATTTCCACATCCGAGACCTGCCCTGTCGGCGTATCGGAATCCGGCGAAAACGTATGAACACGATAGCCCATGCGCCGCGCCGCAATGGCGAACATGCGGCCGAGTTGTCCGCTGCCCAAAACGCCAATGGCAGCGCCGGGCAATATGATTTTCTTGCTCACGCGAAAGTTACTCGGCGTTTTCTTGCGATTCTTCCAGCGAATCGTTCAATACTTTTTCGGTTTGCTCCACCCGAAAGGCGCGCAGCCTCTCGCGCAAATCCAAGTGATGGGTGGCGAGTATCGCAATTGCCAATAACGCTGCGTTGGCCGCCCCCGCGTTGCCAATGGCCAGGGCCCCCACCGGAATCCCAGCCGGCATTTGCACGATGGAGAGCAGCGAATCCATTCCCTTCAGCGCGCGGCTCTCTATGGGGACTCCCAACACGGGCAACACTGTGTGCGCGGCCACCATGCCGGGAAGGTGCGCCGCGCCGCCAGCCCCCGCGATAATTACTTCCAGTCCGCGCCGTTCGGCACTACTTGCGTATTCCGCCATCCAGTGTGGCGTCCGGTGTGCCGAAACAATTTTGGCTTCGTACGCAATGCCGAAGTCTTCCAGGATTTCGGTGGCGTGGCTCATGGTTTGCCAATCGGATTTGCTCCCCATGATGACGCCCACCAGCGGACTGCGTGCTTCTGGATTCATTTAGGCCAGCTGTTTCTTTAATTCTCCGTCCACCGCATCCATGAATGCCTCCGTGGTGAGATAGGGGTGGCCGGCGCTGATCAGGGTTGCCAGATCCTTTGTCATTCGGCCCGATTCCACTACGTCGACGCAAACTTTTTCCAGCGTGTCGGCGAATTTCACAACGTCCGGTGTGCTGTCCATGCGGCCGCGGTATTGCAGGCCACGGGTCCAGGCGTAGATGGACGCAATCGGATTGGTCGAGGTTGGTTTGCCTTCCTGATGAGCCCGATAGTGACGGGTTACGGTGCCGTGCGCCGCTTCGGCTTCCACCGTCTTGCCATCCGGCGACATCAGGACCGAAGTCATCAAGCCCAGTGACCCGTAGCCCTGCGCCAGCGTATCCGATTGCACATCGCCATCATAGTTTTTGCAGGCCCACAGATAGCCGCCGCTCCATTTCAGATTGGCCGCCACCATGTCGTCGATCAGACGATGTTCGTAGGTCAGCTTCGCGGCATCAAACCGGGCTTTGAATTCGCGGTCGAAAATTTCCTGGAACAGATTTTTGAACCGCCCGTCGTACACTTTCAAAATCGTGTTCTTCGTCGATAGATAAACCGGATAGTGCCGGTCCAGCGCATAGTTGAAGCACGCCCGTGCGAATCCGGAAATCGATTCATCCAGATTGAACATGCCCAGCACCACGCCCGCGCCGTTTACTTTTGCGATTTCGCGTTCAATGCCCGGCCCTCCGTCATGGGGAGACCAACTCAACTTCAGTGTTCCGCCGCTGGGAAATTGAAAATCCGTCGCGCGATATTGATCGGCAAAACCATGGCGAGCGACCACCACGGGCTTATCCCAGTGGGTGACGATGCGCGGAACATTTTTGCAAATGATCGGCTCGCGAAAGATAGTTCCGTCCAAAATATTGCGAATGGTCCCGTTGGGGCTGCGCCACATTTGCTGCAAACCGAATTCCGTTACTCGCGCTTCATCGGGAGTGATGGTGGCGCACTTCACGGCTACCCCATAGTGACGCGTTGCGTTGGCCGCATCAATGGTGATCTGGTCGTTGGTCTGGTCGCGCTTTTGGATCGAGAGATCGTAGTACTTCAGATCGATATCCAGATAGGGCAAAATCAAACGCTCGCGAATCCACTGCCAGATAATGCGAGTCATCTCGTCGCCGTCGATCTCGACGACAGGGGTAGCGACCTTGATTTTGGCCATCTAAATAATGTAGCTCCTGTGGGGATGGGGTAAACCGATTATTATCGCTGAAGCGGACGCAATACGCCAGTACTGTTTTGAGTTGTGCTGTTTGAGCTGCGGAACTTGCTTCCCGCTGATTATCCCCCAGTTGCACTGGCATTCGATCGCTCTTTTTGTAACCGCTTCATTTGCTCGCGGTCGGAGTTGTTTTTCTTTAACGGCGCCGCGCACCGCCTCCGCCGCTGAACCACGCGACGACGACCATGCGATTGCTGGTTTTACTCCGGCAATTACGGGAGGCTACATCTAACCCGCAGCAACATAGGGGTCGATACTGGTCTCGACGGGACGATCCACCGCTCTGCATATAGCGAAGCCCTCACGAATATTTCCTAGGATTTCCGATCAGGCGGCCCGGCCCTCCGAATGGATGAGCGCCGAACTTCTTGACCACAATGTAAGCGGCGGTGGGGACAATGCTCGCCGGGAAATCCTTGAAGTGGTTGAGGGGATGGGAGATTGTGTTGTGGGGTCGGGTGTGAGCGCACGAATCACGGCAGGGGGAAGCGGGCGTAGTACAGAACGGCGCCGGGTACCAGTTTTGCGGATAGCTGCGCGGATGCTGGTTAGTTATTTTCCAGGAACGCCGTTTCAGGCCAATCTCGGAGTGGCCGACGATACGCCCCGGAGCGACTGTTGGCGATGCGATCGCGTTTTTGAGGTACCTAACGGATTGTCTGTTGTGGGATCAGATCGACTCTTACTGATACGCCTTAACGGATCGCCCGGCGGCAATAGCTTTTACGACCCACCAATCACCTTGGTTTGTAGGGACGGGGTAAACAGACTACTGAAGCGTCCCGTGCTGTCCATGTTGTTGTGCTCTCCTCGTCATTGGGATTGGACTGTGGCGTGGACGTCGGAGCTCCTACGATTTAGTAATACGACAGTCAGTAATACGACAGTTAGTAATACGACAGCGTCTCAATTCCCGTGCCGGCGTGGAAGTTATTGACCACCTTCCACTCCTTCATATCGATTACCGAGACCGTTCCGTCGCCGTGGTTGGCCACCAGCGCAAGTTTGCCGTCGGGTGAAAAAGCAAAGCCCATGGGGTCCTTGCCCACGGTCAATACTTTTTGCTCGCCGTGCAGATCTGTTGCGTCAACCAGGTTGACGAACGCTCCGCCCAGGGTCATGGTGAGGATCTTGCTTCCGTCCAGGTTGTACTTTACTTTGTAAGCCGCCCGGGTATTGTCTTTCAAGGTAACGCGATCAATGATCGTGTCCGTCGCCGGGTCGATCACCATCATGACCGGTTCGGTGCTGTCCATCACGACAACGCGTTTGCCGTCGGGCGAAACCGCTACGCCTTCGGTGCCGCCCGGCGTGGGAATCCGTGTGACGATTTTACGCGTCTTCAAATCGATCACACTCACGAAAAGCTTATCTTTCTTATTCGTGACGTAAATCTTGCTGGCGTCCGGCAGGATGCCGATCCAGTGGCCTGTGCCCTCGTTATCGATGGCGTCCACAATCTTCTTTGCCTTTGGATCGATTACCAGCAGCTTGCGGCTGATGTCGCAGGTGACGTAAATCATCCCCTTGGAATCGATCTGAATACCGTGCGGGGCTACGTTAGGCGAAATATCGATGGTCCCCGCCAGCTTGCGCCCTACCAGATCGATGATGGCGATTTCATGGCCTGGATGCGGATTGCGATTGTAGACCCCATCGCCATAGATGGGTACGTAAGCAGTTCTGTGATCGGCGGTCAGTACAAAATCGTGTGGATTCACGCCCACTTCAAAGTTGGAAATTTCCTTCCAAGTCGCCGGATCGAAGAACCGGATGTGCGCACCCAGTTTGTCCACCATGAACACACCGGATTTGCCGGTAGGATTGTTCAGATCCACCTCCGCGCTAATCGCGACACCGGCGATCAGCAAAAGCGCTGCCGATACAAGAGCTGCACGTTGGATGCGCATATGTAATTACGCTTTTGCCAGAACGCTGCCGAAACCCGTTGCCCGTGGACTGACTCCCGCCATGCGCACTGCATTCATCAGCGCATGTGGAGTGCTGGAGACGACCGGTACTTTGCACTTGGCCTCCAACGGGACCAGAA
>JANXYJ010000152.1 GCA_025350105.1 Terriglobia bacterium | reverse complement strand
AGGGGGAGGGCCGAGGCCCTCCCCCTTTTCGTTCGTGTTTGTATCGACTGCGAACTTCTTACTGCTCGAAGTTCTCGCCGAGGTTGGTGGTACGCGGTGTCAGGGTGTTGAAGATGTTGTTGTCCATCACCAAACCGATGTAGGTCTGAACACCAAAGCCAGGAATGTTCGAGTTGATCGAAGCTACACCATGGCAGTAACGGAACTCAGCCTGGGAGATAACATATCCAGCAAAGTTACCCGGCAGTTTCTTGATGCCGTTGCCTTTACCGGCGCCCAAAGCGGTATCCGAGGTGTCGCCAGCCGCGCTGGGGCTGACTACCGTTGCGATGTAGGACCCGGCAGGGATCAGGATGCTGCTCTGCTGCGGGACATAGGTTGCATCAACCAAGTTGGTGCTGGTGCCTGAAGCGCCGGCGCCAGTCACATCGATGGCGCTGATCGCGCTTCCGGAGGCGCTCTTCGTGGTTCCGTAGTACCAGAACGTCACGCGGCCGGTTTGGGGAGCGCCGGTAAAGCTGAACGCCGCGCCCGGATCTCTCGACGTATTGGCTACCACGATCGAGGTAGTGAACTGACCGTCACCGACGACCCAGGGGAACAACAGGTCGCAAGCGCACTTGGTGAAGCTGAACAGGTTGAAGGTGCTGCTCAGGTTGTTCACGAAACGCGGGATCGGCAGACCACCCGTCAGCGGGTACAACGGCTGCGTCAGGCCCGGATTCGGGGTGGCACCAGGAGCGTAGAACGGAGCAAAGCCGGCCTGCGCCACGGCGGTTACGCCGATCTGCGGGCTGCCATTCACCGGAGGATTCGCACCCAGGTTCACCAACGGGTTGATGGTCACCGGTACGGTGGCCGACTCGATGGCGATGAAGTTGGAGAACAGCACTTCATAGATAACCGCGGTGGAGCCGGTTTCCGAGAGCGCTACGGCGGTGGTGGTATTGATCGCGCCACCCGCGCCATTGGCATCGGCGCCGGCAACGTTTACCATCACACCAGTGATGACGACCGCGTTGGCTTGAGCGTTGCGCAGCTGCACAGTGGCAGGTACGGTGGCGCGGCTACCAACCGGCACGTTGCTGAACACGAACACGAAGCGCGTACCGTTGCTAACCGTTCCAGCCGCGCTCATCCCAGTACCAGTGCTGGGGAAAGGCGTGGAGAAAGCCGGTGAGGCATTGATGGTGGTCGCAGTGCCCGGCGTTGGCGTGGTGCCAACCGGGGCGTTCTGCGGAGTGGGATCGAAAGCATTGCTGCCCGGATACATGAAGCCGCTTTCGGTCGCGTAGAAGGCGCCCGGAACGTTTTGGTTCAAGTCAGCCGCCGGGTTGACGACCGTGCCCTGGTAAACCCAGTCCGAGGCCGCGTTCGGCAAGCCGTTGGCTTGCATATTGGCCCAGTTGCGGGTTTTGAAAGCAGACGGGAAACCTTCGACTACCGTGATGCTGCCACCGGAAGTACCGGGGTTGCACTGCGGCCACGGACCAGCGGTGGTGCCGGAGACGCTGAGCAAGCCGTTACGGATGGTGGAGGTCTGCACGGTGTTATTCAGGAACGACAGCGAGTTCGGGGTGGTGGCGCCGATGGTGGCGTGAACCAGACCGCTATTCGCATTGCCGACGTTACCACCGGTGACCGCAACCGAGTTGATGCGGATGTTGGTGATGCGGATCAGCAGGGTGTTGCCCGGGCCCGGAGGGTCGATCGGCATACCGACGAACTGGATACCGGTACCGCCCGTGTTGGGCAGCAAGCGGCCCTGGAACACGTTCGGATGGCCGGCGCTTCCGTTGTAGGTTGCACCCGCGACGCCGGTGGATACGATGCTGCAAACGCCAAGGCTGTTCGCATCATAGGGAGCAGCAACCGCGCCGCAAGGCAGCACGGGGCTTTTCTGCGCCGGGATGGCTGCGCTGAAAGCGAACGAGGAGTTCGGTTCATCTACAATGGCCAGCGCTTCGGTGAAAGCGGTCTGGCTGGTGGGCGTCGGATCGGTGATTTTGCTGGTAACAGGCGCGTCCGTGAACAGCGTCAAGGTTACGGCGGGCACAGCCTGGCCATTGGCCGTCGGGGTGCCACCGGTGCATTGAATCAGCAAGTCTCCCATCAAATCGGTGTAGCTTTCCGCTCTCATGATCGAGTTGGGCGAGAAAACGTTACACGTTGGTGTACTCTGTGCGCTGGCCGGAACGGTAATCCCTACGATAAGGACTACCAGGGCGAACGCGTATAATGCTTTGCGAAAATCTGCCATTTCCTTCTCCTTGTGAAATTGTGGAATTGAATTGATGGAAGTTCTTCTGTTCAACCTGAGCCTCAATTCGTGATTTCCGTAGTTCATGCGTTGCGATTCGCTTGTCCCACGAAAATCGAGCTTCCCAGCCGTACTTCACAACTGGCTGACTTCCGCTCGACGACGTTGATGTTACTGCTGCTCATCTTGACTGACTTCTCTTGGATAACTGTTTTTCTTGTTTCTTCAGTATTGCTTCGCTGTCGTACTGCCTTCGTCGTACTGCCATCATTGTACTGCAATGTTTGTTGCTCGTGCTCGCGGGAAGATCTGATAGTAGAAGTCCCCGACCGCAATTTCTAACCGCGATTCTTAATCAACGATTCGTACTCGCTACTGCCATACACCCCAGGACCGCAGGGATAGACAGTTCTATTGATACCATCTGGGACTGCTATGAGTCAAGCCTAAAGTTACAGGGACTGACGGGCCACCCGTGAAGTCAAAGTAGCGGAGTCCTGTTAAAGTTCTTTTACGTACTTGCGCAGCTTCTTTACCCGGTCACGGAGCTCGTTGCTGGCCTCGATCAGATCGCTTTCATCGAAGATGACGTGCGGCGTCATGAATATGATCAGTTCCGAACGTGAATGCGACGTATTTTGGCTGCCGAAAAGCATTCCCACGTAGGGAATGCGGCTAAGATAGGGCAGGCCGCTACTGCCTTTGATATCGCTTTCGCTGATCAGGCCGCCGATCGCAATGGTATCGCCGTCCTGCACCGTGATTTGGGTCTGAATCACCTTCTGATCAAACGATGGGGTGAGCGCGGCCCCGCCCGCAACCGGCGAGCTCACTTCCTGATTGATGATCAGCGTGACCACGCCGGATGGATTCACGCGGGCATTTACCTGCAGCGTAACGCCTGTGTTTTGCGAGGAAATGCTGTTCACAACCGTAGCCGAACCCTGCGTCACGCTGGAGGTGGAAGTCTGCACCGGCACCTGCGTGCCCACATTCAAGGTGGCCGGAATACTGTCGGTGGCGATCAGGCTGGGCTCCGACAGGATGCGCGTGCGGCCCCGGTTTTCTGAAAGGTTCAAGGTGGAAAGGAGATCCTTGCCTCGGCCCACAATGGCTCCCATTGTGAGCCCGACACCGCCCGAACTGAGGGACCCCAGCAAGCCTAAATCGGGGGTAGCGCCCTTTTGCCGGGCCAGAGTGGAAATGACGCCACCCGCGAAGGTGCCCGATAAATCCACCGAATAGATTTTCGCCTCCAGCAGAATCTGCCGCGGCGGCACGTCCAAATCCTTCAAAATGCGCAGAATGCTCTGGTACTGCTCCGGCGTGGCCTGGACAATTAAGGCGTTGTCCAGCGGATTGGCCACAATGCGGACGGATGGTTTGCCATCAGGCGTTTGGCCGAATGTCTGGCCGGGTGTTTGCACCGGATTCGCAGTGGCAGCCGGACCCAGCAGAGTGGCGTTGGCGCCAGCGGGAACTTGCGCGGCGTATCCTCCGAAAGTAGGGTAGCCGTAGCCGCCACCGCCCATGCCCATCCCCGTGCCACCGCCCATACCCATGTTGCCGCATCCGCCCAGTCCGCCGAACTGGTTATTGAAGTTGTTTCCGTTTCCATAAGTACTGGCATTGTTGTTTCCGTACGAGGAAACGGCGGCCGACGAACTGGGATAGCCGAACCCTCCGCCACCGCCGCCGTTGCCGTATGCGCCCGGGTAACCTCCCTGATAGCCGCCGCCAAACTGGCTGTTGCCATAGCCGTTTCCGTAGCCATTTCCGTAACCGCCGCCAATCCCGTAGAGCTGATTCAGTGCGATGGCAATGCACTCCGCCCGGCCATAGCGCAGGCGGTACACGTGATTCTCGCTGGCTGCCCCGGCCGTGGCTTTGGCCGGGACGTCCAATTTCTTCAGCCACTCTTCAATGGTGTCGAAAACGCCTGGATTCGGGGCCACGGCTATCAAAGTATTGATGCGATCCACCGGGAGAAAGCGCACGGTGGAGTTTTTGCCATCCAGCGAAATCGCCTTCAACACGCTTTCCATGTCTTTCACCATGTCCGATGGCTTGGTGTCGCGCAGTTCAAACAAGTGCACCCGCTGATTGGCGAAGGTGTCGCTATCGAACAACGAAACCAACTCCATCGTTCGGCGCATGTTGCGGCGGCTGTCCAAAATGAACAACAGATTGGCCGGCGTATAGGAGTACATGGACGAATTCTGCCCGGAAAATTCGCCCAGAATCTTGGTGATTTCCTCCACCGTGACGTACTTCAGGAACACCAGATTCAGCATCAGCTGATCGTCTTCCGGGATATCGCGCGCGTTGATTTGCGCGGCCAGCGGCAGGCGCGGCGCGTCCTTCATTGGCACGATGCGATAGATTTCGCCCTCCTTCACCATGGCTGCACCGTTGATGCGAAGAATCTGTTCCAATAAATTGCGCGCATCGATATTGGCCGCGTTGCCGTAGGTGTTCAGCGTCACGCCGCCCTTCACCGCCGGATCCAGAATGTAGTTGATGCGCAACTGCCGCGCCAACTGGTCCACCACCTCCACCAGCGATGCGTTCTGCAGTTGCAGGTTGCCGATGGGTGTGATGGCAGGAGCTGTGATGGCCGGCTGGGTTGCCGCAGGCGGAGCTTGGGCCAGCGCTTGTACGCCGAGCCCAACCGCGGCCAACCCAGCAACAGTAAATAGCGATCGTAGCATCACGGTTGTTTCACCCAATAGCAAACCGGTCCTAATAGAGTCATCATGGAAACCTTTCTATATCCGGAATGAACCGCGCCTGAGGCGGAGGTGTCCGCTTCCACGCAGGCCCGCTCGGTGGCGCTGAGCTCCGGGCCTAACACGGAGTCGCCGCCGCTATTGCTGTCGTTGTTGCCCACGCTTGTGATCGTAGTGCTGAGAGCCTTGGCCGGCGTGAACGCCGACGCGGAGGCCACCGGGCCGGGTGCTGGCGGGGTTACTGCTCCCGCCGGGGCACCGGAGGGAACGGCCCCCGCTTGCGCGGTTTGCGCCGTTTCTTTCAGGCGTAACTCCGCCAGCGCCCGCTCCACTGTTTTGCCTTTCCAGTCGAACGCAATGCGATCGCGGTCGAAGCGGATCACCTTGAACTCGCCGATGCTTTCGCCCGCGCGATAGCTGCGCTGGGAAATTTTGGCATTGCTCAAAAGAACAATGGGATCACCCAGCGACATCTGTCCGTGATAGTAAGGCAGGTCCGGCATCGGCGGCGCGGGCGGCGGTGGCGGCGGCGGATCCTGAATCACCGTTGCATTGCGGTCCTTCGAAAACAAAGTGCGGTCCGCTACTTCGAAATATTGGGCGGGCGTGACACTCTTTGCGGGCGGCAACGGGGGCGGCGGAATCACCGGCGGCACCTGAGTCTGCCGCTGCAGCATTTCGTTTTCCTGCTGGCGGGCGGACAGCCAATGTTCGCGCAAGGTGAAACCCAGCGCCGCCACCAGCACCAGCAAAACACCGTTCAGCAAAAGCATATTGCGATTCATACGTTCTACGCCGCCCCCGCTGGTTTGGATTTTTGCGCCGCCGGTTTCGCCTTCTGCGGAAGCAGTTTAGGCGAGACCACACCCGAGATGGTCACCCGCACGTTCACCGTTTTTTCCCGCGCGTTGGAGGAAATAATGCGTAAATCAGACGTCGCGATCAGTTCCGGCTGCGCGGGCAACGCGGCCAATAAGTTCACCAGTTGATCCACCTTGCAATCCACTTGAACTGCTACGCTCACCTCGCCATAGCTGCCGTCTCCAATGGGTTTCACGCCATTTAATTCGGTGGAGCGAATCTCCAGCGCCGGCCGTTCGGCTTGCATCGTCCGGCGGATGATCTGCATCAATTGCGCTTGCGCCTGCGGGACAGTGTCAGCCTTAATCAAACCTTTTTCGCGCAGTGCAAGATCGGCGTTGACTTTTTTAAGGACGTCGTTTTTCGCCGGAACAGTGGCGGCCGATGCGCGCAGTTTCGCCAGGCGCGCCGCAAGGGCAGCAGGATCGTTATTCGTGGCGCCAACCGTAGGTGCACCCGCGGAATCGGGCCAGAAATAGACCACCAGAGATAACAGTGCGCTGACGCCCAGCCAGGAAAGTGCGCGGCGGTCGCGGGGCGTGATGGTCATTGGGCCGGTATTCCTTTCGTGTCCAACTTACTCAACACCGCCGGTCCCGCGCTCAGCTGCCGGTTGGTCCGGATACGAAACGCCTCGCCATCCTTCACGCGCACCGGCGCGGAACTGAATTCGGATCCTTCAAACAAAGGCGAAGCGTCAACCGTACCCAATAAGGGCGCGGCTTGGGCGGCCTCTCCACTGAAAGAAACTTGTGTGCGCGAAAGCTCCAGCAAGTTCAACCAAGTGGGTGGCGGCAGAATTTTCGTCAGCTCACCCAGCACATCCATGTCTGCTTTGGAGCGGCCGCGAATTTCGTCCAGCAGCAAAGTATTCTGGCGTGTGGTGCTGATTTGCTTGTCCAACTCCACCGCGCGATTGGCGGCGGGAGTTACTTTGCTGATTTCCGCATTCAAACTCTCCAGCGATTTTTCTTTTTGATAGCTGGGCAAATAGTAGAGCGCGCCCAATAGCAGCACACCCGCCGCGGCCAGAATCGCCGCCGGAACACCCGCCGCCCGCGAACTGGTTTGCCGGAATTCCTCCGGCAATAGATTCAAGGGCAGCGACAGCGAAGGGCAAGCCGAGTTAAGCGCCGCCACACTGGCCAGCGCAGGCGCGTCGTCTGTCGTATCTGCCAGGTTCGCTATTTCGCCGATGCGATGCACCGGCGTCTGCTCGCTGAGGCGCAACTCACCCGCGGCCTGGGCCACCGCACGTTCGGCATCACCATCAAACACGGTGGAAAACACCGCCGAAAAAACTGGCCGCGAGGCGCTTTCGCCGTAAACTTCGATTTGCGAATCCCCTGCGGAAACCGCCAATATTTCCGCGGGCTCCGCCGTGCCCGTCAACCGCCGCGCCGAGTACAGCGCGGCCGCCGAACAAGTAAACCCGCTGATGCGAATGCCCGCCTCCGCAAACAACGTCCGATAGTGATCGAGCAACGAACGCTTTGTGATGGCCACCAAAACCGTGGTGCCATCGGATAAACGCGCCCAACTCGCGGTGGCATCCTCTTCACGATAGGGATGCAGACCGTCGAGTTGAAAGCCAACCGCTGCCGCCAAGTCTTTTTCTTCAACGCCCGGCAACGCCAGTTGGCGGACGATCACATCGCGGCGCGGCAATAGAACCGTGGCCGCGACGTGACCCATTCCGTGCTTGCGGAGCAACCCTGAATATTCCGTTCCCCAAACCCCCGCGGCGTGGTGCTCAAAATCCGCCACCACCATTTGATCCAGCACACGCACCGAACCCGAACTGACTTTCACCAGCGCAATCCGCAGCGATTCCACGCCCGGCGCGCCTGCAATCTCAATGCCCACACCCGAACCAAAAGCGCGCCAACGGCGCAAAACACTCATGGGGCCACTCCTGGTTGTTGCAATTGTGCTCCGCTGAAGCCAGGCTGCCCCACCCCGTTGCCGCCCGTCACAAGCATGCCCGGGAAGGGCGGCACCACCGCTTGCGACCAAGCATCGTCGTACCAACGCAAAACGACGGGGGGTTGCTGTTGTTTGCGCTGGTCCAGCAACTTCACCGTCGCTCCGGCAGTGCGCAGTACCTCTGAATAGGTTCCATCCGGTTTGCGCAAACGCGCCGTGGCCCGCAGCGTGTACAAACTGTATCCCCCGCCCAACGTCAAACGATTCAAGGGAACATTACCCAAAATATCTTTCACTTCCTGGATGCTGGCAAACGGTTGCTTCTGCCGCCGCGCGACGATGGAATTCACCACATCCGACTGCGTGCCAATCGCCTCCATCAGCGCCGGACTGGCCGTATTCACATCAAACGGACCCTGCGCGCCCCATACCGACAGACAATCGCGCAGACCACCGCGGGCATACAGGCGGCCTTGTTCATCCGCTATATAATTGCCAAAGAATAGTTCGGGAGTCACGCCAGATACCTGCAGCAATTCTTCTGTCTCTTGAAACAAGCCGGTACCTGGTAAAGACGTGGCTGGCACCGAAAAGGACGGAACGGGCGCCGAAGCTGTTGCTGAAAACGTCCGCCGAGCCACCATTGCGTCTGCAATCTGATGGGCCAGGTTCGAATCGCCTGCCACCGAAAGCACGACGCGGTACAAATCCTCCGCGCTGATGGAATTGATGTTGAACTTGGCGGTTTCCGGAATCACGTCTACCGTCGCATCACCGCTGGGGAACGCCATGCTGAGGCGCGATTGATTAAATTTCCAGAAGCGCGGCAACCCGGCGCCACCAGCAACGGCTGTCGCCGGATTCACGCTGACGTTGCCGCCATAACCCCAGTTCAACCACAGAATGGCGCGTTCCACCGCCCCTTCCGCCAGATAATGCGCGCGCAGGCCATCCGCCGATGTGGACACGCGATCGGTTTCCGAGCGCACCGTGGTCGCCGCCGAAAACGCAATCGCCGCCAACCCGGCGGAAAGCCACAGCACGGTGAGCAGCGCGCCGCCGCGCTGCGTTTTTTGATACCGCGCGCCGCCGCGCTGGCATTTGCTCCGAATTGTAAACCGTCTAATTGCCATCGGAGTATTGGGCCATCACGTTGCGGTCCGCGCGCATCGGCGCGGTAATCGAAAACGGGGTAATCGAAAACAATGACAGTCTCACCAGCGCCGGATCCGCCGCCACCAGATCGATCTTCATCCCGGCGGGCAAAGATGTCAGCCGGCCGTCCCATGCCGCCACCCACGGAGTTTCTTTGTAGACATAAGTGTCGTAGGGCAAATGATAGGAGAAGTGGCAGGCGGCCAGATCGTCCACCAACACCAATGCGTTGGCGGTTAATTCCACCGGCCTGGGCTGCAGGTCATTACAATACGCGGCCGTGCTACCAGTCCCAGTATAAGGATGCTCCGCCAGCGCGAGTTGCATGCGGCCGTTCGCCACGTTTGGCAATGGCCGCGCCTGATACTCCACGATTTGCGGCACACCCCGCGCCCCTTCAGCAATGGAATAGCTGGTGACGAAGCGCGCCGAAGTCGCGGTGCCATAGAAGAAGGGAACCACTGCATTGGGTTTCGTCGAATCGGACGAAATGCACAGCCCGCTCACCGGCATGGCCGCGCTCATTTGACTGCTGATGATTTGCTGCACGTTCATGGTCCGGCGATTGGCGGTCAAGCGTTGTTCTATGCGCTGGCTGGTGCCCAGAGTGGTGCGCATCGACGTCAACAACCCGCCAGAAAGCATCGCCACCAGCGAAATGGCGATGATCAGTTCAATCAGCGTGACGCCTTTCTGCGAACTGCCTTTGGTGATTCGCATCGCTCGCATCAGAACCGCCGGTCCCCCGGCTGCAAAACGTTTCTGCGAAAACCTTCCAGCGAAAAACTGTGCCGAGCCTGATCCTGGGTAACCCACCAGACTTCCAGCGCCACCCGGTCCACGGCCCAAAATCCGTTGCCCGCGCCGGGAACGGCCTCGAATGGTGACACGGTGGCCGTCCAGCCTGATTGCACCCAGCCGGATGATGTACTGGCAGACGAGGTGACGGGCGCGAAAGCGCCCTCAATACGTTGATTGCGCGCCGCCGCGCGGTCCATCAACAATTCGTCCATCTTTTGTTTCGCCAACAATGTCGCCCGATCGAAATCCGTTAGCCGCGCCGCGTTGCGCGCCGCACCCGCAATGCCGCTCATCACGCCGGATACCGCAATGCCCATGATCAACGTGGCCACTAGCACTTCCAGCAATGTGAAGCCGGCTGTCTTGTTTGGCATGCGCATTACGGCAGCCTCCCCGCATGCGCCGAAGGCTGGCCGGTGAGCGGATCCACGCTCACATAGCGCCGCCGGTTTTGGTTGCTCAAGCTGGCAATCTCAATCGCCAGGCGCGGCACCGTCCCACCTGGATACATCAAGAAGCGGCGCGCTTGGGTTGGGTTGGCGGAGGCCAAAGGTTGGATTTGTGAAATGCGAAACCCCGCCGGCACTTCCAGCTTTCGCGAAAATTCCAAGTCGGGCGACCGCGCAATCAGCACCCCGTCTTGCGGCGCAATCCATACTTCGATCACCTGCTGCCTGCGCTGCGCGCGATCAATGGCCGTGTTCAGAAAGCTAACCATCGAATCGCCAGTCGAGCGCAAACGCATCTGCTCCAACCCGGCTGCGGCAGAGGGGAACGACAAGCCCGCCACCAAGGCGATGATCGCCGTGACGATCATCATCTCCAGTAGCGTGATGCCGCGCTGCGAATTCCGTTTCAAGCTATTTATTACTCCAACTGACAATATCCGCGTTGTTGCCCTCGCCGCCCGGCTGCCCGTCGGCGCCCAGAGAAATGATGTCAGGCTCGTCGCCATGTTCGCCGGGAAATTTGTATTGATAAGGATGCGCCCAGGGGTCCACCGGAATATCGCCCTGCAAATACGGCCCGTCCCAAGCCTGTTGCTCAATTCCCTCAGGCTTCACCCGCAGGGCGTTCAATCCTTGTTCAGTGGCAGGAAAGGTACCGGTTGCCAAATGATACGCACCCAGCGCTGTGCTGAAATTCTGAATCTGCTGCCGCGCGGCGGTGCGTTTCGCTTTGTCAGCCTGGCCCAGCATGCGCGGCCCCACCAGCGCCGCGAACAGCGCGATGATCACCACCACCACCATCATTTCAATCAGGGTGACGCCGCGTTCGGATTTTTTCGTTCTAAGAATTCGTTTCATGGTTACACCGCCACATCATTAATACTCGTAATCGCCATCATCAGGCTCAGGATCAGCGTTCCAATCACCAGGCCCATCACTAAAATAATCAACGGTTCAAATAACGAAGTGAAGCGCCGGATGGCCGTGCGCGTTTCGCTGTCGTAAATATCCGCCATGCGATTGAACATGGCGTCCAGGTGGCCGGTCTCTTCCCCGACGCTCAATAAATGCCCGGCCAGCGGTGGAAACTGCCCCGCTTTTTGCAGTGGTCCCGCCAACCCTTCGCCACGTTTCACGCCTTGAATCACCTGGTCAAGTGACCCCGCAATGCGTTTGTTATTCAGAATCCCGCGCGCAATCGTCAGCGATTGCACCAAAGGCACGCTCGCCGAAACCAGGGTTGCCATGGCGCGCGCAAAGCGTGCGGTTTCGGCTTTGCGCAGTGCGTCACCTAGAATCGGAATGCGCAACCGCGTGGTATCCCACCATAGGCTGCCCTCGACACTTTTGATGTACACCACAAACCCCGCGATGGCCGCCGCCAACACGAACGCCCCCGCCAGTCCGTAATTCTGCAGCAGCTTGCTGGCTTCGAGCATGATCAGCGTAGGCGTGGGAACCACGATGCGCGGATCCGAAAAAATCAGCGCGAAGCGCGGCACCACAAATTCCAGCAAAACAAAAATCGATCCAATCCCCACCAACGACAATAGCCCGGGATAAATCAACGAACTGACGATGTATCCGCGCAGATCGTCGCGCGTACGTTCAAACTCCGCCAGCCTTTCGAAAATTTGCGCCAGTGACCCCGATGCCTCGCCCGCTCGCACCATATTGGTGTAGAGGTCCGGAAAATACAGCGGGTGGGTGGCCAGACTATCGGCCAGGCTCCGTCCGCCCTTCAACACGCGCAAAATATCCAGGACAACGGAACGAAATTCGCCCTGCTGCGTGAGTTCCGCCGTAATGGTCAGCGCGCGATCCACCGGAACACCGGCGTTCAAAAGCGTGGAAAGTTCCTGGGTGAAGAACAGAACATCCCGGCGTTTATTGCCGTTGAACGAAGGGAGCGAAAACGCAAAACCGCTTTTTTGTTCCAGACCCACATAAACCGGAATCAACCCCTGACGTTTTAACTCCGCCGCCACCTGGCGAACGGTTTCGGCCGAAAGCGTGCCCGTGCGGAGCTTCCCATCCGCCGCTACCGCCCGAAAAAAGTATGCCGATGCCATGTGTGGTTTCCAAATGGGACTAAAATTCCTGCGTAACCCGCGTCACTTCATCCGCCGTGGTGACGCCGCGCCGCACCTTTTCCCAACCGTCCTCCCGCAAATTTCGCATCCCGTTGCGGCGCGCAATGGCCGTCAGCTTGCCCGCGTCTTCGTTGCGCATAATGCTGCTGCGCAGCTCTTCGTTCAGCTCCATCAACTCAAAAATCCCCACACGGCCGCGAAAGCCGGTGTGAAAGCACTGCTCGCAACCAGCGCCCTTGAACGCCGGTATCATCGCACCATCCGGGGCCATCACCGTACCCGCGGAAATCTTGCAGTGCGCGCAAATCACCCGCACCAGCCGCTGCGCCAACACCGCCACCAGCGAACTGGTCATCAGGTAATTTTCCACACCCATATCGGACAGCCGGGTGATGGCGCTGGGCGCGTCATTGGTGTGCAAAGTTGAATACACGAAATGCCCCGTCAGCGCGGCGCGAATAGAAATATCCGCGGTCTCGCGATCGCGAATTTCGCCGATCATGATGATGTCGGGATCCTGGCGCACAATGTGCCGCAGCCCCTGGGCAAACGTCAACCCGATCTGCGTATTCACGTGAATCTGATTGATACCGTCCATCTGGTATTCCACCGGGTCTTCAATCGTGATGATCTTTTTGCCGCTCTCCCCATCACTGTGATTGATCCGCTTCAACGCGGAATAGAGCGTGGTGGATTTGCCGCTCCCCGTGGGCCCGGTCACCAGAAAAATGCCGTGCGGAAGCGACGTGTAGTATGTCATCCGCTCCAACATGTGAGCGTCAAAACCCAGCCGTTCCAGATCGTAAAAATCTCCCGCGGACCGATCGAGAAGCCGCATCACCACGCTTTCCCCATAAAGCGTGGGTAAGGTAGACACGCGCAAATCCACCTCGCGGCCCACGGTTTTTACTTTGATGCGCCCGTCCTGCGGCAGGCGCCGCTCGGCGATATTCAGGCGCGCCATCAGCTTCACACGCGAAATAATGGCGGCCTTAAACTCGCGCGGCGGCGGGTCCTGATTCACCAGCACGCCGTCCACGCGAAAGCGCACGCGGAATTCTTTTTCAAACGGCTCCATGTGAATATCGCTGGCGCGCTTTTCCACCGCCGACGCAATCATGGCGTTCACCAGCCGGATCACCGGCGCTTCGCTGGCCATGTCGCGAAGATGTTCCAGATCCTCGTTGCCATCGCCCTCAAAACCAACTGCGGGAAAATCAGCATCTGATTTTCCTGCTCCAAGTGACGCCCCGTAGTAGCGCTCAATCGCATCCAGAATTTCTTGTTCGCCAGCTAAACCAGGTTGCACCGCAAGCCCGGTGCACGCCGCCACGGTGGAGCGGGTTTCAAAGTCCAGTGGATCGGCCATCGCCAGCGTAATGGTGTGATCCTGCAGCGCCACCGGCAAACAGCGCGACTGACGCAGAAAGCGCGGCGACAGCGTTTCAGTTTCCGGCGAAACCGCGGGCGGCCCATCGATGGCCAGCAGCGGAACGTGCAACTGCTCCGCTAGTGCCGAAAGCACATCTCGCATCGCCACATATCCCAGGTCCACCAGAATTTTGCCAATCTTATCGGGGTTGCCGGGGCGATCGCGCTGCAACTCCAGCGCGCGCGCCAAATCCTCGGCAGTGATCAGCCGCCGGGCCATTAAGATCTCCCCCAGCTTCATCGCCAGATTCCACCCAGCAAAATACCGCCCAGGAGCATGTGAATCAAAACTGTTCCACTTGAATCGCTGTATCCAAACCCGCGCCTCCCAAGCGTTGCGCCTCCAGCAATTTTCCTTTTTGGGCCCGCATCATCACCTGTACCGGTAATCCGCTGGTATCTTCCCAAGGATAGCGCGATAAAAACATAACTACCACAATTTGTTCTTGATCGGGAACCGAGTCCAGGGTCGCCGCCGTGTCCACCAGCGCCTGGCGCATGGCTTTTTTCAATTCCGGCAGCCGTTCTATTTTCTTGGTCCGATGCTTGGCGATCTCATCCTTGCCCGGCACCGGCCGCACCATTGCGTACGGCGGCGCGGTCACCAGATTGATCTCGGTGCTCAGCACGGCCCCATATCCCTGCAGATAAATACCGCGCGTGGGACCCAGCAGGACAAACGGATTGTCTTCCCACAACCGCGAAAAACGGTCGTCCAGACTTCTCTCGCCTGCCACCAACTGTGCCCGGCTCACGCGCGGCGGATCACTTGTGGCTGCGTTCGCATGCGCAGCCCCAAGGAGGAGGAAACTCAAAAGCAGAAGACGCAAAAGAAGCAGGGAACCCAAAAACGATTTCATGTTCATTTCTTTACCCAGACCTCAACGCACACCATTCTCAACGCACACCAGCGCCGCTATTCATGGCATAGATGCGCGTCACTTGCCGATTCAAAAACTCCGCCGTCTCCTGGTACCGCGTCTCCGCCGCCGCCAGCAACTTAGTAGTGCGGCGATCATCGGCTTGGCGCGTTTCGGCAACAGCTTTGGTTACAGCGGTATTCATGACACTGTTCAATGAAGCGGCCATTTGTTCTTGCATCTGCTGCTGCACGTTGCGCGTGACTTCTTGGGTAACTCTTCGGGTTATTTCTTGTGTGACTTCTTGCGTAACTGCGGCCCGCAATGCCGCTTCCGCCCCTGCATTGGTTGAGCCAGGCCGCACCAGCGCATGCACCAGGATCGCGCCCGCCAGCAGGCTGGTTCCCAGAAATGCCGGGCGCAAGTATGCCTGCCACCAACGCGGTTCGAAAACTTTATCCGACACAAACGCAATGCGCCGCGGAACCGCCTCCTCACGCAAGGAGCTTAGCGCCGCCAAGGTTCCAGTCAAACCGGACCACTCTTGGTGACACTCACTGCAATCGGATGCATGCGCCTCTGCGTTTTGACGGGCCTCAGCAGTCATCTCACCGAACGCATATGCCTTCCAATCCGGCCTTGCTTCCCCTAGACTGCAGCTCATCTTGCAACCCCCTTTCGAATTGCCACCGGCGCCAATTGCGCCTTCAATAAATCGAGCGCCGTATAAAGCCGCGATTTCACCGTCGAAACCGGGCACTCCAAAATCTCGGCCATCTCTTCGAACTTGAAACCCTGATACACCTTCAGCAGCACGGCTGCGCGCTGTTCCGCGCTCAGCGTTTTCAGCGCCGTATCCACCGCCAACGACATTTCCAGCGGAAACACCGGACCGCGCATCGCGATCTCCGCGGGCATTTCACTTTCAGGTTTCCTGCGTCGTAACAATGAATAAGCTTCGTTGTGCGCTATCCGGAACAGCCAGGCCCCGAACCGCGCCGGGTCGTCCAGCTTCGCCAAGCTCTGGTACGCCTTCAGAAACACTTCCTGACTCACGTCCATCGCATCTTCACGATGGTTCACCAACCGCAACAGATAATTGAAGACGCGCTTCTCCCACCGCGACACCAGCAGGTTATAAGCCTCCACATCCCCGCGGCGCGTTCGCGCAATCAGGTCCCGATCTTCCACCTCGCGAAAGATCAATCTAGGCTCCGTTTGTAAAGACGCAGGTGCATGGGAAAAAGTTGAGGGCTGTGCGTTAATGTATCTTTCAACACTTCTATTATCTTAGTAATCAGTCGGTTGGACGAATAGGCTTACAACAGGCTGACACGTCGAAGCTACATACTGAGCGATGGAAGAACAAACGAATTGGAAGTCAGCCAAAGCCCCGCGGGCCCTTTCTGCGCTCCAGCGCATTGGCTGGGTCGTCAAACGCCAAACGGGTTCCCACCGGACAATGTCGAAAGCTGGCTGGCCGGATTTCGTGTTCGCTTACCACGATCGAGTCGAAATCGGGCCGGTGGCCCTGAAGAAACTCGCCCAACGAACGGGCCTAAAGCCAGAAGACCTGTGATGAACTAGGCGGCAAATGACACCGTAACTTGCCCCGGCAGCGTCTCGCCGTGCTCCAAGCGATCCGCAATCACCCGCAATGCCAAGGCTTCCACCGAAGCCAATGCCTGCTTGCGGGTGCGCCCGTAAACCGTCACACCCGGCAAATCGGCAATATCGGCAATCCAGCGGCCGTCGGCCTCCCGGTCGAACTCCACTTTCAGGTTGAATGCCGTGGCTTTTTGCGTACTCTTCACGATCTTAGTATAACGTTCTGCTGATCCGCAGAACCCGTTGAACCGGGATCAGATTGATTCCGCGAACCAAAATCACTTTGCCCCATCCACCCGCAGCACAATTTTACCCAACAACTCCGTGCCCGCCGGGCAGGCTAACGGAAAATATCGTTCTTCGCCAGAACAATGCCGAACTCCGGCAGCTCCAATTGTTCCACTTCATGGAGTCCATCGTGCCGGTACACCAGCAGCTTGCGATCCTCCGGATCGGCTAGCCAAATATACGCCACGCCCCATTGGCGGTATTCATCCAGTTTGGGAACCACATAGCCAATCCGATCGTCGGGCGACAGCACTTCGATTGCCACCAGCGGAGGATGGTCGGGTACTTCACTCTCCGGCTCGCAGGTAAACACGGCAACATCCGGGATCCGATAGCGCGTGGGCGTGACCTTATGGCGAACTTCCGGAATCACAAAGATCCCGGTCGTCTCCTCCCAGTGCCCCAACAGATAGATGAACCTGCCTTGCACACGCCCGTGCGATTTGTTGCCCACGTTCCGCTCCACCACCTCGCCATCAAGGTACTCGCGGTCGGAGCCGTCAAAAACCGCGTGAAGATAATCTTCAACGCTCAACAGGGTTTGCGCGCTCATGTCCTTCACGGTAACAGAAACGCCATAGACGGCGAGAAACTGGAGTGTACTCACGCTGTCGCACCGACCGTAGGTTCGCCTACTCGGTACTTTGATTCTGTGCGGAAACGCAAGCGCCGTCGTGAGCAAACCGCTGAGAATCATCGAAATACGGGGGAAACTCGCCAATAACGACGAGCCGTCGGCCACCTTTCCATAGTAAGGGTGCGGAAAATGGCGGCAACGCGTCCAGCGTCGCCCTAGGCACCGGCAAACCGAAAATGTTTTGGAAAACGCCGCATGGTGTTTTCGCGATTCTTCATTCAGACTGTCGGAACACGATGCGCTCATGGAACTCGCGGCGCACTCGTGCTAAAATTCTGGCGCACCGACAAGTAAACACAATCCAAGGAGGGCACCGATTATGGGATCAACCCGGCGAACCATACTGGCAACGGGGGCAGCGGCCACCGCGATTGCCGCAGCACCCGGCCTGTTTGCGCAGAAATCGAATGCGAAGACAAAAACCACCGGCAACTTTTATGAAAAAGGCCCGGTTCGCATTCACTTTGAAGAAAGCGGCGCAGGCTTCCCGTTGATGCTAATCCCCGGAGGCGGGCTGAATGGATCGACGGTCTCCAGTCTTACCAATGGCAGCCATCCCTTCAATCCCATCCAGGAGTTCCAGGGAGAATACCGCTGTATTACTGCGGACTTGCGCAACGCCAATCAGGGCCAGTCCTCCGGGCCGCTGGAAATCAACCGGCCGTGGGACGCATATGCCGACGATCAACTGGGCCTGATGGATCATCTGGGCGTCGACAAATTCATGGTGATGGGGTTTTGCATCGGAGGCCCCTTGATCTGGAATCTCTTGCGGCGGGCACCGGATCGCATTGTTGCGGCGGTGCTGGCGCAGCCTAGCGGTTCTCGCCCGGAAATGCGCGACCTGTTCTACGAAAACAATATGAAGGGCTGGGGGCCGGAGTTGCTGAAGCAACGGTCCGACCTTTCGATGGAGACGGTGGACAAATTTCTCACCAAGATGTACCGCACAAACGCCGACTTTGTCTTTACGGTGACCCGCGATTTCGTGCGCCAATGCCGGACGCCGGTGTTGATCCTGCCGGATGATATTCCGGCACATCCTTATGCGGTGGCGATGGAGGCCGCGATGCTGGCGCCGAAGGCTGAAGTGAGCATATTCCCGTGGAAAGAGCCGGTGGAACGGATTCCATTGGCGGTGCGCCAGATCCGGTCGTTCCTGAAGGCGCATCGGCCCGCGTAACTACTCGTCCGGATGAATGGGGGCGAAATATTCCTGCGGTAAGGACCAGCCGCGCGGCAAGTACGTTTGTCGGCGAACCGCGAAAGCGATAAACCATGGAACCAGATAAACCATGCAAACAGATAAACCATGGAACCAGATAAACCATGGAACCAGATAAACTATGATGGACTGTTTTGAGGGTTCGGTTTATGAGACTACTTTGCATAGCCGCACTGCTGGGGTGCGTGATGGCGGTTCACGCCCAAGCGCCCGCAGAAGGCTTTCCGCCCGCGGTCTTCCCTTCCACCGTCACAGTGAAGCAGTTGATGCTGGACCTGATTCATCCCTCCTCCAACGACCTTTTGCTGGCCATCAATCGCGGCAGTCAAAACAATAATGATTGGGCCACGGCCCGCCGCGCGGCGGTAACTTTAGCCGAATCCGGTAACCTGCTGATGCAGCGCGGCCGCGCCCGCGAAGGCGATTGGGTGAAGGACGCCAAGCTGTTGGTTGAGGCAGGCAACGCAGCATATAAAGCCGCGCTGGCTCGGGATACGGTGGCACTCGCAGCCGTGGGTCCGGTGATCGATGCGAGTTGCACCGCATGTCACAAACAATATCGGCCCAATGTTTTTCCGAAGGTGGTGACGGGAGACGGAGGGTCCAAATGAGCTATTCACGCAGAAATTTTCTGAAGGCCGCAGGCTGCGGCGTGGCTCTGACGGCGGTGGGCGGCGAGAAGTTGTGGGCCGCACCGGGCTCTCTTCCGCAAGCTTTTTCCACTGAAAAGGCCGTCTTTCTCATCAACGGCAAACTGCTGCCGGCCGAGTACGAAGCCCGCACCACTTTGTGGGAAGTGATCTCCATGAAGATGGGCCTTACCGGCACCAATCGCAGTTGCAACCGCGCCAGCTGCGGAGCGTGTAGTGTGTTGGTGGAAGGCGTTCCGCTGTATTCCTGCCACACTCTGGCAACCGAGGGCGTGGGCAAAAAGATCGTCACGATTGAGGGAATTAATGGCGGAAGCACCGCCCTCGGAGCGACCGGCGTTTTGCGTGATCAGGCAATTAATCTGCATCCCCTGCAGCGCATCGGCCACGTGCCCGTGGCCGCCGATTGCGGCTTCTGCACCGCCGGTTGGGTGGTGACGGCCAAAGCGCTGCTCGACAAAAACCCCAATCCCAACGAAGACCAAGTGAAGGCCGCGCTGGCCGGACACATCTGCCGCTGTGCGGCGTATCCGAATATTATTCGCACGGTGCTGGACGCCGCCGCAGTGATGCGCGGCAGCAAGATTCCGATTGAGCCTGAAGTGGATTCCATCGTTCACATCAAAATGCCGATGGTGCGCGATTACGCCACCAGCGGCGGGCATGCGGCGGGTGACGAAGTGATCGAACGTTCAGGAAAAGACGGCCTTGAAAAGACGGTCACCAAAAAATGGCAGGGCTATCCGCCGGAAGATCTTAACGTGTTGGGCAAAGCCCTGCCGCCCATGCCGGAAGTTTCCATTCCGCGCTTCACCGGCCGTGCGCAATATGCCAGCCGCATCTGGTTTCCGGATTTACTCTACGTGCGCTTCCTCACCTGTCCGCATCCGCACGCGCGCATTGTGGACATTGATACGTCCGCCGCCGACGCCATGCCGGGCGTGAAGCACATTCTTACTTTCAAGAACGCACCCAAACTGCAGCGCCCCAACGTCGCGCGCGGGCGCATTCTTCCGGATCCTTTGCCCGTCGAACTGAATCTGCAAGGCGAACCGGTGGCCGTCGTCGCCGCCGAAACCGAGGACCTTGCACAGGACGCCTGCGACGCCATCAAAGTGAAGTACGACGTGCTGCCTTTCTCTTCGCTTCTGAAAGACACCATGGCGCCCGGCGCGCCAGACTTGGGTAACGGCAAAGGCAATTTGATCCGCCATTCCTTTTCGCCGAAAGACCGGCCTGATTTAACCTGGGCCGCGCAGCGTGGCGATCTGGAAAAAGGTTTCGCCGACGCCGACATCACCAAAGAGTTCACCTATCATTTCAACGGTGGCGTTTCGGTTCCCATGCAGCCCAGCGGCAGCGTGGCCAAGTGGGACGGCGACAAATTGACCATGTGGGGAATGGGCCAGGGCATCTATCCGGTGCGGACTTCGCTGGCTGCGGCGCTCGGTATGGATGTTGCGAAGGTCCGTTTTATCAACAAGTGGAACGGGTCCACTTTCGGCGCCGCGCGCATGGCGGCGGAGCGGTTCTATCCCATGATTGCGCATCTTGCTAAAGTCACCGGGCGGCCCGTGAAAATCATGCTGCCCAAGGATCAGGAGCTTGCCCAGTTGCAGATCAAGCCCGAAACGATCACCAAGTTCCGCGTGGGCGTGAAGAAAGACGGGCGCATTGTGGCCCTCGATCACGAAGTGTTCGTCAGCATTGGCGACCTGGATTTCGGCGTGCACGCGGACGGCCCCGGCAATGCAGCGAATCAGCATGAGCTGTATACGGGACAGGTGCAACATTGGCGTTCCACGTGGGCGGCTTATCGCACGAATGCGCCCAGGCCGGGTCCATCGCGCAGTCATATTCAACAGGAGACCAAGTGGTCCTGGGAAAACATGATCGACGAAATGGCAGACCTGCTGTCGATCGATCCGCTGCAATACCGCATGCTGCACATCACGCGCCTGACGCCTGGCGACACGCGACATCCCTACGAGTCGATGGCCACGGTCGAAGTGCTGCAGGAAGGCGCGAAGGCGTTTGGTTGGGAAAAACGCAACCCTGTGGCTGGAGGAGCGCAGGGCCGCTTCAAGCGCGGCTTGGGCCTGGGCATGTCGCAACATCACGGCGGCAACATGGGCTATCACGAAGGCGAAGCCGCGTACGCGAAATTGGCCGCGGCACCGGATGCCAATATCTTTTCAAGCGACGTGGAAGTGGGTGGCGACGGCAAAGTGACGATGAAGATTGCCCTGCCCGATAGCGGATCGAATGCGTCCACCGCGCTGGCCGCTCTGGTCGCCGAAATGCTGGGCTACACCAGCCGCGATCACATTCGTTTGGTGTGGGGCGATTCAGATTTTGCTCCCTTGAGCGACGAATGGTTTGGCGGCCGGACCATCACCTTGCAAGGCGCAGCGATCTGCTACGCCACTGACAAGTTGAAGAAGGATTTGTTGGCGCGCGCGGCAGTTGTTCTAAAAACAGACAAGTTGAGGATGCGCGACGGCGTGATAACGTCACTGGAAAATCCAGCGAACAACATTACATTCGCGGCGCTGGCCAAGGCCAACCATGGCGTGATCCGCCACACCGGCCGCGGAACCACGGGAGGCGAACGGACCTCTACCAACAAAGGCGCCGGCGCGTGTTTCGTCGAAGTGGAAGTGGATACCTGGACCGGCGACTGGAAATTTCTGCGCGCGGTTTACACGCACGATACCGGTCTGGTGATCAACCCGCTGGTCTCTGAAGCGGACATGGTCGGCTCCCTGATGGAGAGCACCCAGGTGGCGACGGATTCCATTCCCTGGGACCGCGAATTTCCGGGCTCGCGCCATTATAGCGTCGGATATTTGTCGTACCGCTTGCCGACCATCATGGACATTCCCAAGTCCACGCAAGTCTACATCGATAGCCTGGAACCGCGTTGGTTTTATGGCGTGAAAAGTTTCAGCGAAACCAGCATCGGTTGCGTGCCCGGTGCGATTTCAAACGCCATTTTCAACGCTTGTGGCGTGCGTATCCGCGAACATCCCATCACACGCGAAAAGATTATGGCCGGACTATCCGCGAAAAGTGCGGCGGCAAATAAAAAGAGGAGCTTGGCATGAAAAAGGTTTCCATCTACCGGCCCACCAGTGTCAACGAAGCGATGCAGATTTTGACCGAGCACGGCCCGAGCGCCGCGGTTTACGCTGGCGGCACCGATCTACTGATTCGCCTGAAAAATCGTTTAGAGCAGGCTCCCAGTTATCTGGTGGACATCAAGAAGATCGACAATCTGCGCTACATCAAAGAGGACGCGCAGGGCGGTGTGGAAATTGGCGCGGCTACGAAACTGGCGGAAATGGCCGATTCCGCACTGTTGCAAAATCGTTATCCGATGTTGGTGGAAGCCATCAACAAAATTTCTTCGCCGGAGCTGCGCAACGCCTCCACGCTGGGCGGCGACCTGTTGCAGGAAGTGTGGTGCCAATATCTGCGCGGCGGCTATTCGTGTTGGAGAAACGGCGGCTACATGTGTTACGGGGCCATCGGCGATAACAGTTATTATCATTCGGCCATGGGCGGACGCTTGTGTTACGCCGTCTATCCCGGCGACGCCGCAACAGCGCTGATTCCCTTTGACGCGCGCGCCAAACTCGCCACCCCACAGGGAGTGAAGGAACTCTCCATCGAGCAACTGGTGCCCGGCGACATGATGGTGGATGGCCGCATTCAATCGCACGTATTGCGTTTCAACGAAATTCTGACCTCGGTAGTGATTCCAGCCCCCAAAGCCAATCTGCGCGCATCCTTCGAAAAGCTGCGTCCACGTGGGGTTTGGGATTTCGCCATGGCGTCGTTAGCCCTTGCCGTGCAGACCAAAGACGGAAAAAGTATCGACGATTCGCGCGTGGTTTTCGGCGGTATCTCTGGCAAGCCTTATCGCGAAACGGCGGTGGAAGCTTTCCTTAAAGGAAAGGCGCTTAGCGCCGAACTCGGCGAACAGGCCGTAGCGGTTGCGCTGACGGGGGCAGCGCCGCTGAAATACAACGCCACCAAAGTGGACATGGCAAAGGGACTGCTGATGTCCGGCCTGGCGCGGGTCAGCGCCTAAGTTCACTTCGCGCTTTCTTCCTTCGGTGTGTACCCGTAGAACTTGTCTAAAGTCAAAATCTTTTTGCGAATCAATTCCTCGTTCGAAGTCTTCGCTGACCCTTGCAGCGTGCTGCTATCGGGTTGCGCGGAGGACATATTGAAACCATAGTCCTTGTAGCTGACGCCATCGGCAACGTTTAGCGTTAAACCATCACCGCTCAGGACTCCGTAAACAGCAGCGTAGCTGGAGGCGATTAAATAGTTATCGTATTTACCGGCCTTGCGTTCGTCTTCCTGCTCCACAAACAAGCTCTTGCCGAAGGTTTCGTGATGCAAAGTCGGCTTGTGTCCCAGCAGGTAGTAAATGGACGGCGTGATATCGGTGGAAAACGCAATCTGCTTGGTGTCCACCTTGTATTTTTCCTTTAGCGCCGCTGGCACGTGCATGATCAACGGAATGCGCACAATCTCCGGGTAAATGGTGTAGGCATGTCCCCAGCGGCCCTGCTCGCCCAACGAATCGCCGTGATCGGCGGTAAGCACCACGATGCTGTTGTCGTACAAATTGCGCGCCTTCAGCATAGCGATGAATTTGCCGAAGCAAGCATCAATGCGCCGCAAGCGGCTGGCGTACGGCGGATAAAATGCGCGGTAGTTTTCGTTGCTGATAGGCTTCCCGCCCTGCCGTGTGATCACCGAAATATGCAGGTTCTGCGGTTGCGTGTAGGAAAATAGCGGAGCGCCGCTGGTATCCGCCGCAATCTTCGCCGTCAGTTCCTCCAGCGACGAACACAAGTCATAATCCATAGTCCCGCGGCCCTCATCGAGCGGCGTCATGTTTTCCCACGGTGTGACCACCGTCTCCAGAATCGTATCGCGGCTGACGTAGGCGTGATATTTTTCCGCCTGCAACAGTTTTTCCAGTGAGTTCATGGGCTGAAACGGAGTGACGTATTGCTTATGAATCAACATGCCCCCTACCCAGATGGACGGCTCCGAAAGGCCCGTGCCGCCGTAATGGGTGAAGGTGTTTTCCATGACAACACTCTCTTTTGCAAATTTACCAATCTCCGGCGTAAAGTCCACATCGCCGTTGAATGGCGAAAGGTAGTCCCGCCGCATGCTATCCACGGTCACCATGAAAATATTCGGCTTCTTCCCGGTAGTGATCGTCCGCAGGTCCGCCAGTTCAATCGGCACCGGCGCGATTTGAGTGGAGCGCGCAATGTTTGTGTTTTGAATTAGAAAACGATAGAAACCCTGATCGGCCACATCCGGCGCTAACGAATCATGGATGAGTTTGAAGGAAACGTCATACCCAGTCCAGCGGTCCAAATATTGCGCGGCGGTGATTTTGCGATCAATCGTTTTCCAGATTACGCGCCGCGACATTTCATAGGTACGGTACGTCGGCAACACTAATAGGGCACATGTCAGCAATCGCCCGGTGCGCGCAATTTCCAATCGCGGCGCCATAAACGCAACATAAAACAACCGGAACGCGGTCACCCAAATCAACACCACGGTGAGCTTTTGCACCAAATAATTCCAGTCCAACTTCGCCGCGTTGGTCACCAGCAGCCACCCGGTGACAGCTACTCCCACAATTCCTAAAACATTTCGCAGGGTACCGCGCGGGCGCTCGCTGACAATCCAGAAGGCGAGTTTGAAACCGCTGGTGATGACTTCGGAAGTCCGGGACGCGCGAATCAAGCAAATACTCGATAAAAACACCGTCAACGCCACGGAATAGGAAACTGAGAATACCTGCGCCGCGGCCCCTTCAAAGCTCATCGCCGAGAATACGATGTTACGGAACACCAGCCACATGGCACCCGCTCCCAGTAAATGACAAAACAGAAATTGCATGAACACTGGCCGTGGAAACCAGGTGGCGATCACTGACAGAAAGTTCAAAAACGCGAAAAAGAACAGAAAAATCAAAAAGTGCGAAAGCATGCTGACCGCCAGCCCAAATACTTCCTCGTCCCATTTCCATCCCGGCCCCAAACGATGCGTCCAGCCAATGCAGGCGTAGAGTACCGACAAAAACAAAGCCGATTGCCATGCTGCCGTAAACAGGCGGCGATTTTCGTCCGCCAGCTTTTCCCTTTCGCCCGTCGCGGCCCAACGGATGCGTGGATAGTGCCGCGACCAGCCCAACTGCGCCAGCCACAGCACAGGCAACAGGTGTGCCAGTGACCACAGCAGACTGACGATGTTGTTTTCCAGATGCGGCAACACCGGGCGCACCGTTTGCACCAGGCCAATCAAACCGATATAGCGCCAGAACCAACGCAAGGAACGCGTCGCTTTCCAACCTTGCACTGGATACAGCAGCAATAGAATCAGCCAATAAATCCAATGTTCCACGCGTGCATACGCGTTCAATTGCGGAATGAGGCCGCCCTTGATTACCTGCTGATAGGTGAACGGTACGTAAGCCAGCAGACAAAACAAGGACGAGAACAGGAAGAAAAACGCAAACAGCGACCGCGCAAAGATGGGATAAGCCTTCTTCATCGCCCGGCTCTGCTCATCGAAGTCGCCAGCACCCGGCGTGGCGCCTGACCGCGCATTTGCATCAACAAAACTTCCACTTCTCGATAACCGGGCGACATGCGATGCGCATGTTCCAGGTCCGCGATGGCCCCCGAGGTCTTCCCCATGCGCGCGTGCAGCAGGCCAGAAACCAACAGCGCATCGGTATTATCAGGCCGCGTCTTGAGTACCTCGTCAATGCCTTTGCGCGCCACCGCCAATTGTCCGGTTTGCATTTGCGCCCGCGCCAACCCAATGAGTAAATCCGGATAGGTAGGCGACCGGTGCAGGCCTTGCCGATACAACTGGATCGCGCGCGAATATTGCCCTTGCCGTTCCAGCGCGTGCGCATAGTAGAAAATCAAATCGGAGTTGTTTTGTTCAAACTGCCAACAACGCTCATGTGCCTTGAACGCCAGCTCAGGTTGATTCAAATTCTCGTAGGCAAAGCCCAGCATCGGGCAGCCGTCGGTGGGCGTAGGCGCGTACTGCAAGTAGTGCTCCCACATGGCCGCAGACTCCGGCCAGTGGCCCAGCGCATCGTAAATCTGCGCCAATTGTTCAATATAGATGTGATTTTCCGGAAACGCTTTGTACAACTGCAGTGCGCCGGGCATGGCTTCTTCCAGCTTTCCTGCCTGCACCAGTTTCTTGGTCTTGGTTAAAATCTCTTGCGCTTTGGTCACCGAAAGCTGGTTCGGATTGCTATCGTCTTCGTTGTCTTCTACAAACGGATTCACCGCCAACATGGACCAGAACATGTAGAGAATCAGCAGCGGGAAAGCAAAACGGATGAAGGGAATGTCCACACGTGCTCCGGTGCCTAAAATCGCCGCGCTAAGCTCAGGCTTAAGTTGTATTGCGCTTGCGGCGCCAGATTGGCGCGATCCACATGCGCCCATCCCGAACCACCGCTCAACAACCATTTGCGCCAAAACCAATTCATTTCGCTGTAGTAACTGGACGAATTCAAAATGCCCACTTCATTCAGACTTTGAATTTCATACGGAGACGCTCCCATGCTGTAGCGGAACAGAACGAACCGCCCGCCATCGCCCAAATAGCGCCGCGCCTCCAGTTGAACCGATCGCGAAAGCCCCTCGTCGCCGGGCGTAAGAAACGTTCGGCCCGAGAAAAACCAATTTGCGTGATAGCGGCCCACCATCGCTGTGTAGACCGTGATGTGCGTCGAGGCAAACAGCAGCCTGCGAAAGCCGCCGGAACCTTCCCATCCATGGCCAAGGTTCTGATAGATATCCGCGCCAAAACGGTAATGCGGATACAGATTGTGATCCGGCGACATTCCTCCGTTCACATATGCGTATGCGCCTTTCCACAAATGCGGATACGAGTCCACATTCACCTGGCTGCTGGTGTAGCCAAACTGCTGCGCCAACGAATAGCTGAACACAGTGGAGCCCGCATTGGCACCGCGTTTTACACTCAACGTCCGCTCAGTTAATGGCGAAAATCCGCCACTGTACCAGGTGTTGTTTTCGGTAACCACCGCTCTCCAGGATTGATCTTCCAGGCGGATCGCGCTGCGCAAATCCAACGCCTCTTTATCGCCCGGGCTGATGATCAGAATCCGGTTCAACAATGCCAGCGCTTCCTTGCGGCGCTTCATCGCACGCAGTGCGCGCACTTTTTGTACTGATAAATCACGGTCGTCCGGTTCCCGTTCCAAGAACCGGTCGATCAGGGTCTCGGCGCTCTCCGGATGGTCTGACCAAATTTCCACGTTCGCCAATGCTCGCGCCGCATCCGTATAACCTGGATGCTCCAGCAGAACCGTTTTCAACTCGCGCCGCGCCTGTTCGAATTTACCGTCCCAGGAAAGCATCAGCCCATAAACCAGCCGGACGTCGCCATCTTCGCTCTGTTCCAAAAAATCTTTCAATAGCTCGATGGCTTGGCCGCGATGCTTTGCCGCCGACAGATCGCGGGCCTTGCGGATCACGTCCTCCGCATCCTCCGCAAATAGAGCGCCTGCTCCGAACACCGCCCAAATCAAGATCACCGGCGTAATGGGCCAAATCAACCTTGCTCCCAACAACCGGAAATTGCCCCCGAATATTTGCACGTCGCTGAGTTCCCAAATTCAGGTGTAGGTCTACTACACCATTGCCTTACTCCACGTTCGGCAGAAGTCGGGTTTAGCTTTAGTTCTCCAGTACTTGGCTTACTTATGCCGTCGTGCCTTAATCCTGCCCAACGCTAAAGTAGTATGCCCTAGCAGACGAGTCTATTCCTAGCGTAAGGTCATGACAGAATCGGTATTGGCTTCGGGGTCGAAGCAAGACATTTCGGTAGGGGGAGATTCTGTCCTTGAAGGGGCGCAAGCTCCCGTAAGCAATTCCACCCAAGACCAAACCAAACACACCGTGCCAAAGAGAGGGGTGCTCCGGAGCTTCACTTCTGTCCTGGGGTCTTTGGCTCGCGCGCTCTCTATCGGCGAAGACCAACCCGAAACGGCCGTCCCGTTAACGGACTCTTCAGCCGCCGCGCAATCTAGTCCAGCTTTGTTACCGGTGCATGACCCAAAGATTCGCATCAAGCCCGGCCCGCAACTGAACGCCATTCGCAGTGACCTGCAAAAACTTCTGGTCGAACTCAATCGCGACGAACCAGCTGTACCGGTGCCCAGCCCGATCAATCAGCTCGGCGAACCTCAACTCCTCCGCGAGGAAGCCTCCACGCGGCGGCAATTGATGTTTCTGGATGAGGCGCTGTCTTCCGCCACTGACCTCCCTTCTGCGGAGCCCGAATCATCCGCTTCTTCAGCCGTCGAAACGTCGCCTATTGATTTTTCGCCGGAACACACCGCCCCAACCGAAGCGGCCCAGTACGCTATTCTTTCCGGCAAGACCATTGCCGTGGTGGGCTTCTCGCAAAGCCAATCAATGGCCATCGGCAAGTCACTTGCCGCGCAGCATTGTTCGTTCCTCACCCTGACGAATACCGACGCCGAATTTCGCAAGGGCGCCATCACCAGCTGCGACGCGCTCATCCTCAACGTGCGGCCCGAATCCGTGCAAACCGGTTCCGGGGAGGTGTCCACGCTGCTCGCCACCAAAAAGCCCGCGCTTCTGGTGGGCGACGCCAGCGCGCTGATGGGCGCAGCCATGCTGGGGCAAAACAATGCGCGCGAATTTGTCGTGGCTTCGCATCCGGAACTTACCGGCGAAACCATCTGGCGAACGGCTTTGCTGTTTAGCGCCTTGCCCGGCCCCAAGCTGCGCGCCAAGAAAAAAAATCGTCAAATGCAAATTGTGATTGGCGACGACGATCCCTCCTCGCGCACCTTGGTGCACGCCATCCTGGCGCAGGAAGGCATGAAGTGCCATGCCGCCGATAACGGCGCACACGCCTTGGCGCTGGCCCGTTCGAAAAGCGCCGACCTGCTGATCGTCGACGTGAACATGCCCGGCCTTGATGGCTTTCAAGTCCTCGCCGAAATCAAACGCGATCCCTCGCTTTCCGCCATGCGCGTAATTCTTCTCACCACTCGGCAAGCTGAATCGGACGTTCTCCGCGGCTTTGGCCTGGGTGCGGACGATTACGTCACCAAACCCTTCAGCCCTTTGGAACTGGCCGCCCGTGTGAAGCGGCTGCTGGGTCGCAATCAATGAACTTCCAACCCACAAGGGACCGCGCACGGCGCCTTGGCCTGCGCCTGTTTCCGCGTTTTCTGCCCAGTCTGTTTCCCTCCTGGTTCTCGGACGTGATGCGCCGTTCGCAAGACCGTCCACAAATCGTTTCCCAGGACTTCCACGGTCAATCCGTCGTCTTTCTCAAAGCCGTTCTGGTGATGATGGCCATTCTCGCCACCGTCTGGGCTATGCACCGCAACGTAACTTCGCGCTGGATCCACGAAGTGCCGCCCTCCCTGGCGGTTTCCTGTTTGATGATTCAGTTCGTCCTTGCGTTGGTGGGCTTGGTCCTCTCCGGCTCCACCAAGAAACGCGATCAACGCCGGCAAAGGCGCGCCGCCCATCTGCTGCCCCTGATCCGCCACCACATGGCAGCATATGCCCTGCAAGCCCAAGGTGACGCCGAATTGCGCCGCCTTCATCAGCGGCATTCGCGGGAATTCGATGTTTGCCTTCGCGAGTTTTTGAATAACGCCAGCGGACAAGCACGCCACCATCTCAGCCAACTCGCCGGCAACTTAGGTCTGGTCGAGGATTGGAAGCACCTGGCCACGCGTGATCACACCGCACGCACCGAAGCGATTGAGGCCCTCAGCCTGCTTTCCACTGATCTCGGCGTTCCCGCGCTCGAAGCTTTGATCGAACATGATTCCACCTTGGTTCGAGCCGCCGCTCTGAAAGCCCTGGTCAACGTGGCCGGGCGGGAAAACCTACCGGCAGACCGCTGCAAAATGGATCTGCCCGCCCTCTTTCGCGCCACCATCTCCTCCTCACTTCTCGTGCGCGTGTTGTTGGCCAGCGATCTTCGCTGCCACGCGCACTCGCTAGCCCAAAACGGCATCCCGCAATTGCTACTCGCCGAACGCAGCGCCGGCCCCTTGCTAGCGGCTCTCGAAATGATCGAATGCTGGCGCTACGGATTGCCCATCGAAAGCCTGCATTCCCTGCTGCATCATTCCAATCCACGGATTCGCGCCGGAGCTCTCCGCCTGGCTCCGCTCGAATCCTTGCACGCGGGTTCCAATGGTGCCTGGACCAGCCAACGTCAAGCAGTTCGCTCCAACACCGAAAGCCTGGTTCCGCTCGTCATTAGTGGCCTGCTCGATTCCGACGTGACCGTCAAAGCCGCGGCCCTTTCCGCCGCCGCCGGACTGAACGTGCCCAGCACGCTGCCCCTCATCGAACACTGCGCCGATACCGCGGACCAACATCTGGCCAGCCTGGCCTGTCTTGCGTTAGCCACCATGGGCCCGCCCGGACGCGCCATTCTGAACAGTAAAATTCACGGCGCCAACGCCCGCCTGGCCGCCAGTGCGGTGGAGTCCCTGGCCAGCGTGCAACTCGCCAATGCGTCGGCATTTCAAGCATAGGAACTTGTGCACTACTTTTCTTTCATCGACTACACCGCCATCGATATTCTGGTTCACCGGGTTTACTTTTTCTTTGAAAGCACCATCATTTTTTATGTCTTCGCCATCAACTTGATCTATTTCCTGTTGACCGTGATCGCCTTTCTCGCCCTCCGCAAATACCACCAACCCTTCACCACGGCCGAACGCGAACTGCTGATGAAATCGCCGCTTATGCCCAAAATCTCGCTCATCGTGCCGGCTTACAACGAGGCCGCCACGTGCCGCGAAAGCGTCGGCGGCATGTTGCGCTTGAATTATCCCAACTACGACGTCGTCGTCATCAACGATGGCTCCAAGGACAAAACGCTCGAAACCCTGGTCTCCGAATTCCGCCTCTACAAATCCTCGCGCGTGGCCACCGGCACACTCACCACCAAACCCATCCGCCAGATTTATGAATCGTCAGACCCCGTGCGCCTCATCGTCATCGACAAAGTAAACGGCGGTAAAGCCGACGCCATCAATGTGGGCTTGAACGTCACCACTTCGCCCTTGGTCATCGTTGTCGACTCCGATTCCCTCATCGAGCGCGACGCTCTCTTCACCATGGTGAAGCCCTATCTGGAAGACCCCGATCGCGTCATCGCCGTCGGCGGCACCGTCCGCGCCGTGAACGATTGCGACGTGGAATATGGCCTGGTGAAGCAGATCCGCACCTCCCACTCGCACATCGCCAATTTTCAGTCCGTCGAATACTTGCGCGCCTTCTTCGGCGGCCGCGTCGGCTTCAGCCTGATGAATTGCCTCTTAATCATCTCCGGCGCCTTCGGCCTTTTCAAGCGCGACGCCGTACTCGAAGCCGGCGGCTTTGAGCACGATACCATCGGCGAAGACATGGAGCTGGTGGTCCGCATGCACCACATGTGGCTGGATAAAAATCGCGACTACCGCATCGTCTACACCGCCACACCCGTGTGTTGGACTGAGGTTCCTCAGTCGCTGAAAATTCTGAAACGCCAACGCAAACGCTGGCAGCGCGGTTTATTTGAAAGTTTGTGGCGCCATCGCGAAATGTTCTTTAACCCGCGCTTCGGCATCGTGGGCATGTTCGCGTTCCCCTACTTCGTCATCTTCGAGATGCTGGGGCCGCTGGTCGAAATGTTGGGTTACCTCTTAACCATCCTGGGCTTGATGTTCCGCATCATAGCACCGGAAATCGCCATCCTGTTCTTCAGCGTTTCCATTATGTTCGGCATCGTGCTCTCGATCAGTGGGGTTTTGCTCGAGGAATTTACCCTCGCGCGCTATCCCTCCTGGCGCCATTCCGTTACGCTGTTCATCTCCGGCGTGCTGGAAAATTTCGGCTTCCGCCAACTGCTCACCATCTGGCGCGTACAAGGCCTAATCGACGCTTTTAAAGGAAAGAAAGGCGACTGGGGAGCAATGGAGCGCAGAGGATTCAACGTCGTCAAAAAGACTTAAAGCTCCAACCGCACTTATTGATTAATTTCCTTCGCTCCTGTCACATAGTATTCCGTTTCGCCAAAACAATTCGTCGGCACAAAACGATGCTGCTCATACGTCAACACGGCGCGCTTCCCATCAAGCGCCATCAACTGCTGCGCTACACTGGGGTCCCGCACCGAAAACGCGAAAATCTGCGGAGCCGTTCCCGGCGTTGTGGTCATGGCCAATTCACCTTCCCACGTCTTGCACACCCAGCCTTTGTTCGAGATCTTTTGAATGAACCCACTGCGCTCGCCCGAAGAATACGCCAAATGTAAACTGCCCCATACCCAGGTTGCAAAACCGATGAGGGGGACCACCACGATGATCGCCAACAAGTACCACAGCCAGCGCCATCCTGATTTCTTCTGAGCCGTGCTTTTGTTATCAGCCATGCTTTTCATGTCCGCCATGCTGCTAGTATCGCGCAGCAAATCATGGATCGCTAGCCAATCGGCCTGGAAATTCTCGAAATTAAGCCGCTAAACTTGTACCGTGACGGAAGACTTCGCACTCGACCTTGCCGCTTACTTCAAGCGCATCCAATACCCCGGCCCGGCCGCTCCTACGCTCGAAACCCTGCAGGCCCTGCACCTTGCGCATGCCACCCACATCCCCTTCGAAAATCTGGATGTGCTGCTCCGCCGGCCCATTCGCCTGGATGTGCCCAGCGTCTTCGCCAAATTGGTCACCAACAAACGGGGCGGATATTGTTTCGAACAGAATCGCCTCTTTGCGTCGGCCCTCCAGGCGCTTGGCTTCTCCGTCACCTGCCTCAGCGCCCGCGTACAAATGGGATCCGCCGAACCCCGCGCGCGAACTCACATGCTGCTATCCGTACAAATCGACGGGCAACCCTGGCTCTCTGACGTTGGCTTCGGCCATGAAGGCTTGTTGCATCCCATTCTCCTAGAACCCGGCCACGAAGCCCAGCAGTTCGCCTGGCGGTACCGCATCGTGGCCCACGGCGGCCTGCATACCTTGCAATCCCTCCACGCCGATGGCTGGTTCGATCTGTACCGCTTCACATTGGAACCGCACTACCCCATTGACTACGAAGTGGCCAATCACTACACCTCCACGTACCCGGAGTCCCGTTTTATGTTAAACATCATCGCGGCACAACCTGGCCCGGAGCGCCGCCTTGTGTTATGGAACGGTGTGCTAACCGAGCAAACCGCCGCCGAGAAAACCGAAGCCAAAATTATGGACGACGAGGATCTGTTGCGGGTATTGGAGGCGCGTTTCGGTCTTCGCTTTCCTCCGGGAACCAGGTTCAATCGTTAAAGCAGATAGAGGAAACGTTTAAAGCGGAATGTTCCCGTGCTTTTTCTTCGGCATTGTATCCACTTTTGTCGCCAGCATTCGTAGTGCGCGAATCACGCGCGGACGCGTTTGCCTCGGCTCAATCACGTCGTCCAGAAAGCCGTTCTCCGCCGCCACAAACGGATTTGCAAACCGCTCGCGAAACTCCTCCAGCTTTTCCTTGCGAACCGCATCCCCATCTTTCGCCGCCGCCAATTCACGCCGGTAAACGATATTCACCGCGCCCTCCGCGCCCATCACCGCAATTTCCGCCGATGGCCAAGCCAGATTCACGTCCGTGCGCAGATGTTTCGATCCCATCACGCAATACGCCCCGCCATATGCCTTGCGCGTGACAATGGTGATCTTCGGTACAGTGGCTTCCGCATATGCATACAACAACTTCGCGCCGTGACGAATAATGCCGCCAAACTCCTGAGCGGTGCCAGGCAGAAACCCCGGCACATCTTCAAACGTGAGAATCGGAATGTTGAACGCATCGCAGAAACGCACGAACCGCGCCCCTTTGGTGGACGAATCAATATCTAAACACCCCGCCAAATACGCCGGCTGATTTGCCACCACACCCACTGGCTGTCCATCCATCCGAACAAATCCCACCACAATGTTCTTGGCCCAATGTTCATGCACCTCGAAGAACACACCTTCATCCGCCACCCGCGTGATCACATCTTTAATGTCATACGGCTGATTCGACTCCGCCGGCACCAGTGTGTCTAATACTGGATCTTCGCGATCCGACGGATCGCTCGCCATCTGCCCAACCACTCCATCGCGATTGTTTTGCGGTAAATAGCTCATCAGTTCGCGAATCATGCGCAGGCATTCGGCGTCGTCATGCGCCTGAAAATGCGCCACGCCACTCTTTGAATTGTGCGTGGCCGCCCCGCCCAGGTCTTCCTTCGTCACATCTTCATGCGTCACGGTTTTAATCACATCCGGCCCCGTTACGAACATATAGCTGGTTTGATCCACCATGAAGACGAAATCGGTCAAGGCCGGCGAATATACCGCCCCACCGGCGCAAGGACCCATGATGGCCGAAATCTGCGGAATTACACCGCTTGCAAGCGTGTTACGCAAAAAGATATCCGCATAGCCAGCCAGTGACATCACACCTTCCTGAATCCGCGCCCCGCCGGAATCGTTTAAACCAATCACGGGCGCTCCTGTTTTAAGCGCCAGGTCCATGATCTTTACGATTTTCTGCGCGTTCGCCGACGAAAGCGACCCGCCAAACACCGTAAAATCCTGCGCGAACACAAACGCCAGCCGCCCGTGAATCAAGCCATGGCCGGTAATGAACCCATCGCCGTCAATCATCTGTTGCTCCATGCCGAAATCATGGCAATGGTGGCGCACCAGTTTGTCCATCTCCTCAAACGTTCCTTCATCCAGCAGCAAATCAATGCGCTCGCGCGCCGATAGTTTGCCTTCTTTGTGCTGGCGCTGCCAGCGCTCTTCCCCACCCCCGGCCTCCGCCGCGGCATGGCGCCGCCGTAGTTCCTGCATACGATCAGACATGTGAACTAGCGTATCGCGCCCGCCCTAACCAAAAGTGGCTGCGCCATAATAGAACATGCGTCGCATACCACCAGCCTCCGCTTCCACGCGGGGCCGCAAAATCACACGCCGGCAAGCCCTGAAAACAGCGGCCGGAGCAACAACCGCAGCCGCGATCACGCTCACCACGGCGGCCCAGACCACAGCCAAACCCAACATCGTTTACATCATGGCCGACGATCTTGGTTACGCCGACCTCTCCTGCTACGGCCGCCGTGACTACTCGACGCCCAATATCGATCGCCTGGCCGCCAGTGGCGTGAAGTTCATGCAGGCTTACGCGAACTCTTCCGTTTGCTCGGCTACTCGCACCGCGCTGATCACCGGCCGCTATCAATATCGTTTGCCCATCGGCCTGGAGGAACCCATTCCCACCGGCAGCCGCCGCGACCCCGGCATTCCTGTCGAACATCCCACGCTTCCGTCTTTGTTGAAGAAAGCTGGCTACGGTACCACGCTCGTCGGCAAATGGCACTTGGGCTTTCTTCCCAATCACAGTCCGCTGCGCAACGGCTACGATCATTTCTGGGGCATCCGCAGCGGCGGCGTGGATTACTTCACGCACAAATCCGGCATCGCCAGCACCGATTCGGGCGACCTCTGGGAAGAAGACGTGAAAGTCGAGAAGGCCGGCTACATGACCGACCTGCTGGGCGACCACGCCGTTTCCGTCATCAACAATTACGCCAAAACAAAAGCGCCGTTTTTCGTCAGTCTCCATTTCACTGCTCCGCATTGGCCCTGGGAAGCGCCCGGCGATGAAGCCGAATCGCAGCGCGTCAGATCGCTTTTCGATTTCGACGGCGGGTCCATCAAAACGTTCGGTCGCATGGTGACGCAGCTCGATCTGCAGGTTGGTCGAGTGCTGAAAGCGCTGGACACAAATGGGTTGGCCAACAACACCATCGTCATCTTCACCAGCGACAACGGCGGCGAACGCTTCGCTGACACCTGGCCCTTCACCGGCAAGAAACTCGAATTACTTGAAGGCGGCATTCGCATTCCGGCCATCGTCCGCTGGCCCAAACAGATTCGCCCCGGAACGATTACGCAGCAAGTAGGCATGAGTATGGACTGGATGCCCACACTGCTGGCCGCCGCGGGCACGGCGCCCGACCCCGCTTTCCCCACCGACGGCATGAACCTGTTGCCGGCGCTCACGCAAAACGCAACACCGGTTGCGCGCAAATTGTTTTGGCGCTTCCGCTATAACGCCCAAAAGGCTATGCGCGACGGCGACATGAAATATTTGAAGATCAACCAGAACACATTTTTGTTTAACGTTGTCGACGACCCCCTGGAACGGGCTAATCTAAAAGGCAGGCAGCCCGAGGTTTTCGCGCGCATGGTGGCTGAATACAACGCCTGGGAAAGCACCATGCTGCCCGAGGACCCCGCCGCCAACACGACAACTTTTTATGACGATGAACTGGCCGATCACTTCGGAAATCACCGCAAATAGCGAGCCGTGCACTTGTCAACAGTAACGCGCACTCGCGCCGCCGCGTCGAAATCTGTAGTGAAGACACTCTTGGTCATCCTGCTGTCCGTAAGTCTCACCGAAGCACAAGAGAGTCTGGACTCCGTTTTTCGCAGCGATGTGCCGCTGGTGCTCGCCCCGGTAACGGTTACCGACAAAAAGGGCAACTCCATCGACGGCCTTACCGCTGATGACTTCCGTTTGACCGACGACGGCCAGCCCCGCAAGATTCGCGTCGACACTTCCGACACAGTAGCCGCGCCGGTGTCATTGGTGGTGCTGATTCAATCCAGCGGCATTTCCGCGCCGCAGTTGGCGCGCATCTCGCAAGTGGGCGGCATGATCAAACCCATTGTCGCCGGCGACCGAGGCCAGGTTGCCACGCTCACTTTCGACCGCGAGGTGCGTTTGATTCAGGAGTTCACCGCCGACGCCACTCGCGTGCGCGCTTCATTTGAGCACTTGCGCAGCATCGGCATTCGCAGTGGCGTGATGCTGGATGCCGTCGCCGAAGGCGTGAAGATGCTGGAACTGCGCCCCTACGGAAATCGCCGCGTCATGTTGATTCTGGGCGAATCACGCGACCGCGGCAGCAAAACCACACTCGGCGCAGTGATGGAACAGGCCCAGCGCAGCGGCGTGGTGATTTACTCGGGAACTTATTCGGTGCAGGCAGCGACGTTTGTTTCGCGCCCCGAAGACGCGCCGTCCATGCCCGGCGACGCCGATTACATCGCGGGCATCGGTGAACTCATCCGGCTGGGCAAGACCAACACAACCGACGCATTGGCCCGCGCCACCGGCGGGCGGCATCTGTCTTTTCTGAAGACCAGTTCGCTCGAAAACACCATCAGCCAAGTGGGCGCGGAGATTCACAGCCAATACCTGCTGAGCTTCGCTCCCAGCTCTTCAATTAACAACAATAAGAACACGGGCTTTCACCAGATCCAAGTTGCTGTTCCCTCGCGGCCCGATGCCGTGATCCGAGTACGGCCGGGGTATTGGGCGGGCAAAGCCAACTGAGTAGAGATTTGGTCTTTCTGTTTAAAGCAATTCTCTAGAGAATTGCTTTTTCCTTAATTGCCCAGAGGATCGCGCCAAACACGAGCAACAAGCCCGCGTATTCATTGAACGCTCCGCGATCGCCTTGGGGCGGAACATCCTTCAAAATGAACAGCCGGTACAGCGCGCCTAACGCCACGATCAAAAAGATTCCCTGGCTGGTGAACCACCATTCCACCAAGATCAGACCCAACAGCAACAAGCGTTGTTGGCGGTCCAGAGCCCGCATTCCCCGCCCGCCATCCAACTGCCACACCGGCGTTAGGTTGAACAAATTCATCCAAGCGGTGGTGCGCGCTAGCGCCAGCCAGATAGGAGCCGGCGCGAACAGTTGCGGAATCAGGAACGCCAGCGCCGCGCCCGCGCCCCACATTGGTCCCGCCAATCCAATGCGCGCATCTTCTCCGGCATCCTTGGGACTATCGTAGAGGCTGACCACGGCTCCGAACATGGGAATGAACATAGGCACGCTGGCGCGCAAGCCAAATTGTTTCAGCCTCCAAACATGGCCCATTTCATGAACGTAAATTCCCAGAATGAAGCCCAACCCGAACTTCCATCCATACAAGGCCCAATAGACTCCGATAGACGCGAACATGGTGAATAGCGTCTTAATTTTGGTAAGCCCGAAGAAAAGGAATTTGGCTTTGCCCAAAAGAAATGCCAGTGCCGCGCCCAGCGGCCCCAGGCGCTTCGCCCAATTCGGCTTTGCATCCGGCGCGGGATTCTCAGACGACGGGAGGAGCGGCCGATCCAGGTGTTGGCGAATCGCAGCCGCCTGCGCCGAGTCCGGCGGCAAAAATTCCAGCGCATGATTCCAGATGTTTGTCGCACTGGGCGTATCGCCGGCGGCTTCACAGGCTCGCGCAGCGTTGGCCAGTTCCTCGAGCTTTGCGGCATGCACCAGTTGATTGCATTCCGGACAGGCCAAGGCCACCGCGGCCAGCGGCGTTCCGCAATTCAAGCAGGCGAGCGCGGCTCTGGGTTCCGTTGAGGATGAACGATTGTCAGACAACGCTAGAATTCCCCCGCTTGGTATGGTCCCATAAGCAGCCGCGGATCACGCGCGGTTTGCCGCCATGCGGTCTGCAGGCCCCAGAAGATAATCCGTAAGCCGATGACGGCGCTGAACAAAAAATGGCCGCCCTTTCAGGCGGCCATTTCCACGATTAACGGTGTGACCTACGAGAACATGTACAGCGGTGTTCCCGGACTCAGTACTTCTTCAACCGGGGCGCCCGCGCCTACCGGCTGCTCCATCAATTGCCGGAAGTAGATGCCACCTTCGCCCAGGTAGACCTCCAGCTCCGAAGGCCGTGGCAGCGAACCCTGAATCAGAGCTTCACTTAACGGGTCTTCCACATATTTCTGCAGCGCCCTGCGCAGCGGCCGCGCACCGTAGCTACGGTCCACCAACGTGTTCGTGATCAGGTGGCGCGCCACGTCGTCGGACAAGCGGATGGTGATCTGCTTGGAACCCAGATTCTTGTTGATCTGGTCCGTCAGCAAATGCACGATCTTAATCAGATCTTCGTCCACCAATGAAGTGAACAGAATCACCTCATCCAGGCGGTTCAGGAATTCCGGATTGAAGTTCTTCTTCACTTCCGCCATCACCTGATCTTCCACTTTGGCCGGCATTCCGGTCCCGGCTGTGGAGAAGCCCATGGGGCTCTTGCGATCCAGGAAACGCGCTCCCAGATTCGAAGTCATGATGATGATGGTGTTCTTGAAGTCCACGGTGTTGCCCAAACCATCGGTCAACTGGCCGTCTTCAAACACCTGCAGCAGGATGTTGTACACATCCGGATGCGCCTTTTCGATTTCGTCCAGCAGGATGATGGAATAGGGCGCACGCTTCACGCGTTCGGTCAACTGCCCGCCCTCTTCATACCCCACGTAGCCCGGAGGCGATCCGATCAGTTTCGAGACCGAATGCTTTTCCATAAACTCCGACATATCGAAGCGCACCAGCGATTTTTCGCTGCCAAACAGGAACTCGGCTAGCGCCCGCGCCACTTCGGTTTTGCCCACACCGGTGGGTCCCAGGAACAGGAACGAACCCGAGGGCCGCTTGGGCGATTTCAAACCCGCACGCGACCGCCGGATGGCCCGCGCCAGCGCCGAAATTGCTTTTTCCTGGCTGATAATGCGCTTGTGCAGTTCCTCTTCAATGCGCAACAGCTTCGATACTTCTTCTTCGCGAATGGCCGTCATCGGAACGCCGGTCCAGCGCGCCACCACATCTTCTATATCGTCCTTGGTCACCACGCCGGTGGAGGTATCGTCCAAGTTGTATTGTTCGCGTTTCTGGCGCAGCGCTTCGCGTTCCTTGCGTTCTTCGTCCGAGTAAAAGCGCGCCTTTTCGAATTCGTGATTGGCAATCGCGTTTTCCATGCGATGCACAATGAATTTGATGCGCTTCTGAATCTCGCTCACTTCCCCGGGCAATGTTGTCTGGCGCAGCTTCACGCGGGCGCCCGCTTCGTCGATCAGATCGATGGCCTTGTCCGGCAAAAAGCGATCCGGAATGAACCGCACGGAGGTGTGCACGGCGTTCTCAATGGCATCGTCGGCGTAAGCCACCGCGTGGAATTTCTCGTAGCGTTCCTTGATGCCGAACAGAATGCGAATGGCATCATGCTCATTCGGTGGCGGAACTTTTACCGCTTGAAAGCGCCGCTCGAGCGACCGGTCTTTTTCAATCGACTTGCGATATTCCGCTGGCGTGGTCGCGCCAATGCACTGAATCTCGCCGCGCGAAAGCGCCGGCTTCAAAATATTCGCCGCGTCCAGCGACCCTTCTGCCGAACCCGCGCCCACCAGCGTATGCAACTCGTCTATAAAGATGATGGCGTTCTGATTCTCCATCAATTCTTTCATGATGGTCTTCAACCGCTCTTCGAATTGGCCGCGGTATTTGGTGCCCGCCACAATCAACGATAGATCCAGCGCCAGAATGCGTTTGTCGGCAAGGAACGACGGCACATCGCCGTCGGCGATCTTCTGTGCCAAGCCTTCAACAATCGCCGTCTTACCCACGCCCGGTTCGCCAATCAGCACCGGGTTATTTTTGGTGCGGCGGCACAGGATCTGAATCACGCGGTCCAGTTCCCCATCGCGCCCGATCAACGGATCCAGCACGCCGTCAATCGCCGCCTGGGTCAAATCCCTGCTGAACTCGCTGAGCAGCGAACTTTCTTTGGGCCGCGTGGAGGACGCCTTGTCCTGGCTGCTGCGCGCGATTTCATCCCGCACCTGCGATAGCCGGAGTCCGCGTTCGTGCAAAATATCGGAGGCAAAGCATTTTTCTTCGCGCAACAAACCCAGCAGTAAATGTTCGGTGCCAATGTGTTTGTGATTCAGCCGCTCAGCTTCCTCGGCGCCAAACGCCAGCACGCGCTTGCATTCATGGCTTAACGGCAAATCGACCGAGGTCGAAACCTTCTCGCGCAAGGTCGTATGCTGCTCAATTTGCTTGCGAATCGACTCCACCGATGCGCTGGAGCGCAAGAAGCGGTTCGCCAACGCCTTGTCTTCCCGCAGCAAGCCTAATAAAAGGTGCTCGGTTTCGATGCACGGGCTGCCGAACTGGCTCGCTTCGTAGCGGGCAAAGAAAATCACCCGGCGAGCCTTCTCGGTATATCGTTCAAACATGATGCGCCCCCTTAGTATCGGATGCGGCCGCAGCCGCTAGTGGTGCAACCACTTTGTCGCTCTTTAGTCTGTCGCTGTCGAATTGGGCCGGAACCAGCTTCCCGCCACCGTCGCTGCTTGACGGGTTATTTACCAGGGCCAACACACGATCGGCCCGCCTTGCAAAATTCAAATTGTGCGTCACATGAATGGACGTCAGGCGACGCGTGCGATGCAATTCATCGAGCAGCGCCATCATGTTTTCGCCGGTCCGGTGGTCCAGACTGCCCGTCGGTTCGTCGGCCAAAAGCACACTGGGATTGCCCACCAGCGCTCGCGCCAAAACCACCCGTTGTTGTTCGCCCCCGGATAGTTCGCCCGCCCGATGCGTCGCGCGATTTGCCAGGCCAACCTCTTCAAGCCGTGCCAAGGCTATTTTTTCTGGTGCGACAGGCGCGGCCTCGTCTCTGTCTTTTCCAGAAAGAGCGCGCCCGCGTATCAGCAGCGGCATCATGACGTTTTCAAGCGCCGTGAACTCGGCCAGCAGGGACTGAATCTGCCAGACAAAGCCAAGCTTGCGATTGCGAAATTCGGCGAGTTCGTTCGCGGAAAGCTTGCAGATGTCACTCTGCCCGTAGTATATCGCGCCCGCTGAGGGCCTGTCCAGACCGCCCAACAGATGCAGCAGCGTGCTCTTACCCGCGCCGCTCTCGCCCACCAGCGCGATCTTTTCGCCGGGCTCCACCGTCAAATCCAGATCCTCAAAGATTGTGATCCATCCGTCGCCAGACCGATAGCGCTTGCATAACCCCACCGCACGCAGCGCCGGACCGGATTCTTCGCCCGATCTTTCCGGTGGACTCGCCTGTGTTTGTGGGAACGTAGACATCACCCTGCAACTATCTTATCGGTAACCAAACCTGCCGGGTGCAGGGTACTTTGGTCCCGGCTGTTCCGTTTTGCGGAATTTTTATGACCGGCAGCGGGCAAAGTCCCGCAGAATTGCAGCGATGCCCAGCGCCCGCCAATCGATCAATCGCCGACGCCGGCCTTGCCCCGTCAGCCAGCCATCACGTATATTCCGCTGATGATATTTCTGAACAGCGGACACCCGCTGTACCATAAAGCCAAACGAAGTTACATCCACGCCCGCCACCACCAGAGTTGCTTGCCCGGATTGGGCCGGCACGCCTAGGCATTTCGCCAGATCGACCACCACCAGTTCCCTGCCTTGAAACTCGCACAAGCCTGCGATTTCGAGGGAATGGTCGGTCAACCCGGACAAACTGAGCAACCCAGCTCCCGGGACGATGCCCCGTACCTGATGGGACTCGAGCGCACAGTTTTGGCCCGCCGCGTAGAAACTCAGGTAGTTTTTGAAGCCGCTGCTGCGAGGTTTATGCGAGTCATCAGGCCACGCCACTCGGTGCTTATCGGCGTCTATTCGCGGACGCTCTAATTCAATTTGCGACACTCTTGCTAAACTGAAACCGAGTATTTTACGCCAACGGCTAGTCGGAGGACCGGCGATGTATCCACCCAAAGTAGTATCTATTTTGCTGGCGTGCCAAACGGGCCGGAGACGCGGCTGACCATCAAAACGGAAAAGACGACGCTACGTAGCAAGAATTGGTCGACATTGATTTATGATCAAACGCGGAAAAATCTAGAGGCGTTGAAGCAAACCCAATAGCCCGCTTACGTCGCAACACCGTCCAGCGGCGCCCGCAGCGACATCACCGCCGCATATCCGCAGCCCATCACCGCCAGAAACATGCCCAGTACTTCGCTGTCGCCCAGGTTCAATTCATAAAAACCGCTCACCAAAACCGCCAGCGTCACGGCGATGGCTCCATGCAGGGCGAAGCGTTCAGAAGCATCACCTGAGGACCTTCGTACGGTTCGCGAGAAATCAAACAGCGCCTGCCCCAAAAACCACAGCAAGGCGAGCATCGCCGGAATGCCACGCTCGGCTGCATAGTGGATATAGATATTGTGCAAGTGTCCGTAGAAGCCGGGCGGCAACGGCAGCGGAATATCAGCGGGCAGATATTCTTTAAAATGCGGACCCACCTCTTCCGGCCCCACACCAAAGAACGGATGCGCCTGAATCATGCGGTAGCCCACTCGCCGCGTGATCTCGCGATGTTCGTTGGAATCCACATCGCCGTGCGGTTGAAACGCGGAGATGGCGCGGTCGCGCAGCGCAAACGGATTCGCGGCCAGCACCAGGCCAATCAAAATGGGCAGCGCCAAAATCAGGCGCTTTTGCCATACCCAAACCAAATACATGCCACCAACGAAGGCTCCCAGCCACATGCTGCGCGTGTAGGCGGCCAGCAGTCCCGCGGTGATGATCGCGCCGGCCAGCAGGAACCAAGGTAAACGCCGCCGGGCGTCTTTCAGAAAAAATACAAGTGACGCCAGCAGCAACAGCGCCATCATCATGTGCCCGGAGAACGTCATCCAATGGCCCATGAATCCGGTGATGCGCGAGCCAACATACGACAGGTAAAAATTTTCGTGAGCCCCTTGCGCAGCTTGGTATTTGCGCTCAAACTGCACTAGACTCCAGATCGAGGACAGCGCGGCGGCGGCTGTCCAAGCTACGAACAGCCAGCGAATTTCGCTGATTTTGCGAAACGCGGAGTAGACCACGAACAGCATCAGGAACACATAAAACTTTTTCACTTGCGGATACGCAGCAGCGGCCTGGCCGGAGGCAAACGCGGATAGCAGCGTCAACCCAAACCACAAGCATAAGGGCAGAGTGTTCGGCGGAAAGCGAATGGTTTTGCGATCCATTAAGAGTGCGACGATGGCCATTCCCAATAGGACTTCAAACGCGGCAATGGAAATCACGGTGACGCAAGCGGCGGCCCCGGCCAGATAGAGCGCGGCGTTGTGGAGCGCCATTGGTTCAGGACGATCGGTCATTTACCCATAACCGCGCTGAACTCGGCTGCATCAAAACCCAGCGCCATCTTCGCACCCTTCACCAGGATGGGCCGGCGAATCAGGTTGGGGTGCTGGGACATCAGCGCGATGGCCTCCGCACGTGTGGGCGGATTCGCCTTCAGCTTGCGCTGGCGGTACATTTCGTTGCGGAAGTTGAGGAACTTCAAGTAATCGCGCTTGCCAATCAGCGCGTCAAGTGCCGCTTCACTCAAGCCCTGATTCAGGTCGATACCTTCGAACTGGGCGCCCTCTTCGGTCAACCACTTCTTGGCCTTGCGGCAGGTGCTGCAAGTGGGTTTTTGATAGAACTTCATCTGCACTATGTTAGTGGATTCGCGCCGCTGAGTGAGTGTATTGGCGAATGCCGACGTGAATATGACGCCTAGAACTTTTTCAGTTCTTCCATCACCGCATTCAGCCCACGCTTGCGATAGATTTGTACTAAGCGTTGTTCTTCAGGTGACGGAGCGACGGCGCTGCGCAGCAGCGGATCGGCCAGCGCCGCCCGGCTGGGTATCCAAAACGTGCCGTCGGTGAATTCCACCGTGGAGATGAAGCCGGTCATGCTTTGTACGGTGGTGCGCGAATCGAAACGCAACGCGGCGTCTTCCAGAATTTGGCTGGAGCTGCGCGGCGGGAGGTTCTTCTCCGATGGCATCGACGCCGCCAGAAACTCGCGGCCGCGCGGGTCCTTCATCACCCAACCGATTTCGAAATAGCGAATGGCGCGGGGCGAGCGGTTGTGCACCACCAGTTTCGGCGCCAAAGCTTCATTGCCACTGATGCGCGCGCTCCCGGACATGGGTTCCAGCGGAGACTCCGGGACATTTAAGAACGCCACCGGCAACTCGCGTTCCGGTTCCGTGTTCGTCGCCCGGCCATGCACCACCTGTACGCCGAACTGCGGCCGGCTGGTTTCGCGGTCGATGCTGGCCAGCATTTCCTGGCGCAATCCATCCTGTCCTTTTTGCTCCAGCACCGCTTTCAGATATTGCCGGTCGCGATTGTTTTCCAGTTCCCACACAAGCATCGTGCGGCGCGAACGCAA
>JANXYJ010000137.1 GCA_025350105.1 Terriglobia bacterium | reverse complement strand
CTGCGTTTCACCGTGCCCGCGGAGGTGAAAGGCGTGGGCCTGCTGATCTTCAACCATCCGGACCGCGCCAGCGATCAATGGATGTGGCGGCCCAATATTGGGCGCGAACAGAGGATCGCATTGCAGGACCGGTCCACGCGTTTTTTCGGTACGGATTTCAGTTTTGAAGATTTGGAGGAGCGCGATGTGGCACAGTTCGATTTCAAATTATTGGGAGAAGAACAAGGAGCCTGGAAGCTGGAATCGCGGCCCCGCAAGTCATCGCAATACACCTATTCGTATTTGTGGGTGAAGAAGGACACTTATTCGCTGGTGCGCGCTGAATCGTACAACAAAAAGGGTTTGGTGCGTTCGATTGAATATCGCGACTTTGCGGTTGTGAGCGGCATTTTGAGCCCGCGGACAACGGAGATCGTCGATGTCACGCGCAATAGCAAAACCACGCTGCGCTACGACAAACTGGACTACAACGCGCCAATGAAAGACGCCGATTTTACACTGGAGGCGCTGCGGCGCGGGCCATAATATATGACGGCGATCATGTTTTTGGCTCTGCTGACGCAGGATTTTACGCAGCGCGGCTTTGTGGAAGACCAGACCCTGTTGTTCCCACAAACGAATACGAATGACAGCGGGCTCATGGTTAATCAAGCGTTGTTGCGTTGGGAGGTGTCGTATAAATTTGCCGCATGGTTGAAGGTGGCGGCTTCGTTCGACGGGCGGGCGGATTCGCATGGCCAAGTGGCGCGAACGGCGGAGATCACCTTGGATGACCGGACAACAAAGCGCCCGGCGCTGGCATTGCGCGAATTCAACGCGACCCTGCATAAGGGAAAGGTGACGGCTGAATTTGGGCGGCAAATCATTCGCTGGGGCAAGACGGATATTCTCACGCCAACTGATCGCTTTGCTCCCAAGGACTATTTGAGCAGCGTGGTGGATACCGACACTCTTGGCGTGTTGGCTGCGCGGGTTACGGTTGCCGGCGCGAAGGATTCGCTGGATGTCATCTGGCAGCCTTGGTTCACGCCCAGCCGCACGCCACTGTTTCAGCAGCGTTGGAGCGGGTTGCCGGCGGATTTTAGTGGTGTGCGGATTGTGGATGAGGGCGCGCTGTATCCGCATCGAGAACAGTTTGGCGCACGGTGGAATCATGTGACGACGGGCTATGAGTTTTCAGCTTCGTATTTTGATGGGCTGAATTGGTTGCCTAGCTTCAATGCGAATTTTCATCCACAGACGTTCACCGCGGAGGTTCAGCGTTTCTATCCGCGGATGCGCATGTACGGCGCGGACGCGGCGTGGCAACTGCCCTGGTTCACGTTGAAAGGCGAAGGCGGATATTTTACGTCACCAACGAAAATCACCACCACGCCGGACTATTTTCTTTACGTGATTCAGGTGGAACGGCAGGTGAAGGAATGGTCGTTGGTGGGCGGGTATGCGGGTGAGGCGGCGAAGGCGGGTAGCAATAGCGTGCCGCAGTTCGCGCCGGATCGTGGATTCGCGAAATCGTTTGTGGGCAGAGCGGCGCTGACCATTGATGTCAACCGTAGTTTAAGTGTGGAGACGGCGCTGCGGGCGGCGGGTTCGTTCGTCCGTTTGGAATATTCGCAAACCTACGGAACGCATTGGCGGGTGACGCCGGGCGCGGCGTGGATTCGCGGAGAGCAGCAGGACTTCCTGGGGCAGTACCAGCGCAATTCGTATTTGTCCACGGCGGTGCGCTATAGTTTTTGACGGAATGCGTGGTTTTATTCTAGTTCTGATGGCGTTTTCGCTGGGTGCGCAGGACTTCTCGCATCTGGAAGTGCAACGCGTGGTGAAGAGCGTGGGTTTCGCCGAAGGTCCGGTGTGGTCCTACGACGGATACCTGCTGTTCAGCGATACGGTTGCCAATCGTTTGCGTAAAATGACGCCGGGGACGCCAGATGTGGAGTTCGCCGAAAAAACAGGTGGCGCGATGGGTAACGCGCTGGATATGGAAGGGCGTTTGTATAGCTGCGAACCGCATCAGCGGCGGCTGACCCGCATCGGCAAGAATGGCAAGGTAGAGATAATTGCCGCCAAGTTCGATGGCAAAAAACTAAACGCCCCGAATGACGTGATCGTGCGGCGAGATGGACAGGTATATTTCACTGACCCTGCATTTGGGTCCGAGCAAGACCAGCGCGAATTGGATTTTTACGGCGTGTTTCACGTCACTCCGAAAGGTGAGTTGGAGGCCGTGGCACGTTGGAAGACGCGGCCCAATGGCATTGCGCTGTCTCCCAATGGGCGGGTGTTGTACGTGTCTGATTCCGACGAACACAAAATCCGCGCGTATGATTTGGATGGCAAGGGAGTGGCGTCGAACGAGCGCGTCTTGGTCGAAAAACTTGCAGGCGTGCCGGACGGGCTTAAAACGGACGAAAAGGGAAATGTTTATGTGGCGGCGAAGAGTGTTTTTGTGTTTTCGCCCGCGGGTAAGCTGTTGGGGGAAGTGCCCATGGGCGAAAAGCCATCGAACCTTGCGTTTGGCGATCCGGATATGGAGACGCTGTACATCACCGCGCGCACTTCGGTTTACCGCGTGCGGCTGGGCGTTAAAGGTGCGCTGCAATATTAGTTCATGAGCAGAAAGTATCCTGAGCATCCTTTATTAGGCGTTGGCGCCATTATTTTCGACGGCGACAAAGTCTTGCTGGTGGAGCGCGCCGGGGAACCGCTGAAGGGCTGGTGGTCGATACCCGGAGGGTTGGTGGAAACCGGTGAAACGATTGAGCAGGCGCTGCGGCGCGAAGCGCGCGAGGAAACTGGGTTGGAACTGGAACAGATCACGCGTTTCGATCTATTCGAACGCATCATGCGGGATGGCGACGGCCGCGCTGAATATCATTATGTGTTGGTGGATTACGTTTGCAAAGCTGGATCAGGCCAGTTGCTCGCAGGAGATGATGTGAGCCGCGTGGAGTGGGCGGCCTGTTCCAATTTGCGTTCGTACAAAGTGACGCCGGGCACGATTGAAGCGGTGGAAAGAGCTTACGAAATTCATGTTCGCAGAACCGGTGCTTGAATTCGACGCGCTGAGGACGCTGGTGGGGCGGTATGTACGTAGCGCGCTGGGGCGTTCGCGGCTACCTGCAATTGCGCCATCGGAGGATCGCGTGCGGATTGAAAATGATTTGGCGGACGCGGCGGAAGGGATGGCGTATTGGCGTGCGGCATCTTCTTCTTCGACATCCGCGCGCGGCGCGACCGTTCGTATTTCCTTTGGCGAAATTGCCGATCCCATGGAAGCAGTGCAGCGGTTGCGGATTGAAGGCGCGACGCTGGAAGCTTTGGAGATTTTCGAGCTGACCAAGCTTTTGGATCTGGGCGCAGAAGCGCGGTTAGTTTTGCTGGCGGCACGCGAAAACTTTCCGCGGCTGGCGGCTTATGGAAATGCGATTGCCGATCTTCGCGATCTGGCTCACGAGCTGAGCGGGAAAATTTTGCCGGATGGATCGCTGGCCGATCATGCCAGTGTGGCGCTGGGACGCTTGCGGCGCGATGCGGAAAAGCAGCGGCAATCGATTCAACATTCGCTCGACCGGTTTTTGCGGACGCATCACGGGGATGGAACGCTGCAGGAGGATTTCGTTACGATTCGTAACGACCGCTTTGTGGTGCCGGTGGTGACGGGACGCGAACGCGGCGTGAACGGCGTGATCCACGGAGCCAGCGGCAGCGGCCACACTTTGTTTGTGGAACCGCTGGAAACCATTCAGTTGAATAACGAGCTGGTGCGACTGCGCGAAGAAGAGCTTCGTGAGATCCACCGCATTTTGCGTGAGTTTACGGCGCGATTGCGAGCGCATTCGTCGGAGATCATCGCCAGCACGGAAGCCTTGGCCAAGCTGGAACTGATTTTCGCGAAAGCCGAATTCGCGACGGATTTTCGTTGTGTGGTTCCGCGGATCAGCGGTGAAAATGCTCCGCGCAAGTTGATTGTGCGCGAGGCCCGCCATCCGTTACTGGAAGATATCTTGCGGCGGCAGCGCAAAGCGGTGGTTCCGGTGACGTTTGACCTGGATGCGCAACAGCGGACGCTTTTGATCAGCGGGCCTAACACCGGAGGCAAGACGGTGACGCTGAAAACGGCTGGATTGTTGGCGTTGATGGCGCATGCGGGCTTGCCGGTACCGGCGGTGGAAGCGGAATTCCCGTTGTTCGATCAAGTATTGGCGGACATCGGAGATCATCAATCGATTGAAGAAAGCCTAAGTACATTTTCGGGACATATTGTTTCCATCCGAAGAATGCTGGAACAGGCGACGCCCTTTTCCCTGGTAGTGATGGACGAATTGGGACGCGCCACGGACCCGGAAGAGGGTGGGGCGCTGGGCGTTTCGGTGCTGGATCGATTTTTGTCGCGGGGTGTGTTTACGTTGGCGTCGACGCATTTGGTGGCATTGAAATTATTCGGCGCGTCCACCGCAGGGGTGCGCAATGGGTCGATGGGCTTTAACGAGGAAACGCTGGAGCCGACGTATCTTTTGCGATTGGGCGCGCCGGGGAAATCGGCGGGATTGGATATCGCCAGCCGATTGGGATTGGACCCGGAATTGATTCAAGAAGCGCGCTCGCGAATGACGGGCGCTGAGCGCGACATCGCGCACTTTTTAAATCAAATGCACGTGAAGTTGGACGCTTTGGATGCCGAGCGGAAAGCTTTTATCGAAAAGGAAAAGGCGTTGGCCGAGCGCGAGCAATTGCTGGAGCAGAGTTGGGAGAAAAAGTATTCGGCCAAGTTAAGGGAGCTGGAACAAAAGACCAGTGAATTGTCAGCCGACTTTGAGCAGAAGGCGCAGGAGACCATTTCGGATCTCAGTCAAAAGGCCCGCGTAAGGATTGCCAAAACTCGGCGTGAATTTCATGAAGCAGTGGACGCGGCGGTGGAGCAGATCGCGCCGAAACCGGCTCGCAACGAACCGCCGAAAGCCAAATTGGAAGAGGGCGCGCGGGTGCGATTGAAAGGGATTCGCCAACCTGCGACCGTAAGGCGGATTTTGGGAAATGGTTTGATTGAAGTGGACGCAGGCTTCATGAAGATGCAGGTAGCGGCGGCGGACGTGGTTGAAGTGCTGGGGGCAGCCGCCGTTGATACAAAGAGGTCGCCGAGTGTGTCATTCAAACAAGGGCCTAGCTTCGGCGGCAACTATCGCGAGATCAATTTAATTGGCCAGCGGGCTGAGGAAGCGTGTGCGCAAGTGGATAAGTTTTTGGATAGTGCCGCGCTGGCTCAGGTGGAGCGGGTGCGGATTGTGCATGGGCACGGGATGGGAATTTTGAAGCGGAGTATTGCCGAATTGCTGGCGCGAAATCCGCATGTGGAGACGTTTCACGCGGGGGCTCCGGAGGAGGGCGGGGGAGGGGCCACGATTGTGATTTTGCGAGACTGAATCATAGCCCGCTCCCTTACGGTCGCGGCTCTGTGAGTGCCGCTTCGGCCAACTGGCGTTGCCATTGCAGCTTGCCTTGATATTCCTGCCATAGCGTCGATCCACCGGCCCAATAGTAGCCGCCGACGAACAACATGAGAAATGGAACGGCCAGAAAGTTGTAGGATTCAATGGCGAAAGCGATCATGCCCAGGAAGAAAGTGCCCACGGCGAGCTCAGCGTAGGGCAGCCAGCCGCTGCGGCGGCGATACTCGATGTTCTCGAGCTTGACCTTTTGATTTCCGCCAATGGCGTACTTGGGTGTGCGGGCAAAACTGGTTTGATAGCCGAACAAAGCTTCCAGCACAGCGCGGGAATTGATGATGGTGAGCGCCACACCGCCGGCCATCAGTGCGGGCAGAAACAGAAACGCGCGTTTCCAGTTTTTGGGAAACAGCTCGCGGTGCGCAATGACGTAGAACGCCGAGATCGACCAAAAAGACGCGATGATCAGCGGTAGGTCGATCACCACCATCTGGAACCAGCCCATATAGAAACGTACGATCATCACGGGGAGCATCAGGGCGCTCATGATGATCATCAAGGGATAAGAAATATTGGGCGTCAGGTGGAAGAACGCTTCGATTTTTACTTTCAGCGGCGCGTCGGATTTCAGAATCGTCGGCAGCAGTTTCATCGCCACCTGCGTCAAGCCCTTGGCCCAACGCGATTGCTGCACTTGGAAGCCGTAGGTTTCCACCGGCAGTTCCGACAGGCATTCCACGGACGGCACGTAGACGAATTTCCAACCCTTTAACTGCGCGCGATAGCTGAGGTCCGAATCTTCGGTGAGCGTATCATGCTGCCAGCCGCCGGCGTCGTCGATCATCGATTTACGCAAAATGCCGGCGGTGCCATTGAAGTTAAAGAAGCGTCCACCGCCGCTGCGGGCTACGTGTTCCAGCACAAAGTGGCCGTCCAGCAGCATCGCCTGCACTTCGGTCAACACGCTGTAATGGCGGTTCAAATAGCCCCAGCGGGTTTGCACCATGCCGACTTTGGGGTCAGAGAAGTAGTCCACAGTGCGGCGCAGGAAGTCGACGGGCGGAAGGAAATCCGCGTCAAAAATGGCTACGATTTCACCGGTGGCTGTCAGCAATCCGTTTTGCAGCGCGCCGGCTTTATAGCCGTGGCGATTGCTGCGGTGAATATATTCGATGGGCAGCCCGGCTTCTTTGTATTGCGCGACCAAACGTTCGGTGAACGGGTGCGTAGAGTCGGTGGAATCGTCCAGCACTTGAATCTGCAGCAATTCCTGCGGGTAATCCATTTTGCTGGTTTCTTCAATCAGCCGCTCCACCACATATTGTTCGTTGTAGATGGGGAGTTGGACCGTCACGCGGGGAAGCTGGGCAAACTTCTGCGGAGCTTCGGTGGGCATTTCCTTGCGGTGCTTCCGGTAACCCCAAATCATGTAATAGCGGTGCAGGCCGTAGATCGACAGGATCATCAGCACCGAAAAATAGGGCACCAGAATGGCCCAGTCGAAGGGCTGCAGGTGGTAGATGTCGGTAAAAGTGTCGTCGAACAGTGCGTCCACCAGCCGGCTGGCGGAGGTGAAGGCGCTATTGGCGAAAAATAACGCTGGACTCGAGTTAAGCAAGAAGGTCGGCATCACGTTTTTTGAAGGGCGCTTTTAAAAAGGGAGACACTCTCTAAACGTATAAGGGTTCGGTATCAACGTCATTTCAACTTGGATGCAGGAGCGACGTGGCGACTCCCCCTTATAGTACCAAGTTTTGTTGCAAAGTGCTGATGCTGCAGGCGTTGGTCAACAGGCTGAAGCCGGTTCCACAATGCCTGCGGTTTTGATGACGGTGCAATACTCGCCGTGCAGGTTGGCCAGGGTCATGGCGTGTACTTCTTCGGCGGAGCGCAGAACTCCGCTCCAATCCTTCTTGGCAAAAGTAAAGCAAGCGTCCTCTATCAAATAGGTTTCAAAGCCCAGATTGCCAGCCATGCGGACCGTGGCTTCCACGGAATTGTTGGTGATGACGCCGGCGATGCACAGGCGCGTGTGACCAGCCGCGCGGAGGCGGGCTTCGAGATCGGTGCCGATGAAGGCGCTATTGGTTCTTTTCGCGATGACGGTTTCGCCGGGGGCGGGCATGGCTTCGGGCTTGAAACGATGGCCGGGCTGGCCAGGGCGATAGTGCGATTGGGGCTCGCCGGAATCGTGGCGGATGTGATAGATCGGGCGCTGGTTTGTACGCCAGGCCTTCAGAAGGAGTGCGATGTTGCTTTCCGCTTGCGGGTTGTTGCGGACGCCCCAACTGCGGTGATCGATGGCGTTTTGCAGATCGATGATGAGCAGCGCCGAGGTCGAGTCTGGAATCACCTAGCCAATATACTAAGTGAATGAGAATCTGCGTATTCTGCGGGTCCACCCCTGGAGTGCGTCCCAGCTATGCAGCTGCGGCGAAGGATCTATCGCGCTATCTGGTCACCCATGGGCACACGGTTCTTTATGGTGGCGGCAACGGCGGCTTGATGGCGGTGATGGCCGATACGGCACTGGCGCTGGGCGGCGAAGTGATTGGCGTCATGCCGGAGGCGCTGATTGCACGGGAACGCGCGCACAATGGGCTGAGCAAGATGCACATCACCGGCAGCATGCACCAGCGCAAAGCACTGATGGCGGAACTGGCGGATGCCTTCATTGCGCTGCCCGGTGGCTTCGGAACGTTTGAGGAATTTTGCGAAATCGTCACCTGGGCGCAGTTGGGCATGCATCGCAAACCGTGCGGGATTTTGAACGTGGATGGGTATTACGATCACCTGCTGGCGATGTTCGACCATGCCGTGCAGGAGCAGTTCCTGATGCCCGCGCACCGGCGGTTGCTGATTGCGGACACCGATCCAGCGGCGTTGGTGGAGCGGCTGATTGCTTACGAAATGCCGCAGGTGGATAAGTTTATTGGGGAAGGGCAGACCTAGCCGATTCTCACAAGGCTATGGGGCAGCCTAGCTAACTGATTGATGCCGCAAGCCCCCCGTTTGCGGGCTTTTGCTCTGTTATGCTGGTCGAAACCCGTTCCGGGCGGAAGCGTTACATACGAAAGGACATTTGTTTTATGGCCGAAACAGCAGACTACATAGCGGACATCAAGAAATATACGGCAAGTGTGGATGAGGCGGCGGTAGGCGGAATTGTCAGGCACCTGGGGATTGCGCTGCGGAGCAAGGACGCGTCGCTGGTGGCGGCGACCGACCCGGAAGAATTGAAGCGCGTGCGCGAAGGCTTCATGAAGAAGAAGCTGGCATTAACCGGCAGCGACGCGGAACTGGACAAGAAGCTGGGCGAAGTAATGACGGCGATGAAGGGCGTCCGTGAAAAGAGCCGCGTGACGGTCTGCTATTTGCTGGCCGAAAAGACGGGGAATTTGGGCTTGTTTCATCCGAAGAAGTAGTTTGGCGGGCGGTCACCCGGTGCTGTGGGGCTGCGGTGACCGCCATTCCAGCAAAGTGACGCGACTGGCTTGGCCACTGTTTCCGATAAACTGATCTTTTCATGATCTATTCCCGTTCTGCTGAATACGCGGTGCGTGCGGTGACTCATTTGGCGGGGTTGGCTCCGCTGGAGTTCGCCATGGCGAAGACGATCGCTAAAGAAACAGGGGTGCCGGCGCATTTTTTGGCGAAGCTGTTGCAAGATCTGGCACGGGACGGTTTTTTGAAATCGAGTAAGGGTCCGGGGGGCGGGTTTCGTTTGGCGCAGGCGGCGGAGGAGATTTCGTTGCTGCGCATCGTCGAAGCCATCGATGGGGCGGGGCGTTATGACCGGTGTCCGGCGGGGCTGGAGCGCTGCGATGACAAAGCACTTTGTGGCATGCATGATTCGTGGATGGAGCTGAGGGGGCGTATCATAGGTTATTTGGGGGGCACGTCGTTTGCCCAAGTGAACCAGAGCCTGAGTGAGAAGCGAAAGGGCCAGAGCCAGGCTCGAATTGCTGTAAAGGCGCAACCGCGGGTCAAAGCTGGTTCACAAAGAAAGCCAGGGATCAGGAAAAACCGCAAAATAATGCTCGGCACGATCCGCGCCGATAGTGGAAGATAGGCATAGGGCTCTATAACCGAAGCCGCCGTTTCAAAGTGGTCTTTGTTGCAGCAAGCTCCGGCCAAGTCATGGCAATATCATGGCGCGCACCGTCGCGATGCGCGGGATAGAGACAGCCGGGTTGCTGCCTTCGCGAAAGTAATTTTATTGGCTGTATTTTGCCGGTTGAATTTTGGAATCAAACGCAGTCAGACACAAGGAAACATCTCATTTATGGATCGCTTCAAGGAAGACCGGTTTAAAGACGACAGATACAAAGATTTGGCCATGCACAGTTCGGTGATGGTCCCCATGGTGGTGGAGCAGACTTCGCGCGGCGAACGCGCTTTTGACATCTACTCGCGCTTGCTGAAGGAGCACATCATTTTTTTGGGGACGCCCGTTGACGATAACGTGGCCAACCTGATCATCGCGCAGTTGCTGTTTTTGGCGGCCGAGGATCCGGAAAAAGACATTTCGCTGTACATCAATTCGCCGGGCGGATCGATCACGGCGGGCCTGGCGATTCTGGACACGATGAATCTGGTGCAACCCGATATCGTTACTTATTGCGTGGGCCAAGCTGCGTCCATGGGCGCGGTCCTGCTGGCTTGCGGCACCAAGGGCAAGCGCTATACCTTGCCGCATTCGCGTATCCTGATTCACCAACCCAGCATGAGTGGCTTGGCCGGACAGGCTACCGACATTGATATTTACGCCAAAGAAATTTTGCGTATGCGCGATACGCTAAACGGAATTCTGGCGGCCGCCACGGGCCAGACCATCGAAAAAGTTGCCCGCGACGTGGACCGCGATTATATCCTGGAACCGGAACAAGCGGTGGCCTACGGTCTGGTGGATCATGTGATCTCCAGCCGGAAGGTGAACCCGATCACACCCAAATAAGCCACTTCGTTTTCGGCCTACAACCAAAGGGGATTTCGTCTGACAAGGCGAAATCCCCTTTCATGTTATTCTGCCCAAGTCCCAATAATGGCCCATAAAGCCAGTGTTTTATGGCGGGAATCCTTTGGTTTCCCGCTGTTAAGCATGACGGCCTGTTTTACACGCCGGGCGGTTGTGCTTATCGATTGGGGCGAGGAGAACAGGCGGGAGCGGACTCATTTGTCCATTAGGCTGAACCATCCTTTGGGCAATCCCGTAAACGAGCATGGCGTTGGAGAATCGGAGCTTGTGGGCCGTGGCGGCGCTGATGGTGTCCAGCACGGTTTTCAATACGGCGGATCGGCAGGGTGGTGCCGGGTCGGGTGCCGCCGGCAACGGAAGTATGGTTGCGAAGGCGCACGAGGCGGCGAACGATATGGCCCCGTGGAGCGCCCTGCATGCGTTCCTTACGGCGCGTGCCCGCATCCGGCCGGTGCAGCTGAAATTTTTGATTGCCACGGTTCCCGATCCGGTGGATACGCACCTGTCCATTTTCTTCGACCGTGCGATTGAGAGCCTGCAGAACGCGGCCAGCACCGCAGGTTATGACTTTGACCGGTACTGGATTCCGTGGCGGGAAAACCCCTATTCAGCCACTCCCGATCCGCTGGTGCGCGCCAAGCAGGAGGAGGAAAAGCGCAAACTGGAATACCAACCTGGCCTGCTGTTGTTTCGCGGCCAAAATGACAAGCCGGACCTGGCGGTGTTCCTGGTAGGCGAGACCCCGACGGGCGGCGTGGAGACGGCGCAGTTCAATACGGCGGTGAATTTCATCCTGAACCGCTCCTGGACCGATCCTCTGGACGAGAATCAAGTTCCGCGTTATGAGGCGCTGGCACCGGCATCGGGCGATCCGCCCATTCTGGTTGTGGGGCCCAGTTTTTCCGGGTCGCTGCCGTCGCTGGGCTCGGCAATTCAATTTGCCGATACCAATCCTAACTCCAGGCGCAAGACGGCCAGCCAGGCGGTCTTCAAAATCATATCGGGATCCACCAGCAGCGGCGATGCCGAGATCGACTTCAAAAACGGGCTGCGCAAAAACAGCAGTTTTGCCAGCGCGGTGCATCCTGATGACAATGCAATGTGCGCTTTTCTGAATCGCATTGGCGGCGCGCATCCGCTGGTGGCGGTCTTATCCGAAGGCGATACGGCGTTAGGCGCCGAACTTCGCAACCACGAACTGGACGCGGAAGTCTTGCGTGGGGCGGAACGGCGGTTGGGGCGGCTGAAGGAAGGCACCACGGAACATTTGCAGCTACGGCAGAAGATCAGCGAATTAAGGGGAGCTTCACAGAAAGAGACTTGCCGGGGCGAGGCCTCCAATGTTGAGGTGATTAATTTCACGTTCCCGCGCGACATCGCCCGCTTGCGTAACGCCTATCACGACGATTTCCTGGCCACTCCGGTGCCGGACAAGTACAAGGCTTTCGCACCGGAGGGCGTGACGCTGACGCTGAAGGATTCCAATACCGGTCACGATACGGTGCCCAGTTTTTCGCACGAACATACGCCGCTGGCGCAGGAAGCGACGCTGATGAATCTGGCGGTGGCGCTGCGGCGCAACGAGGTGCAGTATGCCGGGGTGGTGGCCACCGATCCACTGGATGCCTATTTTCTGTCACGCTTTTTGGCGGCAAACGCGCCCAATGTAAGGGTGTTTCAATTGGACGCAGACCTGATGTTCGTGCGTGAACCGGAGAGCACGCCGCTGGCGGGCATGCTTGCAATCACCACCTATCCGTTGATGGCACAGAATCAGCAATGGACCAATCGCGGACAGGCGTGGCGGATTTTTTCCAGCCGTTTTTCGCAGGGAGTTTACAACGCCGCGCTGGCGTTGCTGCGTGATCCAAAGCCGGAAGGGCAAACCGAAACTGACTATTCACAACCCTTGCTGGAGTACGATTCTCCCTTTCGCGAGACGACCAGCCGGCAAAACACTAAGTCCATCCCACTATGGCTAACCGCTGCCGGCCGGAACGGGTATTGGCCGATCGAGCTGCTGGCTACGCGGCCCTCCGAGTTGATGCTGAAGCCCGAGGATCGTGACCAGTTGCCGCCGGTAAACCCCGGCGAGAGAACCGAACCGGTGATGGATCAGGTAGCGCATGTCTTCGCCGGTTCGGTGTGGGCAGTGGCGCTGCTGATATTCTGGGGGGCATTTGCGTTGTGGCGAGGGGCCCATTCAAGGGACAGCAAATATGCCGACTTCCGCACAAAGGTGTCGAGCGCTGCGGAAATAGACAAGGCCTGGCAGGATATGGGCGGTGTGCCCTACCGGCGGGCGGCGTATATTCTACTTTGCGTGCTGGCCGTGGGGAGTATTTTTTTGTGCCTGACCGGGCCGCACTGGCGGCTCTTAGGGCTGATCGACGAGTGGGAGAACGTGCTGCCGGTGGCGATTGGGTTGGCTGCATTCGTTTACGCGCTGAGAAGATTGTTGCCCCAGGCGATGCGAGAGGACAAATTTACCGCCGGCGCCGGTGTGCTGGGTTTCCTGTTGCTGCTATGGGTGGGCGTTTATCTGTTGACGCACAATGGCCGGCATCAGGACTTTTTTCTGGCCTACCGGAGCGTCAATTTGTCCAGTGGGCTGGCTCCCAATCTTCCCTTGGCATTTGTGATTGCCGCTTTCGCATGCTGGGCGCGCGTGCATTGGCAGCGGCGCATTCTGGTGGAGGAACGGAGCCAGGATTTGCCGACGATCGGGTCCCAGTTTGCGGCAAACGGCACCGACCTGTTTCGTGACTCGGCCGCTGCTGTCCAGAACTCGCTGGGGAAGAGTTGTACGGCTGCCGAGTTGCGCTGGGGGGCGGTGGCGGTTGGCGCTGCGGTGTTCTGGATTAGCTTAAGCCATCTGCGAACGCTGGAAGCGGAGCCGTTCTTGTGGCTGTACTCAGGCTTGTTGGGCACGGTGTGTGGGTTGGTTATTCTTGCCGTGGCCCAATTTTTTGAGATTTGGCGCATGCTGGAACGGCTGCTGGAGGAAATTGAGTTCCATCCGGTCCGGTTGGCGCTGAGCGCGTTGCCGCCCGATCGCACCTGGTCGCCGATGTGGCAGAGCAGCGTGAGCAAACGCAATCACGTCCTGTTGACCCGTAGCGTGGATTGCCTGCGCGCGATTGGCAGCAAGAAACTGACGCTATCAGGCGACTTAGCTGCTTTGGACCAAGCCACCGCTGCCGTTTTGAGGCGCAGGGTGGCGGGGGAAAACGAAGCCTTTGAGCAGAAGAAAGCCAGCCAAATTTGCAATCGCGTGGCCAACGATTTGGCGGGGGAACTGGAGTGGATTCATTGGCAGCGGGGTTCGGCGGAGTCACCTAAACTCTCCGACTTTCTGACAGCGGGCGAGGATATGGACAGCCAACTAAAGGGTGAATTCGTGGCGCTGCGTGTACTGGCGTTCATCCGCTACGTGATGCTGCATTTGCGCAACCTACTGGGCTTTTTGACCACGGGCTTTGTGCTGGTGCTGGCATCGCTTGAATCCTACCCGTTCCAATCGCCGCACATGATTGCGTCGCTTACGCTAGCGCTGTTCGCGGTGATCGGCGTGACCATTGTCTGGGTTTTTCATCATATGGACAAAAACCAAACGCTGCGGCGGATCACCGAAAGCGATGATGGAAAAGCCAAGGGTGACTGGAGCTACTGGTTAAAGCTTGCCGAGGCGGGAGCGGTGCCGCTGGTGGCGCTGATCGCGTCCAACATTCCAGGGGCAGGGAAGTTCCTCTTCTCGTGGCTGGGCCCGGTGCTCGATAAGTTGCACTAACGCCAAGCTGCACTAACGCCAAGCCGCACTAACGCCAAGCCGCGAAAATGTTCACGCGACTGAAACACAGAGCTGGTGTTTGTTCTTGGCGTTCGCCGCTGGCCATCGTAGGATTGTCATAGCCGTTTCTTCGGATGAAGGCGGCAAAAACAATTCCTCGAGGCTACTTCATGGCATGTGCGGCGAATATTTTGAGAGAAGTTCCCCTGTTCAGTCTTTTGGACGACGACGAGATCAGCGTGCTGGCGGGTCAAGTAGATCTGAAACACTTTGACGCACGCCAGCGCATCTATAAACGCGGCGAACCCGGCGGCCGCGCCTACATTCTGATATCGGGCGGAGTCCGCGTTACCACTATTGACGAAGACCAACAGGAAGTAACGGTAAACGAACCGATTCCCGGCGAGTTTTTTGGCTTCGCTTCCATGCTGGACCAGACGCCGCATCAGACTGACGCGACGGCGACCGACGATTGCAGCTGCATTGAGATCGACCGCAACGACATCACCATTCTGCTGCAAACCAAACCGCATGCGGGCCTGGATATTCTTACAATGCTGGGCCGGCAGATTCACGCGGCGCAGGAACTGGTCCGGATCCGGTCCATGCGCAATCCGAATGACATGATTGAAGAGGAGTCGACTTTCGGCCAGCGCATTGCCGACGAGGTGGCGAGGTTTGGCGGGTCGTGGTCCTTCATTATTACGTTTGCGATGATTCTGATTGTTTACACCGCCATCAACATCTTTCTGGATAAGAACGCGTGGGACCCGTATCCGTTCATTTTGTTGAATCTGTTTCTTTCGATGATTGCGGCGGTGCAAGCGCCGGTGATTATGATGAGCCAGAACCGGCAAGATCAAAAAGACCGGCTGCGCAGCGAACTGGACTTCGCGGTGAACCGCCGCGCGGAGTTGGAAATCCAAGGGCTGGCGCACAAGCTGAATCTGCTGAGCGAAAAGCTGGGTGACGTGGAGGACTTGCTGCGCGAAAAGCAAGGGACGAAACCGGCGTAATTTTCACAGCCGCGTGGCCCGTGGTCCAGGTTATACTAAAGGAGTTAGTTCCCCGCAGCAAATTTCCCAGCAATGCTTTCACTGAACAACATTTCTATGCGCTACGGCGCCCGCGTCCTGTTTGACGACGTGACGACAACGTTTTTGCCTGGACGCCGCTATGCGGTGACGGGTCCCAATGGCGCGGGTAAATCCACGCTGATGAAGATCATCACCGGGGAAATTGAACCCAGCAAAGGCTCTGTTACCCGGCCCAAAAAGATGGGCGTGCTGAAGCAGGATCAGTTTGCCTTCGATCAGTTCCGGGTGGTGGATACGGTGATTATGGGCAACGCTCCGTTGTGGGCCGCGCTGCAGGAACGCGAAGTGCTGTACGCGAAAGATCACACGCAACTTACCGATGACGACGGCATGCGGTTGGGGGAACTGGAGGGTATTGTTGGTGATGAAGGCGGCTATACCGCTGAGACGGACGCCGCGGTTTTGCTGGACGGCTTGGACATTCCCGAATCGCTGCACGAACGCAAGATGAGTGAACTGCAGGGCGGCCAGAAAGTGCGCGTTCTGTTGGCGCAGGCGCTGTATGGCGAGCCGACGTTGTTGTTGCTGGACGAACCCACGAATAATTTGGATTTGGACTCGGTTCATTGGCTGCAGGACTATTTGATCCGCTATGAAGGCTGCCTGATTGTGATTTCGCACGATCGCCATTTCCTGAACGAAGTGTGCACGCATGCGGCCGATATCGACTATCAAACCGTAATCACCTATACCGGCGGTTACGACGACATGGTGCTGCAGAAAACGCAGATCCGTTCGCGGATTGAGGCGCAGAATGCCCAGCGTGAAAAGAAGATTGAGCAGTTGAAGGAATTTATAGCGCGTTTCGGGGCGGGCACGCGGTCGTCGCAAGTGACCTCGCGCAAGAAAGAAGTGGAGCGGCTGGCGACGTCCGATTTGGCGCGCTCGAACATCGCACGCCCGTTTATTCGCTTTGAAATGAAGCGCCCGTCAGGCCGCCATGCGCTGGAAATTAAGGGTCTGACGAAAGCCTACGATGGGACGAAGATCTTCAGCGATTTCACCGCCAGTGTTCCACGCGGCGAACGCATTGCGTTGATCGGGCGCAATGGCGCCGGTAAGACGACGATGTTGAAGTCGCTGGTGCGCAATGCGCCCGGCTATATCGAGAAAGCCGATCAGGCATTTGCCATCGACGCCGGCACGGTGGAATGGGGCCATGAAGTGGCAGTGGGATATTTCGCGCAAGACCATCGGGACTCCATCGAAGACAATATTACTTTCATCGACTGGCTGCATCAGTTCGATGAGCAGGCTTCGCAGGAAGAACTGCGCGGACTGATGGGGCAAATGCTTTTTAGCGGCGACGATGCCTTGAAGAAGACGCAAGCCCTTTCCGGTGGCGAGGCCGCGCGCTTGATCTTCTGCAAACTGATGCTGCAAAAGCCCAACGTGCTGGTGCTGGACGAACCCACCAATCACCTGGATTTGGAAAGTATTAACGCGCTGAATATCGCGCTGCAAAAATACGAAGGCACGGTACTGATTGTCACCCACGATCACGACGTGATCGACGAAGTGGCCACCCGTGTCTGGCATTTTGAACACGGCAAGGTGGAGGACTTTAAGGGTCCTTACGAAGAGTATTTAAACAAGAGCGGCGCTCTTCAGAAATCGTGATTTACACTTGCGATTTAGCGATGCCCGGGTGTTCTTTTTCGCTCGCCAAATAGTATTCGGTGAGTCCGGATTCCAGCATTTTGAAGGCGTCGTCGACGCTATCGGCGAACTGGAACAGATTCATATCTTCTTCGGCGATCATTCCGTGTCGCACCAGCGCTTCAAAATTGATGATTTCCTTCCAGAAAGTGGTCCCGTAGAGAATCACCACCATCTTCTTCATCAATTTCTGGGTTTGCACCAGGGTGAGGATTTCCGTCAACTCATCCAGAGTTCCGAAACCGCCGGGAAATACCACCAGGGCTTTGGCCAAATAGGCAAACCAGAATTTCCGCATAAAGAAATAATGAAATTCAAAACTCAATTGCGGCGTGATAAACGGATTAGGGCGCTGTTCAAAGGGCAACCCGATATTCAGGCCAACGGTTTTACCGCCGGCGTCGCTGGCGCCCCGATTGGCGGCCTCCATAATGCCAGGGCCGCCGCCGCTGCACACCACAAAACGCCGTTGCGTATCCTGTAAACCGTTGGACCAAACCGTTAGGCGGCGGGCAAGTTCGCGGGCGTCATTATAGTAGCGCCCCAGGGGGCCCATTTCCATCAAGCGCGCGGAGCCGAAAAACACCACGGTATCGTGAATCTTTTCGTTACGGAAATGCGAAAGCGGATACAGATACTCACTTAATATGCGCAGCGAACGCGCGCTGGGAGTATCCAGGAATTCAAGATTGCGGTACGCCAGTGGCAGGCGGCCGCCGTTATCGTAATGGGCGTCGTCGTGTTTTTCGTTCATTGGGAGGAGTTGGCTTTGTCTAGCGGTGTTTCTAAATGGGCAAGGCGCCGTTCCCATTGTCGCATTGTGCGCAATAATTCCGGCAGGCGGGAGAATGCCGTTGCGGCGCGCAGCCATTCACGGGCATCAAACGCGGGTGATCCACTGATAGCGGTGCCGGCCGGAACGTCGTGCCCCACGCCGCTTTGCGCGTAGACCGTGGCGTTGTCGTGAATGGTCAAATGCCCGGCGATGCCGACTTGCCCGGCCAATAAAACATTTTTCTCTAAAATGCTGGATCCGGCCAAACCGGTTTGCGCACAAATAATATTGTCTTCGCCCACCACGCAGGAATGGCCGATTTGCACCAGGCTATCGATTTTCGCGCCGCGTTTCACGCGGGTCTCGCCCATGCTGGCGCGGTCCACCGAAGTCAGCGTCTGAATCTCGACATCGTCCTCAATCACGGTCACGCCGGTTTGCGGGATCTTGTTATGATGTCCGGCGGAATCCTTCGCAAAGCCGAAACCATCTCCACCGACGATCACGCTGTTTTGCAGCACCACGCGATGGCCAATGCGGCAAAACTCGCGCACGACGGAATGCGAATGCGCGTAGAAATCGTCACCAATCTGCGCGCCAGCGTAAATCACAACGTGCGGATGAATAACCGCATTGCGGCCAATCACAACGTCGTCGCCAATTACGGCGAAAGCGCCGATGGACGCATTCTCATCGATGTGAGCGGAGGGTGCAATCGCAGCGGTGGGATGAATGCCTATCGCAGGCCGCGGCGCCTGATAGAACAATGCCAACGCGCGGGCGTGATCCAGGTACGGATTTATCGAGATCAACTGCGCGGCTCGAATGCCGTCGATCAACTGGGCGACCAGGATTGCCGCGGCGCGGGTGTCCTTCACCTTGTGCGCGTACTTGGGATTAGCCAGAAAGGTGAGTTCAGTGGCGGAGGCCTTCTCCATTCCCGCCACGCCAGTGATGGCCAAGTTTGCGTCACCGTGCAGCGTGCAGCCCAGCGTCGCGGCCAGATCGCCCAATGTTATTGCGGATGCCATTTCTACAGCGTAGCCCTTTCAACTTACGGTGGTCACCAGCTTTGAATTGATGATGCGTTGATCGGAGGTGAGCAGTTTCAACCGGTGAACCCGCGCGGTGGCGACGATGGCGCGGTCGGCGGGACCGCGAAGTACCGGACCCAGGCTGGCCAGTTCGTTGGCAATTTCGTAGGTAACGGGAAGCATCTGAAACAGCGCATCAGCTTGCACGTCCGAAAGCAGGTCCTCAATCCTGACGTCCTTTTGAAAGCGGCCGCTACTAAGGATGGCGACAATTTCAAGCAGTGTGACGGCGCTGAACGCCACAAATTGCTGGCGGCGCTGCGCCTGGTTCAGTACACGATTTTGCTCGTGCGAGAGCTTGCGCGGTTCCAGTAGATAGCGAATGACAATATGCGTATCTAATAGGAAAAGCGGGCTCATGCGGGGATTCGCTTTGGTCTTTTGCTGATTCGCTTGGTGTCGGCAAGCCGGCGAGTGGGCGGGTTGAGAATCTCGTCTATTGGCCCCCAATCCATTTGAAAATTGACAATATCCATGTCGATATTCACCTTCCCCGCCCAGCTGCCTTTTGTGCTTTTCCACTTCGGCCTCTTCACCTGGCCCAGTGTCGCAACCGCCCGCCCGCGTTTGGTGATGGTAACCGTCCCGCCGTTGCGGTCGATTTCATCCAGCAGCGCCAGGCAGGTGGCCTTGAAATTGGTGGCGTTGACGATGCTGTGTTTCATGAGTCCAGTATATATGGTCAGATGACCATATCGCCGTCCCACTAAAAGGGGTCGAAAACCTTGTTACAGATCTGCGAAAATGGCCATACATGCCCCTGGCTCCTGGTCTTGTAGAAGAATTTCGTTCCACCACCGATGCGCAGGGCTGCATTACATCGCCGGTTGAGTTGACCACCTACGACGCCGATGGGCTGACCAACTTCCGTGCCACTCCGCTTGCCGTTTTGCTGCCGCGAACGGCCGAGGAAGTGCAAGCGATTGTGCGCATCTGCCATCGCGAAAAAATTCCGTTTGTGGCGCGCGGTTCGGGCACCGGCCTTAGCGGTGGAGCGTTGCCGGTGGCAAACGGCATTGTAATCGGCCTGTCGCGGATGAAACGCATTCTGGAAGTGGATCTACCGAATGCCCGCATGGTGGTGGAGCCCGGCGTCATCAACCTGGATATTACGGGCCGCGTTTCGGCGGATGGATTTTTCTACGCGCCCGATCCGTCCTCGCAATCGGTGTGCAGCATTGGCGGCAACGTGGCCGAAAACTCCGGCGGCGCGCATTGTTTGAAATACGGCTTCACCACCACGCACGTACTCGGGCTGGAAGTGGTGCTGCCGGATGGCACGCTGGTGCATTTTGGATCGAAAACTTTGGATGCGCCCGGTTACGATTTGATGGGGGTATTTGTTGGCTCCGAAGGCACGCTGGGTGTGGTCACCAAGGTGACGCTGCGCATCGTGAAACGTCCGGAGGCCATTCAGACCTTGCTGGCGGCGTTTCCTACTCCGAATGAAGCCGGCGCGGCGGTCAGCGGGATTATCGCAGCCGGTATGTTGCCGGCGGCAATTGAGATGATGGACCGTCTGGCCATTGAAACGGCGGAACTGGCGGTGCACGCCAACTATCCCATGTGCGGCGGATTGTTGTTGGTGGAACTGGACGGGCCAGTGGAGGAAGTGGACGCGCTGATGGCGCAGGTGGCGGCAACGTGCCGCGAAAATGGCGCTGGTGAAATACGCGTGGCACAAACCGAAACCGAACGCGCTCTGGTTTGGAAGGGGCGCAAAGCGGCGTTCGCCTCCATCGGTCGAATTGCGCCGAATTATCTGGTGCAGGACGGCGTGATTCCACGCACCGCGTTGCCGCGCGTGCTGGACGAAATCGCGCGCATGGCAGCTGAATCCGGCCTTCGCGTGGCCAACGTCTTTCATGCGGGGGACGGAAATTTGCATCCGCTGGTTCCCTATGATGCCAGCATTCCTGGCCAGGAGAAGGCGGCGGAAAAGTTATCGGAAGACATTCTGCAATTGTGCATTGATGCAGGCGGCTCCATTACCGGCGAACACGGCGTGGGTATCGAGAAAAAACATATGATGAGCAAGATGTACGCCGAACCCGATCTGGAAACCATGCAGCGTGTGCGCTGCGCTTTTGATCCGTTCAACCTTTCGAATCCAACCAAATTGTTTCCGCGCCCGCGGATGTGCGGCGAAACAGCGGGTGAATATAAACCGCATCCAGTGGAGCTGGCGGGCCTGGCGGAGCGCTATTAAGGATGGCTGCGGAGACTGATCAGTTGCGCGCCGAAGTCAAAATTCTTGAACCGGAGAACGAACGGGAATTGGCGGCGGCCCTGGCCGAAGCCAATCGCGATGGGTTGGCCGTTTTGCCGCGCGGCGGCGGAACGAAAATGCAGTGGGGCAATGCGCCTGCCCGCGCCGACGTCATCCTTTCCACCAAACGCATGAACCGGATTCTGGAACATGCCTGGGCCGATCTCACCGTCACGGTGGAGGCGGGTTGCACCATCCACAAATTGCAGGAAGCTTTGGCGGCCTACGGACAGCGCCTGGCCATCGACCCTCTGTGGCCCGAAGACGCGACGGTGGGCGGTGTGCTCTCCACCAACGATAGCGGCGGGCTGCGCCTGCGTTACGGAGGGTTGCGCGACCTGGTGATTGGCGTGACGATCGCGTTGCCCGATGGGACCTTGGCCATGAGCGGGGGCAAAGTGGTGAAAAATGTTGCCGGCTACGATTTACCGAAACTGGTAACCGGTGCGCTGGGCACTTTGGGCGTGATCACGAAAGCGGTGTTCCGTTTGCATCCGCTGCCCAAAAACGTTTACCACGTGACGCTAGCGACCGCGGATTTGCAAGAAGGGGAACGGCTGGTGTTGAAGATTTTGGACTCCACCCTGGTGCCGGCGGCAGTGCAGATCCGGTGTCATTCATCCGTGCAAAACGGCAGCAGCGCTCCAGAAATTGACGTTGCGTTTGAGGGAACCGAGGAAGGCATTGCATCGCAGATGAAACAGTTGTGGCAGATGGGAAAACCGGTGGAAGGCGTGCCAGCGGTCTGGGCCAGGATGGATGCCGACGCCAAGCTGTCGATCCTACCAACGCAAATCGCGGAAACGTTGGCACAAATTTCGGGCGAGGCGGTGATTCACGCAACGGGATTAGGTTGGATCCGCCAACGGGAGGGCTTGGGAGCATTGCGCGCTGGAATCGAACAGGCCGGAGGTTCGCTGGTTTTGTTGCGCCATGCGTTGATGCGATCCAGCGGTCTGGATGCGTGGGGCAACGCGGGCGATGCCCTGCCATTGATGCGCGAAGTGAAACGCCAGTTCGATCCGAAAAACACTTTGAATCCCGGGCGCTTCGTGGGTGGCATCTGATGGCGGCGGTACCTTCGTCTACTTCCGCGGGTATGAGCAAAGACCTGCTGAATCAGTGCGTCCATTGCGGCTTTTGTTTGCAGGCTTGTCCGACGTATCAGTTGTGGGGCAACGAAATGGATTCGCCGCGCGGGCGAATCTACTTGATGAAAACGGCTGTAGAGGGCACGATGGCCATCGACAAAACCTGGGTTTCGCACATTGATTCCTGCCTGGGTTGCGTGTCCTGCATGACCGCGTGCCCTTCCGGCGTCAACTATGAAAAGCTGATCGAAGAAGCCCGCGCGGAAGTGGAGCGCGTTTACGAAAGGCCTGTGCATCAGCGCTGGATGCGCTCGGCGATTCTCAGCGCGTTTCCCAATATCAATCTATTACGCTTTCTGCGGCCTTTCGTGAGCTTGGCCGGAAAACTATCCTTTCTCGATCCGCGCCGCATCGTTCCTCAAATTGGCCCAGTGGAAGATGTGCCAGTGGTTACGCCGGCGCGGGGAGAAAAGCGCGCGCGCGTGGCGCTGATGCTGGGTTGCGTGCAGCGCGAATGGATGTCGGAGATCAATGCTGCTACGGCGCGGGTATTGGCGGCGGAGGGTTGCGAAGTGATCGCGCCGGTGCAGCAGGCCTGCTGTGGGGCGCTGCTGTCTCATGGTGGCCAGCCGGAAAAGGGCGCCGAGTGCGCCCAGAAATTGGTTGCTGCCCTGGATGACACGCGCATTGACGCCATCATTACCAATGCCGGAGGCTGCGGGTCACACTTGCGGCAGTTTTCATCGAAGTGCCACGACATCTCTGAATTCTTAAGTGCGTTGGGACCGCGCGCGGCGCGCACTGCTTTGCCGCTGAAGGTGGCCTATCACGATTCCTGTCACCTGCAGCACGCGCAAAAGGTGACAACCCAGCCTAGGGAATTGTTGCGCGGAATACCTGGCGTGAAGTTGATGGATCTGCCGGAGGGCGCGCTATGCTGCGGGTCGGCGGGAATCTATAACCTGGTGCAGCCAAAAGCCGCCGACGCCTTGGGCGATCGCAAAGCCGCGCACATTGTGGACGCCGCTCCCGATGTGGTGGCTACCGGCAATGTTGGCTGCATTCTACAAATGCGCGCAGCGCTTTCCCGGCGCGGCGATACGACGCAAGTGCTGCATGTGGCGCAGTTATTGGATCGGGCCATCAATGGGCGCGCGGGTTCTCGTCCATAATCACTTGCCGCCACAATTTGACGGACGCAATTTGGCGGACGGTATCCGCAAGCCACGCTTCTAAGGGTGGTGACGGCCTTAGCGTTTCCGTGTAGGAGGGAAACGGAGGACGGGAATTGGCTAGACGGAGGGGGCCGGCCATGGGCGGCTTGGGAAAGTGCAATGCCTAAAAACATCATCATCTGTTCGGATGGAACCGGAAATACGGCGGTAAAGGGCCGTGGCACTAACGTCTTCAAATTGTTTGAGGCAGCGGACTTGAATGGCCATCGCACCGACAAACACCTAATGCCGCAAGTGGCGATTTATGACGACGGTGTGGGCACGGAAGAATTTAAGCCGTTGAAAATCTTCGCGGGCGCCACCGGATTTGGTTTGGCGAATAACGTCAGGCGGTTGTACAAGGCGCTGGTGCGGGTCTACGATCCGGGCGACCAGATTTTCCTGTTCGGCTTCAGCCGTGGGGCATTCACCGTGCGAACTTTGGGCGGATTGATTGCGCGCTGCGGAATTTTGGATATGAAACGGCTGCTGACGGCGGATGCCTTGAATCAGGCTGTCCGGGCAACCTACGGAACTTATCGCAAGGCGTATCGCACCGAGTTAGCCAAGCTTTTATTTGGCGAACCGGATTTGGCCGCGATCAAAACATTCCGGGACGACCATTGCCTGCCCGGAGTGGTTCCCATCCGCTTCATTGGCGTCTGGGACACGGTGGATGCGGTGGGCACGCCGCTGCAGATTGGGGACTTCATCAACGCGGTGATTCATCGCTTCAAGTTCCCCGACCTGCATTTGAGTACCACGGTGGTGCGAGCCTGCCACGCACTTTCGCTGGACGACCCGCGGATGTCCTTTACGCCGGTGCTGTGGGATGAATCGCAGGAGGAGCCAACTTCCTCGCGCATTTCACAAGTGTGGTTTGCGGGCGTGCATTCAAATGTAGGCGGCGGCTATCCCAAACAGGGATTGTCGCTGGTGGCCATGGACTGGATGATGTGGCATGCGCGCAAGGAAGGCTTGCGGATTGTCCCCGAGGACGCCAGGACTTACAACGACCACGCTAATGTGGACGATAAGCTCTACAATCCGCGCGCCGGGTTGGGGATGTTCTATCGCTGGAATTTGCGGGACGCCACAAAATTGTGCGCTGATGCCAAGGTTCATCCGGCCATTCATCTCAGCGCACTGGAGCGGGTGGCGCATGGCACCGAAGACTACGCACCCGGCAATCTGCCGCCTTATGGGGAAGTTGTTTTCACGCCGACGGGCGACCCGGAGCGCGACAAATTCGCCAAGGCCCGTGCCGATCATGTAAAGCAAGTGTTGCGCACCGCGCACGACCACGAATCAGCGGGATTGCCACTGTTATCGGAGTGCCGCACGGAAGTGATGCTGGGCCAGGTGTCCTATTGGCTCTACGTGTTGTCGTTCGTGCCGATGGTGGTTTTGCTGGTGGGTGGCATCAGCCAAGCCGTGCGTCACCACTTCGGGCCGGGGGCGCTAGGGGATGGGGCCGCGCATAATCTGAAAATAGCCGCGGCCATCCTGCTGGGCGGGCTTTTCGTTGCGTTGGTGATATCACGCTGGGTGAAGGCCCGGATGAGCAAAAATTTTTCCGCATTCTGGCATGGGGCCCAGCCGCTGTTGCGCAAACGCCTGAACGAATTGCGCAACTCGCCTTCGCTCTAGGCGTTCTTCAGCAGCAATCTTTCAGGCGCAAACCATTTTGCGCTGCCCGTGCTTTTCTAGAAGCGTGTCCGCCAGGGCATTGCGCGCCTGCGCATAGGCGATGCGGGCTTGTTCCAGATTTAATGCATTGCTTCCCGGTGCTGCTGCTTGGTGTGTCGCTGCTTGGCGGGCAAAATTTTCAAAGGATGCGCGGTAAGCCTGCCACAGGTCGGTAGGCATTGGTTCGAGGTGGGAACGGTGCAGATTTTGGTACAGCATGTCGGACTCCTTCATATGTCTGCAGTCGTATACGGAGACCGGGGTTGAAAAGATCCGAAAAACTTTGCCGACTCTTATGGCCATATCATGGGGGCCATGTCATCATGACTGGATACTCAGATGCTATTTGATCCCCTCATCACCTCCACCTTAAACCAGCTCACGTTTTTGTACGGCACCGCCTGGAAAGAAGAACGCACAACGGCGCTGGTGGCCTTGGCGCTGCGCCAGGGTTTTCGTGCGATTGACACCGCCAACCAGCGCAAACACTATTTTGAAGCGGGCGTTGGGCAGGCGTTGCAGCAGGCGTATCAACAAGGCTTGGTCACTCGCGCCGATCTCTTTCTGCAAACGAAATACACCTATCAAGCGGGCCAAGACCAGCGCTTGCCGTATGACCCGGCGGCGAACTTCGCAACCCAAGTGGAGCAATCGCTGGCCAGTTCGCTGGAACATCTGGGCACGGACTACGTGGACAGTTACATCCTGCATGGTCCGCATGCGAGCTTTGGATGGACCGACGAGGATGCCCAAGCGTGGCAGGCCATGCAAAGGGAGCGCAAGGCTGGCCGCGCACGAGCGTTGGGAGTAAGCAACGTTTCGCTTCGGCATCTGCATCAGATGATGAAGCTGCATGGTGAAGCGCCCGCGTTTGTGCAGAACCGGTGTTATGCCCGATTAGGATGGGATCGCGACGTGCGCCAGTTTTGCCGCGAGCATGAGATTGTGTATCAGGGCTTTTCGCTGTTGACGGCGAATGCGGCGTTGTTGCGGCACCCTCTCATCGTGGGCCTGGCGGCACGCGCCAGCACGGAAAAGGAAATCACGCCCGCCCAAATCATATTCAGTTTTTCGCGCGGTGTGGGTATGCTGCCGCTGACCGGCACCAGCGATGCGGAACATATGCGGCAGGATTTGGAGGGCGTGAACCTTCGTCTACCCGACGAAGCGGTACAGGCGGTTGAAGGATTGATGTATTCTGCTTAGTTGAAGCGGGAGGCTGCGATGAAAAATATATTTCCTTTTTTGTGCCTGATTTCGATCGCGCTGTTTGGGCAAACGGCGGCGCAGAAGCAGCCGCGTAAAAGCAACATGGAGCTGGTGGGATACAACGACCTGCAGGCGCGCAGCGCGTATCAGCCGGTGATCCAAAAACAGGGCGAGCGCTGGATTGCCTACGTGGGCCATCACGGCGGCGAAGCGCTGAATCCGATGACGGGCAAGATGGAGCCTAACGGAACCTCGATTGTCGACGTGACCGACCCGAAGAAGCCGAAGTATCTGATCCATTTGCCCGGCGAACCCAAGGACCGCGCGGGCGAATTCGGCGGCGCGTCGATGGTGCGCATCTGCAGCGGCAACGATCTGCCGCACGGCGAAAAGGGCAAGTATTATATGTTGCGCGATTTCGGCAATAGCGCTCATGAGATGTGGGACGTGACGGATCCGGCCAAGCCAAATCGCATGAACGTCATCGTGGCGGGCTTGCGGGATACGCACAAAAATTGGTGGGAATGCGATACCGGCATTGCCTATCTGGTTTCAGGCGTGGTTGGTTGGCGCACGCCCCGCATGATGCAGATTTACGATTTGAGCGACCCCGCCAAGCCTGTGTTCATCCGCAATTTTGGTTTGCCAGGGCATGAACCAACAGCGAAGGGGCCAACGCCCGATAGCATGCACGGAGCGGTTTCAACCGGCGTCAAGGGCAACCGCGTGTATTTGGCTTATGGCAACGCGCGCAATGGCGTGATTGAAATCGTCGATCGCGAAAAATTATTGAACGGACCGAAAGAACCTACCGAGGAGAATTTGCGCTATCCAGTGATTGGCCGTGTGGATTTGCCCGACGATATGGGCGCGCACAATGCTTACCCGATGATGCAGATGCAGCTTTCGGAATTCTCCAAGCAAAAATTCAGCAAGACCAAAGACTTTCTGCTGCTGATTGGCGAGACCACTCCCAACGAATGCCAGGAAAGCCGGCAGATGGCGCGCATCTTTGATATCACCACGGAAGGGAAGCCGGTGGGGGTTTCCACATGGACGGTGCCAGAAGACAGCGGCAATTTCTGCACCGCCGGCGGACGCTTTGGGACGCATTCCACCAACGAAAATTTTACGCCGGTATTTTATAACCGCGTGGCGTTTGTGGCTCACTTCAACGCGGGCGTACGCGCGGTGGACATTCGCGATCCGTACCGGCCGAAGGAGATCGGCTATTACATACCAGCCGTAACGGACAAGACCGACAAGCGCTGCGTGGGTCAAGGAACTGACCAGCAGTGCAAGGTGGCCATTCAAACCAATAATGTTGAAGTGGATGATCGCGGCTACATTTACGCCGTAGACCGCGCGAATACGGGCATGCACATCGTGGAACTGACGGGAGCGGCGCGGCAAGCTGCAGATTTCACGAAGGCGGTTCGCTAGCGTCCGGTGGCGGAAGTTTTGCAAAATCTTTTCTAAAACATTTTTCTAGATCCAGGCGGCGCGTCTATGCTAAACTTGACCGTGCCGCTGAAGATCCTCGGGGTAATTCCCGCCCGGTACGCATCCTCCCGATTTCCAGGCAAAATACTCGTCTCTATCGCCGGAAAAACCATGCTGCAACACGTGTGGGAACGCGCGATGCAGGCGCGCTACCTCACCTCCGTTGTGATCGCCACCGATGATGAAAGTATCCGCGATGCCGCCGAAAAGTTTCGTGCGCGGGTGGTGATGACGCGCTCCGATCATGTTTCGGGAACGGACCGCGTGGCCGAAGCCGCGTCGGCGTCGAACGCCTCCATCATCGTTAACATTCAAGGTGACGAACCGCTGCTGGATCCCGCCGCGATTGACGCCGCCGTACTGGGCCTACTGGACCAGGATGAGATTCCCATGGGCACGTTGAAGAAACGGATTGAGCGTGCCGAAGACATTCACGATCCCAATGTTGTGAAGGTGGTGACGGACAGCGAAGGCAACGCAATCTACTTTTCGCGGTCGCCGATTCCGTTCCAGCGGGAAGCTGGTTTTCAACCAAAGGAAAGCGCGGCTGCTTACTTCAAACATATTGGCCTGTACGTGTACCGGCGGGATTTTCTATTGGGCTATCCGGACCTTCCGGTTGGTCCGCTGGAACAGGCCGAGAAACTGGAACAACTGCGCGCCCTGGAAAACGGCTTCAAGATTCGAGTGACCGAGACGGACTACGAATCGATTGGCGTGGACACGCCGGAGGATTGGCAGCGCGTGGCGTCTTTGTATGAAAAGACGTGGCAGAAGACGTCAGAGAAAGATTTCGCGAAATAGGCAATAAAAACGACGATGGCAAAATATATATTCGTTACCGGTGGCGTGGTGAGTTCGTTGGGCAAAGGCATTGCGGCGGCCAGCATTGGGTGTCTGCTGGAAAGCCGCGGGTTGAAGGTCACGATGCAGAAGTTCGATCCGTATTTGAACGTTGACCCTGGCACAATGAGCCCGTTCCAGCACGGCGAAGTGTTCGTCACCGACGATGGCGCGGAAACAGACTTGGACTTGGGCCATTACCAGCGCTTCACGCATTCGCCGCTTTCGCAAGCCAGCAACTTAACCAGCGGGCGGATCTACGAACAGATTATTTCGCGCGAACGCCGCGGCGATTATCTGGGCAAGACGGTGCAGGTGATTCCGCACGTCACCAACGAGATTAAAGCAGCGGCGCGCAAGGTGGCAACGCTTGAAGTGTCCGGCCCCATCGATGTGGTGATTGTGGAGATTGGCGGCACGGTGGGCGATATTGAATCGCTGCCCTTTTTGGAAGCGATTCGCCAGATGCGTCACGAATTGGGCCGCGAAAATACTTTGTTTGTCCACGTGACGTTGGTGCCATGGATCGCGGCGGCGCAGGAGTTGAAGACCAAACCCACGCAGCACAGCGTGAAGGAACTGCGCGCGCTGGGTATCCAGCCCGATATTCTTTTGTGCCGCAGCGAAAAGCCGCTGCCGCAGGATATGAAGGAAAAGATCGCGCTGTTCTGCGACGTGGACGAACGCGCGGTGATCACGGCCAGCGATGTAGAAAGCGTCTACGAATGCCCGATGGTTTTCGCTGAGCAGGGTGTGGATGAAATAGCGCTGAAGCTATTGGCGATCAACGCCAAGCCCCGCAACATGGCCCGCTGGAGCGAGATGGTCCAGCAGATGAAACGCCCGGGACGCCATGTCTCTATTGGTCTTGTCGGTAAATACGTCGAGTACGAAGATTCTTATAAAAGTCTGAAAGAAGCGCTGCTCCATGGCGGATTGGCGCACGATGCCAAAGTGCACATCACTTGGATTGAAGCGGAAAAATTGCAATGGCCGCAAGCCAAGGATCAACTAGCGGAGTTTGACGGCATTCTGGTGCCCGGCGGTTTCGGTAAGCGCGGCATTGAGGGAATGCTGTGCGCCATCCGCTATGCGCGCGAAGCCAAGGTGCCCTATTTTGGAATTTGCCTGGGCATGCAGACCTTGGTGATTGAGTTTGCGCGCAACGTGTGCGGGTTGACCAACGCCAATTCCACCGAATTCGATCAGGCGACGGAAGAACGCGTGATCTACAAACTGCGCGAACTGAAAGGCGTGGATGAGTTGGGCGGTACCATGCGTCTGGGTGCGTATCTGTGCAAGTTGCAGGAAAAAAGTTTCGCGCGCACGGCGTATGGCAGCGAAGAAATCAGTGAGCGGCATCGCCATCGTTACGAGTTCAATCGCGAATTTGAAACTGTGCTGCGGCAGAATGGCTTGCGATTGACGGGCGAGACTCCCGATGGGGTTTACGTGGAGATTTGCGAACTGGCGGATCATCCCTGGTTCCTGGGTTGCCAGTTCCACCCCGAGTTCAAGTCCAAGCCATTGGAGCCGCATCCTTTATTTAAGGCCTTTATTGGCGCGGCGCTGGATCATCCACGGCAGGCGCGGCTGTTAACCGAAGAACAGGAAAGTGTTTTGAGTGACGGACGTTAAGGCAATCGCCGTTAGTTCGAAGATCAAAATGGGCGCGGGGCAGCCGCTGACGCTGATCGCCGGGCCTTGCGTGATTGAAAGCGAACGGCACGTGCATTTTCTGGCGCGGGCCATCCAGGATATTGTTGGCGATTTTGTCTTCAAAGCCTCGTTCGATAAAGCCAACCGTTCAAGCGTTTCTTCTTATCGCGGTCCTGGGTTGAAAGAGGGCCTTCGCATTTTGCAAGGCGTGCGTGACGCCGGCTTTCCGGTGTTGACCGACATTCACGAACCGGCGCAAGCAGCGCTGGCGGCGGACGCCGTGGACATCCTGCAGATCCCGGCGTTTTTGTGCCGGCAGACGGATCTTTTGGTCGAGGCTGGCCGCACGGGGCGAATCGTCAATATCAAGAAAGGCCAGTTTGTTTCGCCGCAGGATATTCGCAACGCGGCGGAAAAGGTGGCGTCCACCGGCAATCAAAAAATCGTCATCACCGAACGCGGGACTACGTTTGGGTACAACAATTTGGTTGTGGATATGCGCGGGCTGGCCATCATGCGGGACTTCGGGTGGCCGGTGATGTTCGACGCCACGCACAGCGTGCAACTCCCGGGAGCGTCGGGCAACGCCTCCGGCGGGCAGCCGCAGTTCATCGCGCCGCTTTCGCGCGCCGCAGTGGCGGCGGGGGTGGACGCCGTTTTCTTGGAAGTGCATGAAGCTCCGGAGCGGGCGCTATCGGACGGCGCGAATGCATTAAGGCTGGATTTACTGGGGCCGTTGTGGGCAAAGCTGAAACGGATTCATGAAGTGGCAGGTGCGTAATTCGATTGCACGCCGGCGCCCCCCGGTCCGTCTAAGATAGTAGTTATGGGGACTTTGAACCTTTCACAAAACCGCCGTCGCTTTCTACAACGGGGATTTTCGTTGATCGAGCTGCTGATCGTGATTGCCATCATCCTGATCATCGCCGCGATTGCCGTGCCGAAATTCAACAAGCAGATGATGGCAGCCAAGGAGGCGGCGGCCATCAGTCAGGTGCGTTCCATCACCCAGGCCCAGCTACAATACAACTCCCAGTTCGGCAAGTTCGCGTCCTCGCTGGCCGAGTTGGGTCCTCCCGCCAGTGGCGCCGCCGGGCCTTCAGCTGCCGATATTCTTCCCAAAAACCTTGCGGAAGGTAAAGCCAGCGGCTATCTGTTCGCCATTCAAATGACTCCCACCGGCTACGCAATTACGGCCGTGCCCGAACAATTTGGAACCACCGGGACCAGGAATTTCTATTCTGACCAAAACGGCGGCATCCATTACAGCAATACGCAGGACCCGGCAACCGACAAGAGCCCTAACATCGGAAATTAAGACGCGACGCCGATCGATACTCGGCCTCCTTCTCGGGCGACAGCTAAACTGCGGTTTGGGTTTGTGTCTCGTGCGGCGAAACCATACCCCTAGATAAGAGCCCAGAGCTCAAGTAGACTAACCCGCGAAGGGGAGCCTTGGCATTCGCCCCGCTACGCTGTCACTCCACTTCCCCTTCCTATATACTTGCTGCGGCGTTTGCGTCGGAAACATTTCTGGAAGAAGGGGTTCAAACATGAAAGCAGCAAATCGTTTCAGAGACTTGGCTATTGGCTTGTGCGTATTGGCCGCGTTGGGCCAGGCGGCTGACCTGCAACTGGTGAAAATCATTCCCGTTCCTGGCTGGTCTGTGGGCAAAGCCGGCACGGATCTTTTTGGCTTCAACCCGGATACCCGCATCATGTATCTGGCGGATCGCACCAATCATGCCATCACAGTGATCGACACACACACAAATACGGTGGTGGGCCAGATGCCGTTGGCGGCGACCACTGTCGTCAACCAACCGCTGGTGGCTATCGATGTGCAACAACTGGTGGTCTCCGACGGCCTGAATTCGGTTCTGGTGTGGGACCTGCGGACTCCAACTACTGGAATTGGGGCCGCCGCGCCCACCGTCTACAACGTTCCGAATGTTCCTGACGGGCTGGACTACGACACCATCAACCAGACCGTCTATGTGGTGAACGATAACCCGCCGTATTATCTCACCGGCATCAGTTTGACGCAGAAGAAAATCGTCAGCCAGACTTTGATCCCCTATAGCTCCGATCTGATCAAGTTCAATCCGCGCGACGGCAAAATCTACATTGCGATGGAAGATGCGGACAACAACAATGCCGCGGCGGGGATTGGAGTGTACGATCCCGCCACCAACACATTGACGACGCCGGCAATGTATAAGGTTGGATCGATTTGTCCGGGGCATGGCATCGACATCGACCCCATTTCCAACATTGCCGTGATGGGATGTTTCCAGGGAACCTCAAACGGAAATTTGGGAATAGACTTGGCCACGGGCAAATACATTCAATTTACCGATGTGGGCGGAACAGATACCATCGTATTCAACCCGAATCTGCGGCGTTTCTATTCAGGATCAGGTTTGAATACCGCCACCACCAGCGGCTGTCCGGCAACCCCGAATGCGCCCCCGTTCGGTTCGCTGGTGCCGGTTGTGGGCGTGTTTGATGCGGTGCATCCCACCAGTTCCGCGCCGGCACGGCTGGATACAGTGGCCTGCACCGGCCGCGGTAATCATATCGCCGGAGTTGATCCCCTCACCGGCAATGTGTATGTCCCGGTATCGCAATATCCCGCCGATCCGAATAGCACAACCACTGGCACGGCTGGAATTTTGGTGTTCGGCGATCCCAGCAAGCCTGCGCAGAATATCGGCGGCAGATCCACCACGGAACTAAACAGCAACGGAGCCGCCGGCGGCACAGTTCGTACGATTTCCGATGGCGGACGCCGTACGCGTTTGACGGCCGATCTGCGTGGAATCGCGGGCCTGACGGCGTCCCTTACAGTGCCCACAACGGTGGCGAATGAAGTGGTGCATTGCGACGTGACCGGAACCACCGCTTCCTGCGACGACTTTCTGCTGGGCGATCCGCTGATCAAAAGCATCATCACTTTGGCGGTGGATCAAAAAGCGGTGGCCACCGGAATCACCTGCACAAATGGCGGCTATTGCCCGGCAGAGTCCAGCGGCTTCGACCAATAGATTGCATAATTTCGTGGACCTGAGCCTGCACCACAGCCTGCACCATAGCCAGCACGACAGCCTGAACGGTGGTTTGGGCTGTCGTCTCAGGCTGTGAAACCATTCCGTCGTTTGATCTCTGGGATTTGATCTCTGGGGTTTGATCGCCGGCTTTAGTGGCAAAATCAGGAACATGTCATGCGAAATCTAACTCGTCGATTTGTGTTGGTGGCGGCCCTCGCCGTATCTCTGAATTTGCTGGCCCAGTGGCCGAATTTTCCATCGCAGGGCTTTCCCAAAACCGCGGATGGGAAACCGGATCTTTTGGGTCCCGTGCCGCGTACCTCCGCTGGCCATCCCGATCTCACCGGTTTGTGGGAATACTATCGCGAGCGCGGACCTGTCGCCAATGCCGGAGGCAACATCACCGTACCCGCCACGAACAACGGAATCGTTGCGGTGCCCGGCGCCTCTACGGGCCTGGGTCCGGTTACGGCCAATACTTCGCCGTTCTTCAATATTGGCATTGAGGTGAAAGGCGGCCTGCCGTTCACTCCGTGGGCTATGAATTTGCGAAAGGAACGCAGCTCGGAAAATAACAAAGACAATCCAGATGCGCATTGCCTGCCGATTGGTTTAATGCAGCTCCACCTGCATCCCCAGCCGCGTAAAGTTATTCAAACGCCGCAGGTGATTGTGATGCTGTACGAAGCCAATGGAGGTGTGCGGCAAATCTTCATGGACGGACGCAAGTTGCCGAACAACAATCCGCAGCCCTGGTGGTACGGCTATTCCGTGGGCCACTGGGATGGCGACACGTTGGTGGTGGAAACCACTGGATTCCGCGATGACGTTTGGCTGGATGTGGAAGGCAGTCCGCTGACGGAAACCGGCAAAATGACCGAGCGCATCCGCCGCGTTAACTTCGGCAATTTGGAAACGCAGGTGACAGTGGAAGATCCGAAATCCTACACCAAGCCGTGGACCGTTACGGTGAAGCCAAGATCTTGTTGAACGAAGATCTGATCGAATTCGTGTGCGCCGAAAATGAAAAAGACGCTCCGCATTTGGTGAGCAAGTAGCTTAGCGGAAATGCTCATTCAAAACCGCAGCCAGGCGATAACCGGCCAACGCAATGCGCTGGCGCGCGATCACTTTCGCGCGGGCATCGTATTCAGCGGACAGATGCAGCGGCTGATCCTTGGTTCCAGTGCCCAGCCCAAATGAGTACACGTCTGATCTATCCAGCTTGAAGCTTTCCTTCAGCCAGCGATTGGGGTTCAGGCTGAAATCGCTGGACGCTGGATATTCCGCTGTAACGCTGGCGGCAAATTTGCTGACCGCGTCATCGCTTGGGTCGGTTCCCGCCAGATTGTCCCAGTAGGCATGCAGCGTGATCGATTGACCTGCATTCGACGCCACGAACACAAAATTTCCACCAGCATCCCCTTTGGGTTGTGCTTTCAGAAAACGAGTGGTGGCATGCAAGGGCTGATGCACGTCGCCCAAAATATGTTCGAGCCACGGAAGATCATAGGCAGCATCGGCCATAGGTTCGCTCGAAATATGTACCAGCATACGGCGCAATTCGCTCAGCGCGTGGGGCGGCGATTGCAGAGTGGGCTTGGCTCCATCGGGCGCAAACGGGATGTCGTAGTAATGCCAGGTGACGTGGCGGCTCATACTGGCGAAGCCGGGGAGGAGTGGCGTTTGCACGAAGTCCGGGCGGGTCTCATCGTAAAATCGCGTGTCGCCGCGAATCACATCGGGCCAAGTGGAGGCGTACAAGAATGCAGCGCGCGCCCGTGCCGCCGAGTCGGTTAACGCGTCCGCTGTAAACAAAGTGGAATAATCCGGATGCGCCCTGATCAGGTCGTCCACCTTCGCCCACGCAGCGGGAGTCAAGCGGTCATAGGCGATCGCTGAAATGATGCGATGGCCGGTGGCGTTCCAAGCGGCCGCAGGCAGCGCGAGTACGATAATGGCGATTAAAACTTTCATGGGATTTATTTGGCCGCTAGTTTGATCAATTGCTCGGCGTGCTTCAGCGCTTCAGGCGTTACGCGTTCGCCGGAAAGCATTCGCCCGATTTCGCGTGTGCGCGCAGCGCCTTCCAATTCTTCAATGGTCGCCACGGTGCGGCCTTTCACTGAATTCTTCTCGACGTAAAAATGATGATCCGCGAAGCCCGCGATTTGCGCCAAGTGCGTAACGCACAGCAGTTGATTGCTGGCCGAAAGCTTTTTCAGCCGCCGGCCAACGCTTTCCGCCGCGCTGCCGCCAACGCCCGCGTCCACTTCGTCAAATACCAAGGTGCGTGGTATGGCGTGCTTATCCGTTTTGCTGGGGCTCACGCAGGTCTTCAGCGCCAAGGCAACGCGCGAGAGTTCCCCGCCAGAGGCAATTTTTTCGAGCGGCTTCAATTCTTCACCCACGTTGGGTGAGATGAGAAACTCCACTGCATCGGCCCCTGCGGCGGACCACTCAGCTGACGTCACGCGCATTTCCGTCCTGGTGTTCTCCATGGCAAGCGCGGCCAATTCTTCCTGAACGCGCTTGCTCAACTTGCGTGCGGCGTCGTGGCGCAACTGGGAAAGTTTCTTCGCGGTTTTTTCATAAGCCGCCGCCAGTTCGGCCACCTGCTTTTGCAGCGCCGCCTGCCTTTCGCCGGAACTCTCCACGGCCAACAGACTTTGCCGGACGTCTTCGCCAAACGCGATTACATCTTCCACGGTTGCGCCATATTTGCGTTTCAGCTTTTCCAGCGCGGCCAGCCGCGATTCAATTTCCTCCAGGCGCGCTGGGTCCGCTTCCAGCTTGCCCAAATAATGCCGCAATGCATGTGAGGCTTCATCCACCGTGATCAGCGCCGGTTGCAGCGCGACAAGAACATCATTCACGCCTTGGTCGATCTTTCCCAGATCCTCCAGGCGGCGGATCACCGTCCGCAACTGCGCCGCCACGCTTTCCGGATCTTCGTACAATGCCGTATAGGCTGCACTGGCGTTCTCTTCCAGTTTCACCACGTTGCGCAAAACCCGCCGTTCATTTTCCAGTTGCGCGTCTTCGCCCGGCAGCGGCGTCACCGCTTGAATCTCCGAATTCTGAAACGTCAGCAAATCCACCTGGCGCAATTTCTCCTGCGCGGTGCGCTCCAACTCCGCAAGTTCGTCCGTGGCCTTGCGCCACTGCAAATAGACCGAAGCGGTTTCCGCCAGAGTGTCTTCCGCCCCGGCAAATTGATCCAGCATTTCGCGCTGCGTCACCGGCGAAAACAAATGTTGCTGATCGTGTTGACCGTGAATGTCGCCCAGATGCGTGCCCAGTTCCCTCAGCAGAGCCGCCGTCACCGGCCGTCCGCCCACGAACGCCCGTGATTTTCCATTGGCCAGAATTTCGCGCTCCACAATTAACTCACCCTCTTCAGCTTCAATCCCGTCTGGCAAGGGCATTTTGCCAATCTCGAAGATGCCTGCGATGCGCGCACGGTCGGCTCCCGTGCGCACCATTTCGGCCGAGGCGCGTCCGCCAAAAAGCAGAGCCAGCGCGTCCACCACGATGGATTTGCCGCTCCCCGTTTCGCCCGTCAGCAGGTTCAGGCCACGGTCAAAGCGCACACGGATCTTTTCCACCACCGCGAAATTGTCTACAGTCAGCTCCACCAGCATTGACTGAAATTATAGCGGGCTGAGCGGGGCCGCCACCTAAAACTCTATTGAAACAATTCCACCCCCTTCTGTTTTAACCCGCTTGGGATTACAATTGGGGAAGCGTGGCCCTACTTATCCTGCAGGTGAACTTCTGGGAGTTGGTAAAGAGTTCGGAGCCCATCCCCATTGCGGTTATGGCGGTGTTGGCGGTTGCCTCTCTCCTTTCCTGGAGCGTGATTTTTACCAAATGGTCCTTCTTCCGCCGTGCGCGCATGGCTAATCGATCTTTTCTGCGCGTGTTTCGTAAAGCCGGCCGCATGGACGCGGTGGCGGCGCAAAGCCAGCAATACGTCAGCGCGCCAGTCTCTGCTGTTTTTGATTTTGGCTATAGCGAAATCAGCCGGCAAATTGCCGCGCGCGGCACCATCACCAATCCCGTGGCGGTGGAGCGCACCTTGCAACTGGCCATCAGCGAAGAAATCGCCAAGCTGGAGCGCAACCTGAATATACTGGCCACGGTGGCAACGGTCTCTCCGTTCATTGGCTTGCTGGGCACCGTATTCGGCATTATTGAAGCGTTTCAGGCGCTGGGCCTCACCGGTTCCACCAGCATGCGCACGGTGGCGCCCGGTATTGCCAACGCGTTGTTCGCCACCGCGCTGGGCCTGTTCGCGGCGATCCCCGCCGCAATCTTTTACAATTATTTTGGGCACATGGTGAAGGAGTTCGGGGCCCGCATGGAAGATTTTTCGCTGGAGTTCCTCAACACGACGGAGCGGACGTACGAGGAAGCCCGCAAGGAAACCAGAACGCTCTAAAACCATGGCATTCTCATTAGGCAGTTCAGGTAACAACGGCCGCCGGCGTTATGGCGCGGGCAACTCCGCGCTTTCGGAAATCAACATCGTGCCGCTAGTCGACGTGGTGCTGGTGCTGCTGATCATCTTCATGCTGACCGCGCATGTGATGGAATTCGGCCTGGAAATCAAAGTTCCTGAAGTGAAGGCGCAGGTGAAAGATAGCGCCGAGGAGCTGCCCGTCATCAGTATCACGCGCGACGGCCGTACCTTTCTCAACGAAAAACCGGTGAATCTGAACCGCATGGGCACGGAAATTGCACGGCGCTTCAAAGGAGCCAAGTCCGTGTACGTGATGGCCGACGCCGCCACGGTGTGGGACCCCATCGCCCAGGTGATCAGCACTTTGAACGAGGCCAAAATCGATATTAAAGTGGTAGCCAAGCCGCAAGAACGATTGAAATAGAAGAAAACGCGTTCCTAGGAACGCGTGCCAAACGATGACCCAGCATGCCGATATCCTCGATCTTCAGGACGAGTCTTTGCGCCGGGGATTCCTGTGGGCGGTCATTTTCCATGTAACGCTGTTTGCCGCGTACGGCATCTACAGTCTTATGAGCTCATCGGCAGAAACCTTCGGCGCGAAGGACGCCGGCGGCGGGGCCATCGGCATTGAAGCCGTGAACTCCATCCCGTTGCCACATGCGGGACGCCCCAATCCTGTGGCCAACGATTCCGAATCGCAGGTGCCGCAAGCGCCCATCAAGCCCGCCCCCAAGGTGCAGCCCAAGAAAGAAAAGGTTTCGCCCAACGCGGTGGCCCTGAAGATAAAGGACAAGCGCCGCCCCGCCGATGTTGCCAGTGAGTTGCGAAAGTTCCGCCCGTTCAACGAACTGGACGCCAATCAGACTTTTTCGAAGCAAGCGCCGTCTATAGCGAATATGATGTATGCCGCCGCACCCGGAGCCGGCAAGATTGGCACCAACGCTACCACTTTCGGGACCAACTTCGCGGCCTATGGTGCGCAAATCGAAGCGAACCTCGCGAAAGCGTGGAACACCAGCAGCATCGACGCCAGCGTGCAGACCGCGCCGCCAGTGATCGCGGCGTTTGATATTTTGCGCGACGGCAGTGTGCGCAATCCGCACTTGCTGCAATCCAGCGGAAACGCGGCGTTGGATAATTCCGTGAAGCGTGCCATGGCGGATGCCCGCTTTCCGCCGCTGCCCTCCGGCTTCCCGAAAGATTCCGCGCAGGTAGAGTTTACTTTTGAGTTCAAACGATGAAAATATACTCCTTCATTCGTAATATGCCGCGCGCTGGATTCGTCATAACGCTCTTGGTGGTCAGCGGACTGTTGGGCAGCGCCGTGCTTTCCACCGCGCAGTTCAAAGGGGACATCGTTAAAGGGGGAGAGAGACAATCGATCGCCGTCCCGGATTTCCGCGGCTCCGGCGACGCGCAAAGATACATGGACGTTTTCAATTCCACGTTGTGGGATGAACTTGCCGGCTCGGGCCAACTGAAGATGATCGCCAAAACATCTTATCCGCTGAATGTTCCGCAGCAGCCGCAGGATTTCCGTCCGCCGGTTACCACGCCGAACCCACGGCGCGGCCAGCCGCCGGTGGTTAGCAATAGCGGTCCCTGGCTCACCGATTGGTCCGGCTCTCCGGTCAGCGCCAATTATCTCGCTTTTGGATACGCCGGTGTTCAGGACAATCGTCTGGCTCTGTTTGGCTGGCTCTATAATGTCGGTTTGGAAAACGCCGACGTGAACGGCGCCAAAATGATCAACAAAGTTTACTTCGGCACCCTGGACGCCGCCGGGGCCAAGAAAGTCGCCCGCGATTTCGCCGCCGATATTCTGCAGCAGTTCGGCGCCAAAAGCCTGGCCGGCACGAAAATATTCTTTGCGTCGGACCGCACCGGGAACCGCGAAATCTGGTCCATGGATTACGACGGGTCCAACCAAACGCGCATCACCCAGTACAATTCGGTGTCCGGGATGCCCGCGGTTTCGCCCGATGGCCGCATGGTGGCGTTCACCACTTATGCCGGCGGCAACCCGCAAATTCGTATTCACTCGACCACCAGCGGCCGCCGTCTGCCGTTCTACAACCCCATCTCATCGGTTGTGGAGACGCCGGAGTTTACCCCCGACAGCAAACAACTTTTGTTCGCCACTGCCCTGAACGGTTGGGTGCAGTTGTGCGTCAGCAACGTGGATGGCGGCGGCTTCCGGCGCATTTCAAACATCCGCGCGATTGAAGTTTCCCCGCGTGTGAATCCCAAAACCGGCAACGACGTTCTGTTTATCTCCGGCCGTGGCGGGCGCCAGCAGATGTGGCGTATGTCACTGGAAGGCACCGACCTGGAGCAGTTGACCAACGGCCAGGGCGACGTCGCCAACCCCGCCTGGAGCCCCAATGGCCAACAGATCGCCTTTGCCTGGACCCGCGGCTTCGAACCTGGTAATTTCAATATCTTCCTGATGGATCCCGCCACTCACCAAGTGACGCAACTGACGCAGAATTCCGGCCGCAACGAAAATCCCTGGTTTGCGCCCGATGGAGTGCACATCGTTTTTACGTCGAAGCGCGGTTCCTCTACGCAGGTTTATAGCATGCTTGCCGATGGTACCAATGTGAAGCAGTTGACCACGCAAGGAAATAACTTGCAACCGGTATGGGTAAACGGAGTAAACTAACTCAGTTAGCGGAATTGAAGGAGGCAGTTTTAGGATGCGAATGAACTATGGAACACCCTATAGGACAGTGGGTGCAGTGGTGTTCACGACGATTTTGTTGGTGGGCGTGCAGGCCTGCAAGAAGAAGGTGCCACCCCCACCCCCTGCACCGGTGGCGCGAACCGTAGAAGCGCCGCCGCCACCGCCTCCACCGCCTCCCGCGCCCGCCGCGCGCATCAACAGCTTTACGGTGGAGCCGCGCTCGGTCCAGCGCGGGCAGACCGCCACACTCGCATGGCAGGCCGCCAATGCCACCGACGTTGCCATCGACAACGCTGTCGGCGCCGTGGAAGCCAACGGAGTCCGCACGGTAAATCCGGCGAGCACGACGACTTATACGCTCACCGCTCGCGGCCCCGGGGGGACGGACACACGTTCGGTGACCTTGGAAGTGACCAATCCGCCGGCGCCACCTCCGCCTCCGCCCCCGGTGCCCACTCTGTCCACCAGCGAACAATTCGACAGGATTTTTGGGGCTTTCTCCAACGGCGGTGACGCCATGTTCGATTACGATAAGAGCGACATCCGCGCTGACGCCCGCCAGGCGCTGACGGCCGACGCCGATGCCTTAAAGCAGCTTTTCGCCAGCGATCCCAGCTTCAGCGTGGTGCTGGAAGGCCATTGCGACGAACGCGGCTCCGCCGAATATAACCTCGGTCTGGGTGACCGGCGCGCTACGGCGGCGAAAGAATTCCTGATGGGTCTGGGGATTCCCGACGCGAAGGTTCGCACCATCAGCTATGGCAAGGATCGCCCGATCTGCACCGATACCAACGAGGCTTGCTACCAACGCAACCGCCGCGCGCATTTGGCCAAGGGCAATTAGGGCGCGTTCAGGTATTTCTTGACGCTCACGGCTGGGTGGCCTTTTCGGTGCCAAGCCGTGAGCTTCACCAGTGTCCACTCTAGACCAGCACTAAGCTTTGACCGTAAGCCAGTGCCCTTTCTAGACCAGCACCAAGCCGCGACCGTCAGGGAGCGCACGGAGTCACCTTTAAGCGATAGTAGAAGGAGGGGAGTCTGTACTTGATCGCCACCCCGTTTGGGAGACCATGCATGCGTAGTCGTTACTTGACTCAACCACTGCTCGCCATACTTTCCGCCGTCTTTATTCTGCAACCCTTGTACGCGCAAAAGCGCGAAGACATCCTCTCTATTCAACGCGACGTCGCCCAGTTGCAGGACCAGTTGACGCAGATGCGCACCGATCAGGACCAGAAACTCACTGCCATTCAGAACATGCTGCGCCAGGCGCTGGACGAATCCTCGCGTTTGTCGTCCACCGTCGCAACACTCGAACGCACCATGAACGAACGTCTAAACCAACAGCAGGCGCGCACAGAAGTTCCGCTTTCGAACATCGGAGTGAAGGTGGACCAGGTTTCCGACGACGTTCGCGCCACCCGCGAGAACGTGACCGATCTGACTAAACGCGTGAATAATCTGGACAGCAAGCTGGCCGATATATCCAGCGCGATTCGTACGATCAATGCACCGCCTCCGCCGCCACAGTCTCCCGTGGCGGCTCCCTCCGGTCCCGCGGTTCCCGCAGGTGTTACTCCGGACAGTTTGTGGCAAAGCGCGACGCGCGACAAGTTGGGCGGTAAAGATGAGCTGGCGCTGAGCGAGTTCAATGACTACGTCAAATTTTTTCCGCAGTCGGAAAACGCCCCCGCCGCCCAGTATCAGATCGGCGATATTTATTGGAAAGCCAAACAGTATGACGACGCCGTGCTCGCCTTCGACGCGGTTCTGGAGCGCTATCCTGAAAATCCCAAATCGCCCGACGCCTTATATCTAAAAGGTGCCGCGCTAATGAACATCAAAGCCCGCCGTGCCGACGCGATCGTCGAGTTCAAAGATTTCCTGGCGCGTTATCCCAGCCATGCTTTGGCGCCTAAAGCGCGTGACCATCTGCGTGAACTGGGCGCCAGCACCACGGCAATGCCGCGTTCGAAAAAACGGGCAAACTAGGGCGCTCAGCTGCGCGTCCACCCAAAACGTTCCACCACTTCCGCCACCGGGCCTTGCCCGGCCACTTTGCCGCGTTCGAAAAACACCGCCCGTGTGGCCAGCGCACAGGCGAAGTCAATGTCGTGGGTAACCAGCAATTTCGTCTGTGGCAAGCCGCGCAGCAAGTGCACCAGGTCGCGGTGGCCCGGTGGATCGAGCGACGTCGTGGGCTCGTCAAGCACCAACACGTCCGGTTCCATCGCCAACACCCCGGCCAGCGCCGCGCGGCGCTTTTCGCCGGCGCTTAAGTGATACGGCGCTTTATCCCGCGCGCTGTCCAGGCCCACCTTCTGCAAGGCGCGGATGGCTCTCTGCCGGGCTTCCTCTGGCGCAAACCCTAAATTCGCTGGCCCGAACGCCACATCCTCCAGCACAGTAGGCAGAAACAATTGTTCATCAGCGTCTTGAAATACCAGGCCCAATCGCGCGCGCACGTGATTTAAATCGGCGGAAGAAGTTTTCGACGACAACTCCACGCCAAACGCAGTTACGCGGCCATCGCAAGCGTTTAGTAGTCCATTCAAATGCAGTGCGAAGGTGGTTTTGCCGGAGCCATTCGCGCCCAACAACGCTACGCATTCTCCCCCGTGCAATTGGAAATCCACGCCGTCCAGCGCCAGGGTGCCGTCCGCATAGCGGTAGCGCAACCCCCGAACGTCAATCAACAATGATGGAACGACAGGCGAGGGCATCCTAAAACCGCGCCGCCAAGGCCGCGGCCAAAATCAGCGCTAGCAAGACGGCTAGGAACGCCGCGTCTTTGGTTGTAAAACGGCTTGGCACCAGCGCGGGAAAAGTTCCCGTAAATCCGCGCGAAAGCATGGCGTGGTGAATTCCTTCGGCGCGTTCGGACGAGCGCGCGAACAGCACGCCTAGCGAACCTGCGGCGGACCGAAATCCTGAACGCCAACCCAGACCCGCGCGGCTGCGCGCCGCCATCTGCATCCTCCGTGCCTGCCCCGCCGTCACCCACAAATAGCGATATAAGAACTGCAGCACCAGCACCAGCATCGCCGGCATTTTGAACCAGCGAAGCGCCCGCGCCATCTCCGGCAAGGGAGTCCCCGCCATCACCATCACCGCCGCCAGCGCAGACAGGAAGCTCTTTTCGATGATGACCAACGCAAGCGCAGCTCCCGCGCTCCACCAGGTGAGCAACGCGAAACTGGCGCAGAAAGGAATCACGGCGGCGGCGCGCAACAGGATCATCGCCACAGGCAGCCGGCTGGCGGCGAGAGGAACGAACAACACCAGCGCGTAACCTACGAAAGCCTTCCCCGATCCGCGCGCAGGCGTTGTGGCCACTGCGATCAGGTAAACCATCAGTCCGGCAAGTTTTGCGCGTGCGTCGATTTGTGTGAGTGGCAGCGCCAGCGGACTCGACTCCATCGCCGGAAACAAAAAACTCAAACCGGCCTCCGCCGCGTCCACAGCCGCCCGGCGATCACACTGCTGGCGAACACCAAAAGCATTCCACCCATACCGGCCACTACTCTGCGGCCGATCGGTGCCTCGCCTGAACTGACGGTTGGACTCAAGGCCATTCGCCCGGCCAGCGCCGCCTGCAGGGCATCCGGCGCGGACGATGCAACCGCCACACCAATCGCCAACACGATGGCCAATACGAGGGCTAACCCCAACAACACAAAACCGGCAAAACGCGGCTTTGGCGAGGCGTTGTCCGGCGCAAGCGCCGGATTCACCCGCTCTATCGCGCTCACTGCCGCTACCGTAATCGCTCCCTCGATCGCGCCGGTAATCCCGAACAGAATTGCGGAAGTGATCCACAGGCTTCGTGAAAAGTGAAAATGCGAAAGGCTCAACTCGGTCATCGCCGCGGCGGCACTCACCGCCACGCTGCAAAATCCTGCCAGGAACAATCCCGGTCCGCGTGTGCGCCCGCGCCCCAAAACGCGATAAGGAACGTAGGCGGCCAGCACTCCCAACATGGCCATGTTGCAAATATTCGCGCCCAACGCCAGGATGCCGCCATCTTGCAGAATGAGCGCCTGCAGAATCAGGATGGCGGTCATCACCACCGACGCCGCCCACGGACCAAGCACCACCATCAGTAGCGCGCCGCCCACCAGATGGCCGCTGGTGCCCGCTCCCAGCGGGAAGTTGATCATTTGCGCGGCAAACACAAACGCACCCATCATGCCCAGTAAAGGAATCCGCGCATGATTTGCGCTTCCGAAATCCCGTTCTGCGCGCCGCGTGCTGAATGCCACAACGCCCACCGCGGCCGCGTCCAGCGCCGCCCACACCGGCGTGCTTAAAACTCCATCGGGAATGTGCATAAGCAGGTAGAGCGCGAGGATCGCACCGTATCCTCTCAGTATCGCGCAAGGCGGGCGGCGGTACATAATAATGCCTGGCCGCAAGCTGGTATTCTGACTCTCGTGATCCTTGGTACGGGTGTTGACATTTGTGAAGTGCCGCGCATTCGGGCTGCCTTTGAACGCCATGGCGACCGCTTCTTTCAGCGTGTTTTCACGCCCCTGGAAATCGCCTATTGCAACCGCAAGGCCAACCGTTTTGAACGCTATGCCGCCCGTTTCGCGGCCAAGGAGGCTGGCATGAAGGCGCTGGGCACCGGCTGGCGCCGCGGCGTGACGTGGCAGGATTTTCAGGTGATGAATCTCCCCTCCGGCCGGCCCACCCTGCAACTGCACGGTAAAGCTTTTGCCATCGCCGAACAACTGGGCGTCACCCGCATCGCGCTATCGATGACCCATACGGAACAGCAGGCCATGGCCTTCGTGATTTTTGAAGACTAGACTGGCAAGCCGGCGCCGCCGACTATAATTGAAATTAGCTCATGCGCAATCGGTATCTTCTCGGTTCCGGCATCGCTCTTCTGGCGATTCTCGTCGCGCTGGTGGTGTGGCAGGTCTCCTTCACCTTCGGCGAATACGGTCCGTCGAATCCCATCCAAACTTTTGTTTACTGGGCTATTTCCACCCTCATTTTTGTCTTGACGGTCACGCTGGGCTTCATGTTGTTCCGCACCTTCGTGAAGCTCTACATAGAGCGCCACGCTAATCGCGAAGGCTCGCATATCCAAACCAAATTTGTGGCGGGGGCGTTGGCGCTCAGCCTGTTGCCGGTCATCTTTCTGGCATTATTCAGCTACGTCATTCTGAACAGAAACGTGGAGAAATGGTTTAGCCGTCCCGCCGAAGGTATTCGCACGAATCTCGCCAACGCCAGCACCGGGCTTTCCGCTGAAGTTCAGGGCCGCGCCACGGCTTTGGCCCGCTGGTTGGCGGCCCTTCCCGAAGTGGCTGAAGGCACCGCGAACTTTGCCGCTCTGTGTCGCGAAAACTCCATCGCCGCGTTGGAGGTCACTCTACAAGATGGCGCTTCCCGCGCCGTTTGCCCCTTGGAACCTGGTTCAACCGCACTCTTTACAGCACAAGCGCCTTTTGCGAAAGGCATAATCGCGGTGACCCTGCGTCCGGCCATCGAAATTCCAAAGATGCAGAGCGATATCGACCGTTACGTGCGCGAATATCAACAGCTTGCGGGCGAGAAGAAAAACATCCGCACATTGTATCTGCTGTTCATGCTGGCCATAACGCTGTTCATTCTGTTCGTTTCCACCTGGATCGCACTACAGCTTTCGCGGCAAATTATCTCGCCCATTTCGGCCTTACTGGTGGCCGCCAGCGAAGTGCGCAAGGGGAATTTGGGCCATCGCGTGCGCGTCAAAGCGATCGACGAATTGGCCACGCTGGTACGCGCCTTCAATGAGATGATGCAGGCGCTGGAAATCAATAGCCGCGAACTGGAAACCCGCCGGCGCTTTACCGAAACCATTCTTGAAAGCATTCCCACCGGTGTCATTTCGCTCAGCGCCGAGGGTGGTATTCAACGCGTGAATCGTGCGTTTCAGGCCTTGTTTGCCAAGGCCCCCTTTCCCAAAGATGACACGGACCCGCCGCTCAACCTGGAAGATTTGTTTTCCGCCGAAGACGCAACCGAAATCCGGTACCTGTTGAAACGTGCCCGCCGCACCGGCGTCGCCGTCAGCCAGTTGGAAATTCACGCGCCCTCCCGAGTGCTGCATTTGGCCGTCACCGTTTCGGCGCTGCCCGCGCATCCGCCGGTAGGCCAGGGCTTCGTTGCTGTTTTTGAAGATACCAGTGAGCTGCTGCGCGCGCAAAAGGCCGCCGCTTGGCACGAGGTCGCCCGCCGTATTGCCCATGAGCTGAAGAACCCTTTAACCCCCATCGCACTCAGCGCCGAACGCATCGGCCGCATTCTCGATCGCGGCGCCATTACCGACGACTCTCAGCGGATTCTGCGGTCCTGCGCCCTCACCATTTCTCGCGAAGTGGAGTCCGTCAAAAACCTAGCCGACGAATTCTCCCAGTTCTCGCGCTTCCCCGCCGCGCAACCAGTTTTGTGTGACTTCAATGAAATCGCCCGCAACGCACTGGCTGTCTTTCAGGGCCGTCTGGAGGACCTTGATCTGCGCGTGGAGTTCGCGCCCGATCTGCCCGCTGTCATCGTGGATCCGGAGCAATTCAAACGCGTCATCGTAAATTTAGTCGACAACGCCGCCGAAGCGATGCGCGAATCGCCGGTTCGCCGCTTACTGGTCCGTACGCAACTTTCCGCGCCCGATTCGCTGGAGTTGTTGGTCGCCGACACTGGTTGCGGCGTCTCCGCGCAGGATAAAGAAAAATTGTTCTTACCCTATTTTTCTACAAAAAATCGCGGCACCGGTTTGGGCTTGGCCATCGTCAGTCATATTCTGGCGGAACACGGGGCGCGTGTCCGCGTCGAAACCAATCAGCCCGCCGGCGCTTGTTTCTATGTGGATATTCCCGCTGTTGCCGCACATGAACCCACATTGCCGGAGGCACCGGGCAACGAAGCTAGACCAGCCGAAGCAAAACCAGCCGAAGCAAAACCCGCCGAGGCCCGCGCATGAAACGCCCGCGCGTGTTGATCGTTGATGATGAGCCCGGGATTCGCGAATCTCTCAGTGGCGTCCTCGAAGATGAAGGCTATTTCTGCAAAGCGGTAGAAAGCGGCGAACAGTGTCTGGCGGAACTGGCCCGCCAGAATTTCGACGCCGTTTTGTTGGACGTCTGGCTGGCGGGCGCGGACAGCAGCGCCGGCGATGGCGGCAGCCACAACGGTAACGCTTCTAAATTATTGGACGGTCTTGACGTCCTCGCCCGTATTCAGGAAATCCCAGCGGCGGACCGGCCCGAAGTTGTCATTATCTCCGGCCATGGCACCATCGAAACCGCTGTTAAGGCCACCAAACTGGGTGCTTTCGATTTTCTGGAAAAGCCGCTGACCATCGAAAAGGTAACCGTCGTTCTGCACAACGCGATTGAACAGCGCCGCCTGGAATTGCAGGTCAGCCGTCTGCGTGAATCCGGCGATAGCAAAGTTCGCATCATCGGCGAAAGCGTCCCCATGAAGGCGCTGCGCCAGCAGTTGGGTTTGATGGCCGCCACCAATGGCCGGGTTCTGATTTTCGGTGAAAGCGGGACAGGCAAGGAGTTGATCGCGCATGCCATTCACGCCGCCAGCCCTCGCGCCGACGAAGCTTTTGTCGAAGTCAACTGTGCCGCCATTCCAGAGGAGTTGATTGAGAGCGAACTCTTCGGTCATCGCAAAGGCAGTTGGGCTGGCGCGTTACAAGATAAAACCGGCAAGCTGCAAAAGGCCGACGGCGGCACGCTGTTTTTGGACGAAGTGGCGGACATGTCTTTGAAGACGCAAGCCAAAGTCCTGCGCGCCTTGGACGAACAGCGCTTTGAACCTGTAGGTGCGGCCGAATCCATTCAAGTGGATGTGCGCGTGGTCGCTTCTACCAACAAAAAGCTGGAAGAAGAAATCGAACGCGGCAATTTTCGCGAAGACCTTTTTTATCGCCTCAACGTGATTCCGTTTTATGTTCCGCCTCTCAGGGAACGTATCGAAGACGTCCGTCTTCTTGCCGGGCACTTCTTGAATGAGTTCACCACTGCTTACGGACGCAAGCCGAAGGAACTCACTGAAGAGGCCTTTCAGGCACTGGAGGCGTACCCTTGGCCGGGCAACGTTCGCGAGCTGCGCAATTTGATGGAGCGCATCGTCATCATGAACCCGCAGGCCACTATCGATGCCCGGCACATTCCGCTGGACCGCTCGCGCCGCGCCGTTTTCGAACGTGCCATGGACCGCTTCGGGAGTTTGCAGGAAGTCCGCGAAGCCGCCGAACGCGAATACATATTGAAAAAGCTCGAAGAAGCCCGCGGCAATATCACCCGTGCCGCCGAACTGGTGGGCCTGGAACGCAGCCACCTCTATCGCAAGATGAAGGCCCTGGGTATCGCCGCGAAAGAATAGAAGCGGCGCCGATGAAAGTCGCGAAAGAATAGAAGCGGCGCAAAGCGAGTACGCGAAAGAATAAGCTGGAAACGAACGAATCAACCCAGATGCCCCGGCCCACCCTCCGCCAACTCACCTGGGTTTTTTTCCGCGTAGGTAACTCAACCTTCGGCGGCGGGCTGCCCACCATGGCCGCGCTGCAGCGCGAATTCGTGGAGCGCGAAAAATGGCTCACTCCAGAGGACTACGGCCTGGCATTTTCGCTGGCGCGCATCACGCCCGGCACCAACGTCATCGCGTTTTGCGCCGCTACCGGTGCCCAGATGCTGGGCTTCGCCGGCGCGCTGGCCGGGGCTTTGGGCGAAACCGCGCCATCGGCTATTCTCGCTGTCCTCATCACCCAGGGTTATGAAACCTGGCGCTCGAATCCGCTGGTGTTGGCCGCTATCGCCGGTACCATCGCCGCAGTGGTCGGCATGATGTGGTCCAGCATCGCTTTGCTGGTGAAGCCCTACATCCACAGCAGCCAAGGGATTGTCCGCGCCGTGCCGATTGTGTTGGGTGCGTTTCTTGCGCTCTACACGTTTCACCTGACGCCGCTCCCCATTGTCGGACTGGCTGCCTTGCTCGGCTTACTTTGGCCGGACGCGGAGCGGAAGAAGTGAATCTTCTCTTGCTCTATTTGCTGCTTGCTAAAGCCGTCTTTACGTCGTTCAGTGGGATGGCTTCGCTCCCCATGGTGCGCGAAGACTTCGTCGTCAAGCACCAGGTGTTGACGGACCGCCAGCTCTCCACAGCCGTAGTGGCTGGCCGCACCGGACCCGGTCCCAACGGACTCTATATCGTGAGCGTCGGCTATTTCGTCGGCGGATTGCCCGGCGCATTTGTGGGCTTGATAGCGCTCATCACGCCCGCGTTTCTCATCATTCCGTTGATGAAATTCGCGGCCCGCTACGCCAACGTTCCGCGCATCCGTAGCGCCATTCGCGCCGTCGTCTTGGCCAGCGCTGGTTTGTTGATGGCCGCGTCAATCCCTTTGGCTCATGACGCGCTTGCCAATCCATCCGGCAGCGCGCTGGCTGCCGTCATCATGATCGTTACGTTCGTTGTGCTGACCTTCTCAAGCGTTGCTTCCTGGTGGGTCATCCTGGGAGCAGCAGGGCTAGGTCTTGCAGCTAAGCTGATCGCCTGAGCAGTGGCTCAATTACCTTCCAAACATCTTCCGCCACGTCTGTTTCGTTCTTGCCCCCATCAATCAAACGCACCCGCGCCGGTTCATCCTGCGCCAACTTTTGATACGCCGCGCGCACCGTGCGGTGAAACGCCAGTTCCTGCTCATCCATGCGCGTTTCCACATCTTGTGTTCGTTGATTGCGCTTGTGCGCCCGTGCCAGCCCGGTTTCTACGTCAATATCCACTAGAATCGTCAGGTCCGGCACCAGGCCACGGCAGGCAATACGGTCCACCTCGTAAACCACTTCCGCGCCCAGCCCTCGCCCTTCGCCCTGATACACCAGCGAGGAATCAGTGAAGCGATCGCACAAAACAATGGTTCCGGCTCCTAACGCCGGCAAAATCGCTTCGTCCACGTTCTGCGCGCGTGCCGCGAACATCAGCAGCAATTCCGCTGTAGGCCGCAATTGGTGATTCTTGGCATCCAGCAACACCCGCCGGATCTGCATTCCGATGTCGGTTCCGCCCGGCTCTGCCGTCTCCAGCACTCCCCGATTCAAGCCTCGCAAGCGTTTGCCCAACAAACGCAGTTGTGTGGATTTTCCGCTGCCCTCGGGTCCTTCAAAGGTGACGAAGCGGCCGCGCCCCTGCGCGCGCGAATCAGTCATAGACAAAGTGCAGAACTCTTTTCAAGTCTTCCCACGCCTCGCGCTTGGCGTTTTGGTTGTACGGCCGCAGCAGGTACGAAGGATGATAAGTCACCATCACCGGAATGTCGTGCCACTTGTGCCAGTTGCCGCGCAGTCTGGTGACGCCTTCTTTGGTGGCCAAAATCGCTTTCGCGGCGGTCGCACCCATCGCGCAAATCGCTTTCGGCTTCAGCACCATCAACTGGCGAAATAGAAACTGTCCGCAAATTTCCATTTCATCCGGCTGCGGCGCACGATTCTCCGGAGGCCGGCACTTCACCACGTTGCAGATGTAAACATCCGGACGTTTGATCGGAATACCTTCCTTCTCCGCTGTATTCTCGATCATCTGCGTCAGCATTTGACCCGCACGGCCGATAAACGGCAGGCCCTGCGCATCCTCATCCGCGCCAGGCCCCTCACCCACAAACACCAACCCAGCGCTTTCGTTGCCAGAACCGAACACGATCTTGTTGCGGCCTTCGCACAGACGGCAGCGCTTGCAATCGCCAATATCGCTGCTGATTTGGGCCAACGTTTCGTTTTCCGGCGCAAGCGAAGGCAGGATCACTGAAGTTGAGACGGCCGCAGGCGTCACTTTTATTTGCACAGTCTCTTTGATCACGGGCGCAACGATTGCACTACCTACCTCCGGCTTTTCTGCCACCGGCTCCTGCAACAACTTTGCAGCGGCTTCTGTTTTAACCGTAGGCTTGCGGCGGTACACCGTCTTCACGCCCAGGTCCTGATAGTAGTTGAGATAGTCACGGAGGATCTGTTCGCGGGTCATTTTATACAATTAGATTCCCTGCGCAGTCTGTGCGGTTACCGGCGCCGCCAAACGCAGGTTTCGAACCTCATCCAGAATCCACGCTGCAATCCTTCGCTTCGGCGCGCGGCTCACCGGAATGGCTTCATCGCGTTTCACCAACACAACTTCGTTGTCGTCGGCCTCAAATCCTATGCCGGGTTTCTCGCCGTTGGGGCCCACCACTGCATTTGCCACCACCATGTCGCAATTCTTAGCAATCAGCTTGCGCCGCGCTTCGTCTATCAAATTTGCCGTTTCAGCAGCGAAGCCAATCAACAGCCGCCCGCCTTTTTTCGTTCCCAGCTCCGCCAGAATATCGATGGTCGGCGCAAGAGCCAGCGTTAACGGTTCGCTCGTTTTCTTCCGTTTTTGCGAAGGCGCATCTGGCACATAATAATCCGCCACTGCCGCCGCTTTAATGATGATGGTCGCCTCGCTCAACTGTTCCATCACCGCCTGCCGCATCTCCGCCGCCGTGCGCACCGGCACCAGCGTCACGCCGCGAGGCGGCCTCAAATGCACCGGCCCCGAAACCAACACAACTTTCGCACCCCGCGCCACCGCTTCCTCCGCCAACGCGTAACCCATCTTACCGCTGGACCGGTTGCTGATGAATCGAACGCCATCAATCGGTTCTTGCGTCGGCCCGGCCGTGATCAGAATCGTCTCGCCGTGAAGAAGATGGGCCAGATCAGGTTGCTGATGTTCCAGCGCCCGCATCACCAGATCCGCAATCCGCACCGGCTCCGCCAATCGCCCGGGTCCCACTACGCCGCACGCCAGCAACCCGTCATCGGGTTCGACGATGACATGACCCCGTGCGCGCAACGTCTTCAGATTGGTTTGGGTCGCGGGATGATTCCACATGTTGGTGTTCATCGCCGGTGCCAGAATCACCGGGCCGGTAAACGCCAAATACATGGTGGTGAGTAGATCGTCCGCCAGGCCATGGGCCAGTTTTGCGAGGAGATCCGCAGTGGCCGGGGCAATCACCAAGGCCGCAGCTTCCTGTCCAATGCGGATATGATCGATCGCGGAGTTAAGTGTATCCTCGCTACCGGAGGTAGCGAACAAATGCGAATGCACCTTCCGCCCGGTAAGCCCCGCGAAGGTTAGCGGCCGTATAAACTCCTCCGCCGCGCGAGTCATCACCACGTCCACCGTGCAGTCGCGCTCCATCAATGCGCGTGCCAACTCAGCGGATTTGTAGGCAGCGATGCCGCCGCCTACCCCGAGCGCAATGTTCTTGGTGGACAAAACCGTCTCCCGTAGCTTCCGTGAGAGGAGTAGCGCCTACTTTTCGTTGGCTAAGGCTTCGGCGCGCGCGGCGCGGTCAATCTGCGCCTGCAGGAAAATTGAATCTTCGTACTGCACCAAACCCCGGCGCACTTCTTCCATCGCCGCCACCGTAGGCTTCTTGTTGGTGGTGGGCAGCAGGCTGCGGGCCCCGTTCTGCAACTGGCGCGCGCGCTTCGCCGCTACGATGATAAAACGATACGCGCTGCCTTCCGGATCGTCCGGAATCGTGTTGTGCGAACCTGGTCTCAAATTATCAGCCATTGCCAAAAGTCTCCAATATCCGTCGAACTTCTGCGTCCATCCGGTCCCGCCGGTTTCGGGTTGCTTTCACGATGGAAACCAACGTATCCACCGACGCCGCCACTTCGCGGTTCACCAGCACGTAGTCGTATTCCGGATAGTTTCTAATTTCCTCCGCCGCTTCGTTTAAGCGCCGTTGGATCACCGGTTCGGAATCCTGGTTGCGCGCCCGCAGGCGCTCCTCTAAAATTTGCCGGCTGGGCGCCAAAATAAAAATCGACACCGGCCCCGGAATGCGGGTCTTCAACTTCTGTCTTAATTGTCGCGCACCTTGCACATCGATGTCGAGCACCAGGTCCACGCCCTCCCTCCCCGCGCGGTCCAGGTCGCTCACGTGCGTGCCGTAATAGTTGCCGAAAACCTCGGCGTATTCCAAAAATTCGTCTTTTACAATACGGGCTTCAAATTCCTCGCGTGACACGAAGAAGTAGTCCACCCCGTCAGCTTCTTTCCCGCGTGGCTGCCGCGTGGTGTAGGAAACCGAAAAACGCAGCCGCGGCACCTGCCGCATTAATTGCTCCACCAGCGTCGATTTGCCGCTGCCCGACGGCGCGGAAATAATGAAGACCGTGGTCATTATTCTAAGTTCAAACTCTGTTCACGGACTTTCTCAATCGCTGCCTTGGCGCGCAGGCCCAACTCGGTGATCCGCAACGCCGCCTCGCCCGCGCCGTTGGTCTTCGAAAGAATCGTGTTGGTTTCGCGATTCATTTCCTGCAACAGAAAATCCAGCTTCTTGCCCACTTCACCGCCAGCCTGCAGAATCTGATCCAATTGCCCGGAATGAATTCTCAGCCGCGCCAGTTCTTCGCCAATATCGCTGCGATCGGCCAAAATTGCTGCTTCCTGCGCCAACCTTTGTGGATCGATGGCAATCCCCTTGGCGATCTCCCTCAACCGGTCTGTCAACCGCGCCTGGTAGCTTTCCTGTGTCCCCTGCCGCAGTTGTTCCATCTCCCGCGCCGCCGCCGCCACCTGCGCATTGTGTGTGAAAAGTTCCTTGGCGATCTCCGCCCCTTCGCGTGCCCGGAAGGTGTTCAGCTCCTCCAGCGCCCGCTGTAAGGCCTCGCGTAACGCTTCTTCGGTTCCCTCTGGCGCGCTCGATTCGCCCGACTCCATCATCATCCCCGGTATCCGCAGCGCCGCGTTCAGGTCGGGTTTGTTCTCCAGGTCGTGTGCCATCGCCTCCGCGCGAAACGCCTGCAGGTATGCGTGCAAAAACTCCCGATTCAACGAAAATGTTTCACTGCCAGCACCGTTTTTAGGAATGGATACGCGTACTTCCACATGGCCGCGCGAAACCTGCGCTTTCACCATGGTGCGGATGGCGCCTTCAAATGCGTCGAGCATGGACGACGACTGGATCGCCAAATCCAGTCCGCGGTGATTCACGCTCTTCACACTCACCACCAGTTCCCCGTCGGCGAAAGCGCGCCGCGCGCGGGCAAAACCGGTCATGCTCCGCAGCGGACTTTTCAACGGGCTCGGCTCCGTGGCTGGGCTGACATTTATTTATTATGGATGATTTCACGCCGCCGTTTACTCACGGCACCGTTTGCTCAAATCGTAGCTCACGCATCCGCTTCCAAAAACTGCATGTCGTGCAAGCGTTGATAAATGCCGCCGCGGCTCATCAATTCTTCATGGGTTCCGGTTTCGGCGATCCGGCCCTGATCCAGCACCACGATCTTGTCCGCTCTCCGCACCGTGGAAAGCCGGTGTGCAATCACAATCACCGTACGATGTTCCATTAGATTCCCCAGCGCCACTTGCACCAGCCGTTCGGACTCCGTATCCAAATGCGAGGTCGCTTCGTCCAGAATCAGGATCGGGGCATTTTTCAACAATGCCCGCGCAATCGCCAGGCGTTGCCGTTGCCCACCGGAAAGCTTTGCGCCGCGTTCGCCAATAATCGTCTGGTATCCTTGCGGCAGCTTTTCGATGAACTCTTCCGCCAGTGCGTTGCGCGCCGCTTCCTGAATTTGTTCTTGCGTCGCGTGGCGCAACCCGTAGCCAATGTTGGCCGCCACCGTATCGTTGAACAAAAACGTATCCTGCGCCACGGTGCTGATTTTGTCGCGCAAAGAAGCCAAACGCAAATCCCGAACGTCGCGGCCATCAATGCGAATGGCACCGCTGGTCACATCGTAAAAGCGTGGGACTAAGTTGGCCAGCGTCGTTTTTCCCGCGCCGCTTGATCCCACCAGTGCCACCACCTGCCCAGCCTTAACTTCCAGTTGAATCCCGTCAAAGCCAAATCCATTCGGTGCGCTTGGGTAATGAAAGCTGACATGCTCGAACACAATCGCTTTTTCGAATCGCGCCAGCTTCACCGCCCCCGGGCGTTCCTTCACCTGTTGATCCCGGTCTAGATATTCGAAAACTTTTTGCGACGCGCCTAACGCCTGCTGAAAAATATTGTGAATGCCCGTCAGCCGCTTTACCGGTTCATACAGCATCAGCAGCGCGATCACAAAACTGGTGAACTCGCCGGTCGACATTGCTCCCGCTTTGATCTGCGTCCGCGCATAGGTCAGTAGTCCCACGATTGTCACTGCGCCAAAAAACTCAATCAACGGGCTGGAAATCGATTGCTGGGCTACGTAGCGCAAGTTGCTGTCGCGCAGCTTTTCAGCGCGGTCGCGAAAGCGATTCGATTCCACCTCCTCAGCGCCAAAACTTTTTACGACTTGATGTCCGCTCAGCGTCTCTTGCAAAACCTGATTCAGCTCGGCGGCATTATCTTGCGCGCTCCTCGTGGTCCGCCGGATTCTGCGGCCCAGCCGGATCGTCGGCACCAACACAAACGGCAAAACCGTCAAACTGAAAAAACCCAGCCTGAAATCCGTTTGCAGCACTACCGCCAGCAGACCCAGCGCCGTAAAACTTTGCCGCAGCCAATCCGCCAGAATGTGCGATAGCGCAACTTGGATTTTTTCCAGATCGTTCATGATGGACGACATCACGCGCGCGGTGGAGTTGGCCTCAAAGAAATGTGCGTCCTGATGCACGACACGATCAAAGACAGTTTGCCGGAAATCTGTTACGGCCGATAATCCAACATAGTTGATCAGATAATTGGCTGCATAATCGAAAACGCCTTTCACCAGAAACACCGCCAGAATCGCCACCGCCACCATGGTCCACACATTGTGAATCCCGGCCGGCATCAGGTCGTTCAAAAAAACGCGATGCCGGAAGAGGGGAAGTGTGAAGAGCAGCACCGGCGCTTCCGTTGCTTTCGGATTCAGCACCCGATCGAACACCGGCCCAATCAGTAAAGCCGTCAGCGCCTGCGCTGCACCCACGCACGCCATCAGGAACACCGATAGCACCACGTGCGGCATATACGGACGCGAATAGCGCAGCAGCCGCAACAACTGGCTCATGCCTTTACCTTCAGGCTTTTCAATTTTAAAGCCGTCGCTGCCGCCAAGACATCTTCCAGACTTATGTTTGCGATGCTTTCGGACGAGGTCAGCACCCGCGCCTCCGTCTTCCACGGAGCCCACGTCACCGGGTCGGACGGTCCAAACAACACCACCACGGGCACTCCAAACGCTGCCGCAATGTGCGCTGGCCCGCTGTCATTGCCCACCAACAACGCCGCGCCGGCCATCAGGTTTCTTACCTTCGATAGCGGCGCATTGCGCAAAACCTCGAACGCCGCCAATGCCGTTGTGTCATCGTAAGGCCCCGCTACAATCACCGGCGTCAGCCCCGCTTGCAATAATTCTCCCGCCAGGGCCGCAAAACGCTCCACCGGCCACGCCTTTCCTGGCGCCGAAGCAAAAGGATGAATCACTACATAGGGTGTCGCGCGCGCTTCCGGTTCCGCCGCCAATTTCGCACGCGGGATCTCGCCCATTGGTACGCCCAGATAAAACATCGCGGATGCTAAATGTTCCGCCGTGTGCACCGGCCGCGTTACGCCCAAAATTTCCTGCGCGCTGGGAATCTTCTCCGAATAAATGAAGTTATAGCGATGATGCGCGAAACCCGCCCGAAACTTGGCGAAGGTTCCTGTCGCTATTCCAGAGGTCATCCACATGCTGCGCGTCCCACCATGCAGATTGATTACCAGATCGGCGTGCCGTGGGCTGGTGGAGACGGCTTGCACGTCCGGATTACCCTCAAACACACCCGCAAAACGGGGCTCCACCACCACGGTAATTTTCAGATCAGGCCGATGAGCCTTCAGCAGCGCCAGCGCAGGTGTGGTCAGCACGCAGTCGCCCAGTGACCGCAGTCGAATCACGCAAACCTGCGAGCCCCTCCCCAGGCGGTCTAAAACCGGCACGCGCTCTAAAACAGAAGGCCGCTCTATCACAGATGGCATCGGCGTTTCCGCCACCAGGCCTAGTCTTCCACTCTGGCTTCGTCCACCAGCATCACCGGGATGTCGTCGCGAATGGGATAGACGCGCCTGCACTGCGTACACTTCAGGCCATTTTCATCCTGCTTCAGCTCCAGCGTCGCCTTGCACAACGGGCAAACCAGAATCTCCAACAGGTCCTTACTTATGGCCATAATCAGTTCAGTGTAGCAGCCAGTCTCTAGATTCGCACGGGCTGCTGCAGCGTGAAGGTCAACCGCGTTTCCGATGGAATGCGCACGCGCTGGCCTTTGGTGAGTACCTGCGCCGCCGTGCCCACGCCCGCGCCGGATGCCGCGCCAATTGCCGCGCCTTTTCCGCCGCCGGCGATCGCTCCGATGATCGTTCCCAGCACCGCCGTGCCGCCGATCACCTTGGCGCTCCGCCCGGTGCGCGATTCGCTTTCCTGCGAGACGTTCGCCGTGTCAATCTCCACAGGCCGCCCGTTGATGTTCAGCGAAACAACGTCCAGGGTTAGAATTGTTTTGCCTTCGATCTTGCCCGATTCCTTGTCATCCACCAGTTTGATCACCACATCGGCGCCGCGCGTTACCACCGTATTGCCCGCCCCATCCAGCACCGGTTCATCGAGCGACGCACGATAGGTCTGTCCCATTCGGTCGCGCTGCGAATCCACATCGTCAATCAGACGAACGGTCAGCACCGTGCCCGTCGGAATTTCGCCGCTGCTCATCCGCGCCGCTGTTGCCGTAGGTTGCGGCGGCACCGGCCGCTCACGATACACAGGTGGCGGAACCACGTTTGGCTGCGGCGGCGCGCTTGATTGCGCCGCAGATCCGAACGTGATGTTGCGCACATCGGAAACCGAATACGTCTCCACCCGGTCCCCCACGGCCACTCGGACGGTCCGCGCATCGCCGCCTAAATAGGATCCATTCACGCTTCGGCCGTCCTGAAACGTAACCGTATCCGCAAACAAACCACTGCTGATCAGTAGAAATATGCTGATCAGTAGAAATACAGGTAGCAGAGTTCGCACAACAGACTCCTTGCTCACTTAGACGCAAAACGAGCGGAAACGTTTCAACTGGCTGGCGTTAACTTGCTTTCGATTCCGCCGGCTTGACCAGGGTGTCTTTTTTTTGGCGCAATCCCTTCAAAAGCACACCCGCCACTTGCTTGCCGTGCTGAAACGCCTCTTCATAAACACCCTTGCGTTCTTCGCGTGAAAGCCCGTATCCCAGTCTATACAATCGTTCCATTGATAGCCCCACCGCATACGTCCCGGCCCATGCAATGCCCGCTTTCGGCACCAGGCCGCCGCCAAAGGGAACCTTGCCGATCAGTTCGCGCGCAATCGCCCGCCAGCCAAACGCGCTTGCAATAATCGACCCAATCTCTGAGCTCTGCTCGCCATATCCAAACGGCCGGTCGCTCACCGCCGCCAACATAAACACCATCCGGATCTGGTTCATGGTCAGAAACGCCGTGTCGGAACTGAACTCGCCAATCGCCCACGGCAGCGATAAAAACGGCACCACATCGGGCAGCGCGGTGGCCAGCGAAAACACAGCATTCTCTTTCGCCACGCTGCGAATGATGTTGTGCGCCGCTGGGTTGCGAAACGGAAACAGTTGCCGGGCCAGCGGCAGCATCAGCTCTGGCCGTGCCCGCAAAATACGCCGCACGCAATCTTCTGGATTTGCCGGATCAAACGCGAACGCCGCATCCTTCGCCAACGTCTTCGGCCGTAGTAACGCGCTATCGTAAATCTGCAGATCGCAATCCGCGCTTCCACCCCGCACCAGAATGCGCAACGCTTCCGCCCTCCGTTCCGGCGATAAATGCAGGGGTGCAAAGTACGCTTCCATGCGGCCCAGGTCGGCGGGCGAAACGGCAATCAACCCTACCCGCAACGGCCGCGAAACCGATTCGCGCAGATCTTTCGGGTTCAGTGTAGCTAAGGCTTGCTTGATTTGTCGGAGAACGGCGAGGGCCATAAGCTTACCGGTGGCCGATACACCACCTTCAACTCCCGCCTCCATTCTATTCCGATTCCCATGCGTTCGATAGGGATTTCCGGCTTTAAGTACCTTAAAACGGTTTCATTCGTCGGATGAAACTCCATCGCCGGTGCCACCAGCAAAATGCGCGGCAGCTCATTCGATAGCGTGATGCCCGGAAAGAAACCGCGTGCCGCGAACTCGCCCCGGTCCAGGTGCCACTTCACTCGCATCCAATAGTCCAAGGCTTGCAAAGGCAAATGGATATCCTGGTCTACTTTCAGTTCCAGCACGGCCAACCGCCCATCGCGGTCCACCGCCAGCAAATCCATGCGCCCGCGATCGGCTCCGGCAAAATGTGGAATTTGCCCATAAACAGGATTGGGCAATAATGTTGCATCGATTTCTTCTATGTTCGCGCGGATTTTCGATTCCAGCACCACCTCGGCATCAGGCGGCGAAAAATGCTCCCGCGAAGAAAACCGTGTGCGTTCCTGCGTGCCCGCCTCCAGCCGGGTGTCCAGATTCGTGTAATCGTTGGGATCAACTTGCTGCTCGTTGGGTTGTCCAATGGACCCACCCTCATGCACGAACACCGCGTACTTGGCCACATTCTCATTCAGCAGCCGCACGCGCTGGCACAATGCATGCTCGTGCCCGGCTGGTACCAACAGAACCAGCCCTTCCACCGCCACTCTTGGTTCACGCCGCCGCAGATAATCCAACCAGATCAGGCCAAAACTGAGCGCCGCTTCCGCGTTACCTTTGCTGGTTCCTTCTTCAACGGCGGGTGCCCCAATCGCCGCCAACCCCGTATTGCCCCGCCGCAAAAACGCCCGCGGATACCCCGGCGAAAAACTGTTGTGCAGATCTTGTTCGGCGCTCACCGCCGACACCCGCCAGTCCGGAAACTGCCGATACAGACTTTCGCGAAATTGTTCGCGATACTTCAACCGCTCGCCCTTCTTTGCCAGGTGTTGATTGGACCCGCGCGCCAAATCCGCCAAGGTCAGCGTGCCGTCTTTTTGGCCAAAGCGCTCTACTTCCAGTTCCAGCCGGCCGGGTTTTTCCAGCTTAATGCCGGTCACTCTGCGCGACAAGTTCCGCCGCGCATCCCAACACTCAATCACCACCCAGTTGCCGCGCAGGGTTACCACAAACGTCTCCCGCGACACCGCGAACGGTTTTTCTCCGGCTTCCATCAATACAGGTTTTTTGCTGGCTATGAGAAAACGCTCAATCGCCAGGGACGCTTCAGGCGGATCACCGCCGGGAGCCTTCCCAGGTGCAGGTTGCATGAAGAGTGCTGTGAGGTAATTCGTATCATACCCCGCGGCATGCTTTATTCACAACGTGCTTTAATATCCAGTGAGGTCTTATTTGCCGATGCGCCACGTTTTTGCCTTTTTGTTGCTGTTGTCTGCGATTGCCTTCGCACAGACGCCTTGCGAAAACCTGTCGTCGCTCGCGCTCGATCATGCCAGCATCACCGGCGTCGCATCGGTCGCCGCCGGAAATTACAAACCGTCCGGACAACCTCCCAACGCTCCAGCCTTGACCGTCCCCGCCTTCTGCCGCGTCGCCGCAACATTAAAGCCCACTTCCGATTCAAACATTGAAGTGGAATATTGGTTGCCTAAAAACTGGAACGGAAAATACCAGGCCGTAGGCAACGGCGGCTGGGCCGGTAACATTTCTTTCCCCGCCATGGCCGCCGCGCTCAACGAAGGCTATGCGACTTCCTCCACCGATACCGGCCACAAAGGCGGCGACGGCGCTTTCGCTCTGGGCCATCCCGAACAGGTGATCGACTACTCCTACCGCGCGGTCCATGAAATGACCGTCCGCGCCAAGCTCATCATCCAAAAACACTACGGTCAGGCTGCCAAGTTTTCTTACTGGAACGGCTGCTCCTACGGCGGACGCCAGGGCCTGGAAGAAGCGCAGCGCTATCCCGAGGATTTCGATGGCATCGTCGCCGGCGCTCCGGCCAATTACCATCTGCATTTGCACGCTTTTGATATGAAAGTGGCGCTGACCAATTTGCAGGACCCCGCCCACTCCGTGCCCGCCGAAAAGTTAGCCATACTGAACAAAGCCGTGCTGGCTGCATGCGATGGCATGGACCAAGTCAACGACGGCCTGTTGAACGATCCGCGCAAATGCGGCTTCGATCCGCAAACACTCCTCTGTAACAGCGGGGACATGAAGGACTGTTTGACCGCCGCACAACTGGAATCGGTCGACTCCATGTATACTGCGGCGAAAAAGAAGAACGGCGAACTGATCTATCCCGGAATGCCCAAAGGCGGCGAACTCGGCTGGACCCGCATGTACACGCCTGAACCCATGGCCGTGCCGCTCGGCTCCTATAAATACGTGCTGTATCAGGATGCCAATTGGGATTGGCACAAATTCGATCTGGATCACGACGTCACTGCGGCCGACGACAAAGCCCCCTACCTCAATGCGCTCAATCCGGACCTGAAAGCCTTCAAAGCCCGTGGCGGAAAATTGCTGATGTACCACGGCTGGAACGATCAGTTGATCACCGCCGAGAACAGCATCAACTATTTCTCCAGCGTCACGAAGAAGATGGGCGCTAGGCAGGACAGCTGGTATCGCCTGTTCATGGTGCCCGGCATGCAACATTGCCGCGGAGGCCCCGGCCCGAACCAGTTCAACGTGATGGGAGTGATGGAACGCTGGCGCGAGGGAAATCAGCCGCCGGCGCAAATCCTGGCCAGCCACGTGACCAATAACAACGTCGACATGACGCGCCCGTTGTGCCCGTATCCGCAAGTGGCGGTGCATTCAGGCAATGGTTCCACCAACGATGCCGCGAACTTCGCTTGCCGGGTGCAATAAGCACCTAAAACATTTTCCGTTTGTTGGTGGCTAGCGCGACGCCAGACGCGCCGTTGGACTTTTCAGCGGCCCTGGTATGGAAACGCTGCCTCCGGCTTGCCGTTTTAGGCCAGATTCACTGGCATTTGCATGATTTTCAGCGGCTTGTGCAAAACGTGACTGTGACTTTTGCAACAAAAAAGCGCCGTCTACAGAAACTCAACATGTCCGCGCGGCAGCTTGTCAATCTCGGCAAGTTCCGCAGGCGTCAGCACCCAGCCCGACGCTTTGGCGTTCATCTCCACCTGCTCCGGCTTCGTTGCGCCGGCAATCACGCTCGCCACCGAGGGCCGCGCCAGCAGCCAGCCAAACGCCAGCTCAATCAAACTGTGGCCGCGCGCATCGCAAAACTTCTGCAGCGCTTCGACGGCAGTCCAATTGGTGTCGCTCCCGTACCGATCGGCCAGGCGCTGAATATTGGCGAAGCGCGAATCCGCCGCCGCCGCGCTGCCGCGTTGGTATTTGCCGGTTAACAACCCGCACGCCAGCGGAAAATACGGCAGCAGTCCCATTCCGTAGGCTTCCATCACCGGCAATTTTTCGCGCTCAATCCCGCGCATAATCAGGCTGTATTCGTCCTGGCAGGTGATCAACCGGTTCAAGTCGAAATGTTTGCTGATCCATTGGGCTTCTACAATCTGCCACGCCGGCAAATTGCTGCACCCGATATAGCGCACTTTACCTTGGTGAACCAGATCGTCCAGTGCGCGCAAGGTTTCCTCCTGCGGTGTCAGCGCATCCGGAAAATGCAGTTGATACAGATCAATCCAATCGGTTTTCAGACGCTGCAGGCTGGCTTCCACCGCCATCATGATGTAGCGCCGAGAGGCATCGCGCCGGGTTCTACCCTCAAGCATGGGCCCGCAAAACTTGGTCGCCAGGACGATGTTTTTTCGGCGATCGCCCAGCACTTCGCCCAGCATTTTTTCTGACCCGCCCGCGTTGTTTGGGCCGCCGTAAATGTCGGCGGTGTCAAAAAAGGTGATACCTACTTCGATAGCCTTGTCGACCACCTTGCGCGTCGCCTCCAGGTCAATGCGCATGCCAAAGTTGTTGCAGCCCAAACCAACCTCGGAGACTTCCAGTCCAGTGGAGCCAAGTTTGCGATAGTTCACAGACTTTATTCTAGAACGCCTATCTAGAACGGCGGGTTCGCACGGCAAAGGACTGGTGAAAAGTACGACCCAGCACCAAGCCGCGACCGTAAGGGAGCGACGGAATTCAGCCACGTAAATAAGCCCGTAACGGCTTACTTGTGTTCTTCGTCGACGGAGATTTTCAAGGCGCGCAGGAACTTTTGGTCCTGTGTGGTCAGCTTGATGTTGTTCAGCTTGCGCCGCCGCGGTTCGGGGGCCGATTCCAACTCCACCGTTTCACCGTCATCGGAATCGTCGCCGTCTTCGCGTTTATTGAACCCAATGGTCGCTTCCAGAACCAGGAATACATCGTAGCCGTTGCGCTTGATTTCGCCAATCGCCGCTGCGATGCGATCGGAATCCGACAGCGATTCGTTAATCGCACTGCCGAGTTCCTGCATCAGATCCTTAAGCCGATCGTCCAGATGGTCCCTCTTTCCGCCACTATAAGCATATCATCTTATCGGCGGTGCAGAGATTTTCTGCAGGTCGATTTTGGCCTCCTGCATCCCTATGAAATGATAGGATAAAGCTGAGCGCACCCCGATGTTCCGCAAATTCATGGCCCACATCGTCCCGGGCGTTATCAAACCCCTCCATTCCTTGTGGAATGAGATCATCGGTTTCCTGTTCTTCTGCCTGACGGTCGCCGGAGTGGTGGCGGTGGTTCGTGAAATCCGCACCTTCGATCAGACTGCCTCCGGCCTCGGCCGTATCGCCCTCCCGTCTTTATTTGTGTTGGTGATGGGCTACTTCTGCGCCACCTCGTTTTTAAAGGCCCGCAAAATTTCGCGGTCCAGCTGAATCATGCCCGCACCCGAACAACCCGGCCACTTCCCTTTCACCCGAGGCATCTACCGCGACATGTATCGCACCCGCCTCTGGACCATGCGCCAGTACGCCGGCTTCGGCACCGCTGAAGAAAGCAACCGCCGCTATCGATATTTATTACAGCAGGGGACTACTGGCCTTTCCGTCGCGTTCGACTTACCAACCCAAATGGGAATGGACCCCGACCATCCGCTCGCCGCCGGCGAAGTGGGCAAGGTGGGCGTGTCGATCGCTTCCATCGCCGACATGGAACTGCTCTTCAAAGACATCCCGCTCGAAACCATCTCCACGTCGATGACCATCAATTCGACGGCCGCCATTCTTCTATCGCTCTATATTTTGGTGGCCTGCGGTCAAGGCGCCAACCCAAAAAAGTTGAACGGAACCATTCAGAACGACATTCTGAAGGAATACATCGCGCGCGGAACCTATATCTATCCGCCGCGCCCGGCCATGCGCATCATCACCGATCTGTTCGCCTGGGCTGGCACCGAGGTCCCCGAGTGGAATACGATTTCCATTAGCGGCTATCACATTCGCGAAGCTGGCTCCACCGCAATTCAGGAAGTGGCGTTCACCTTGGCCGACGCCATCGCCTATGTGGACGCCGCAGTCGCGGCTGGACTTGATGTGGATTCGTTCGCTCCGCGCCTGTCTTTCTTTTTCAACTCTCACAGTAACTTCCTGGAAGAAATCGCCAAATTCCGTGCGGCCCGTAGACTTTGGGCCAACATCATGAAAGATCGCTTTCATGCCCAAGACCACAAAAGCATGATGCTGCGCTTTCATACGCAGACCGCTGGATCATCGTTGACCGCGCAACAGCCCGACGTCAACGTCGTGCGCACTACACTGCAAGCGCTTTCGGCAGTGCTGGGCGGCACGCAATCTCTGCACACCAACGGCCGCGATGAAGCTCTCGGCCTACCCACAGAAGAAGCCGCGCAACTTGCCCTGCGCACCCAACAAGTGATTGCCCACGAAAGTGGAGTCGCCTCTGAACCCGACCCCCTTGCCGGCAGTTACTACATCGAACAACTGACCGACCGGATCGAAAAAGGCGCGCTCGATTACATCGACCGAATAGACAAAATGGGAGGTACCCTCGTCGCCATCGAGGCCGGCTTCATCCAACGCGAAATCCAAAACGCGGCGTATGAATATCAGAAGCGCGTGGAAAAAGGCGACGCCATCGTTGTCGGCGTCAATCGATTTCAAGCTCAGGAAGCAACACCGCTCAAAGTTTTCCGTGTTGACCCGGCTATCGAAAAAAAACAAATCGAACGAGTGAGAGAACTGCGAGCGTCACGCGAAAGCGGCGCCGTCAACGCCGCGCTTAGACAATTGGACCAAGCCGCTCGCGGCACCGACAACCTGATGCCCCGCATCATGGCTGCCTGCGAAGCCAAAGCAACGGTGGGCGAAATTTCGGATGCGCTGCGCAAGGTGTTTGGGGAATACCGTGAAACCTAGTGCAACTAGGATAGAAATAGCATGATTCCCAATTACAAGTGGTCTCACCTCGAGGATGTTGCCAATCCTTTGGAGCTAACGGATAGAGAACTCACTTCGCTACTGGAAGTTTGGAAGGACCAGCGTGGCGCCCTTGCTGACGAAGGCGCAACTGCTGAATTCAGCAAGCGACTGAACCGCGAGTGGGCCATCGAAACCGGAATTATTGAGCGTGCCTACACATTAGATCGTGGCACTACGGAAATGTTGATCAATGAGGGCATCAAGGTTTCCCTCATTACGCGCGGGTCGACCAACAAAGATCCTGAAGAACTCGCCGCAATTTTGCAGGATCATCTGGATGCGCTGGAGGGCCTGTTTGCGTTCGTCAAAGGAGAACGTGAACTGACGACCAGCTATATCAAAGAAGTTCACAGCGCTCTCTTGCGCCACGTCCACACGCACACGGTGAAAGATGCGAACGGAAATTTATTTGAGGCGGAATTAAAAAAAGGAGAGTACAAAACCCAGCCCAATAGCCCAACGCGCCCTGATGGAAGCGTGCACGAGTATTGCCCGCCCGAACATGTTGCCGCCGAGATGGATCGAATGATCGAGTTGTACCGCTCACATATTCACAAAGACATTCCTCCAGAAGTACAGGCCGCGTGGCTGCATCACGTCTTCACGCAGATTCATCCCTTCGCCGATGGCAACGGCCGTGTCGCCCGGATACTCGCAAGCTTAGTTTTCGTCAAGGCCGGTGGTTTTCCGTTTCTTGTGCGCCGAGACGACCACGCTCAGTATATCGGTGCTTTAGAGGCTGCGGATCAAGGGGATTTGAAGCCGCTTGTTCGATTCTTCGTGCGGACGCAGCGGAGAGCGGTGCTGGGAGCACTGCAAGCATTGCCACATATCGCCGGGTCAACTCCTGCATCAGTACATGCCCGCAACCCCGAAGCCGTTATCGCGGAAATCCGTGAGTCTCTGGTTAACCGGGAAGACATCAACGCGTTTCCCCAACGGTTCGATGTGAACAATCGTCATTTCATGTGGCTCGCGGGGCGCGGTGAAATGCGTTTGTCGGAAATAGCGGTATTGCTGACTGAGCAGATTGGACGGTTCGTTCCACAATTCTCATTTTCAGTTCATCCCAGCGGTATTCCCGATCCTTCATGGGAAGAGACTGAAAAGATCGCTGAATCTTTCGGGTACTCACCTAATACCGAGGGGTCGCGCAAAACCCTTATTCTCAACTTGAGGACAAGCAGGCCGAGCACGATTGTCCTTTCTTTGCATCCGGCGGGAAAGGCTTATAGAGGAATTATGGCCGCGGTTTTGATGTTGCTAAATTCCAGTTTGAGGGCCGTTTCTGCCAACGATGACATGTTCCAGTTCAACTACAAGGAAGACTTCGAGCAAACCCAAAAACGTTTTGAGACATGGCTGAACGATGGACTGACGCGTGCATTGACTCTCTGGCGCGAGCAACTCTAACATGCCCCCCACCATCCACATCATCGGCGGGGGCCTCGCGGGTTGTGAAGCGGCTTGGCAGGTGGCTCGTGCGGGTCATCGAGCGATCTTGCATGAGATGCGGCCGGTGCGTTCCACGCCGGCTCATAAAACCAATGATCTCGCCGAGCTCGTCTGCAGCAATTCGCTGAAAAGTGAGCAGGTGAATTCCGCGCCGTGGCTTTTGAAAGAAGAATTGCGCAGGCTGGGTTCGCTGTTGATCGGCGACGTCGCGATGCGCACTCGCGTACCTGCAGGGCATGCGCTCACCGTTGATCGCGAACTGTTCGCCGCCGCAGTCACACGAATGATCGAAGTGGAACCGAACATTGAAATCCGTCGCGAAGAAGTGACTGCGCTTGCTGACGAAAATATCTGGATCATCGCCAGCGGGCCGCTTACTTCCAGCGCACTGGCCAACGAAATCGCACGCATCACCGGCTCGGAACGGCTTTACTTTTACGACAGTATCAGCCCCATCGTCGACGCCGAATCCATCGATACCTCAATTGCATTTCGCGCTTCGCGCTACGGCAAATCGATAGATGGCACCGACGATTATCTCAACTGCCCTTTCACGAAATCCGAGTACGATGCGTTTCTCGACGCGCTGCTCGCCGCCGAAAGCGTGCCGGCTCACATTGAAGAGGATGCTCCGCATTCTGAAAACGTCCGCTACTTCGAAGCCTGTTTGCCGATCGAAGAAATCGCGCGCCGCGGCCGCGATACTTTGCGTTTCGGCCCCATGAAGCCTGTTGGTTTGGATGATCCGCGCACCGGGCGCTGGCCGTACGCTGTCGTGCAGCTTCGTCAGGAAGATGCGCGCGCGGGCAGCTACAACTTGGTGGGCTTTCAGAATCACATGCGCTTCGGTGAACAGCAGCGTGTGCTGCGTATGGTCCCCGGATTGCAAAACGCCGAGTTCCTGCGTTTCGGTCAAGTGCACCGTAACACCTATATAAACGGGCCGGCACTGCTGGCGCCTACTTTGCAGATGCGAACGCGGCCCAACGTATTTTTCGCCGGGCAAATTTCCGGTGTCGAGGGCTACGTCGAATCCATCGCCACGGGTTTGATCGCGGGGCGCGGAGCAGTGGCGCTGGCCAATGGCGAACCAACACGAGCCTTCCCTCGTGCAACGGCCTTGGGCTCGCTGTGCGCGTATGTTTCCGGAGCGGACCCGTTGCATTATCAGCCTGCCAACATTACCTTCGATCTATTACCCAAGTTGGAACAACCGCCGCGCGATAAAAAGGTTCGCTATGCCGAAGTCTGCCGACGCGCGCTCGCGGCATTGGATCAGTTTATGTTGGACGAACGCAAGTACGCCCATGTCTGAACTGAAAGACGCTTTGGATCGTTATCTGGGCGAGCTCGCTCGGCAAAACGCATCGCCGCATACCATTCGCAACTACGCATCAGACCTGCATCAGTTCGTCGATTACTTCACGCCGCCGGGCCAAACTCCCCCTACCCCCGCCGAGATCAATGCCCCGCTGCTGCGCGAATGGTTGACCAGCCTCTATGATCGCAAGCTCGATCCTGTTTCCAGCCGGCGCAAACTGGCGGCTGTGCGTTCGTTGTTTCAGTTTCTGCTGCGTGAGAAGACGATTCCCAGCAACATCGCCCGGCAGTTGCGGACGCCGAAGGCTCCCCAGCGCGTGCCACATGTGCCGACGGCAGAGCAGACCAATGCGATTGTGGACGATATTGAAAACACCGGCGAAAGACTGAACCGGCCGCATGCAGAACGCGATCTGTTAATTTTTGAATTGCTCTACGGCTGCGGTTTGCGTGTGAGTGAACTGACGGGTTTGAATCTGGACGATTTTGATTTTGACGGCCACTGGATTCGCGTTCGAGGCAAAGGACGGAAGGAACGCCAGGTGCCATACGCGGGCAAAGCGGAAGTGGCGCTGCACAAATATCTGGCGATTCGTTCGGCGCAACGAACAGAGAAAGCGTTATTCCTGAATCATCACGGATCACGTTTGACCGACCGTAGCGCGCGGGAGATCGTTAAGTTTTATTCGCGCATGATCGCCGGCGATTCGTCGATGCACCCGCACAGTTTGCGTCACGCGTATGCAACGCATCTGCTTTCCGATGGCGCGGATCTGCGGGCGATTCAGGAACTGCTGGGCCATGCGCGCCTGTCCACAACGCAGAAGTATACGCAGGTTTCGCTCACCGATTTGATGGCGGTGTACGATAAGGCGCACCCGAAGGCGCATAGCAAGTGATCAAGCCGTCATGATGGCCGTCACCGTGGTGCGATACAGAACTTCTTCGTAAGCATCCCGCATGTCGGCCATGGGCACAACTCGCGTGGCCAGAGATTTGGCGTCGTACTTTCCGCTTTCTAAAAGTGAAACAAAACGCGGAATGTCTTTCAACGGACTGCAGCCCCCTGCTTGTCCCGCGTGATGGGTGCGTCCGCCGATGGTGAACATCACGGCAGGTAAAGTCAGCATGCCGCGCGGAAGACTCGTAGTTACCAGGTGGCCGCCCGGTGCGGTCATCTCATATGCTTGGCGAAGCGGCAGAATGCCGGTAGGATCGGGGCCTGATTCCGCTTTGGGTTTTGCTTGATCCCCACCAGCGGCTTCGATGACGAAATCGGCACCGGAGCCCCCGAGGAGCCCACCGGAATCGCGGCCGCCTGCCCAAAGGCGGTCATTTGGTCCAGTGGCGGGGCCGTAAGATAAGGCACGAACGCGATCCACCAATTTGTCGCCTTCGACGTTGGGATCGAGCACATGCGTTGCGCCGACCTTCATCGCCACATCACGGCGGGCTTTAATGGGTTCAATGGCGATGATGCGCGTTGCGCCGGCGATGCGCGCGCCTTGAATGGCGCTGAGGCCGAGCGGTCCGCAGCCGACAACCGCGACAGTGGAACCGGCATCAACTAAATTGACCACTTGTGAAGTAGTTGCGCCGAGTCCCGCCACGCTGACGCAACTGCAGACCATGCCAAGTTCAACTGCGTTTGCTTTGCTGAAGACGGGCACCACCCATTCTTCAAACGTCACCATCAGTTCGGCCATGCCCCCAATGTGCGAGTTCATGTAGACGGGCGTGCCGTCACGAAGTTCGGCGGCAGGAACCAGATCGTCGGGGCCTTGACGGCCTAAAAATTGGCACATGTCGGAACGGCCGCGCAGGCACTGATAACACGATCCGCATTGCGGTGTGCCGGAAACGCAAACGCGATCACCCACTTGGACGCGGCGGACTTCCGCGCCCACCGCTTCGACGATGCCCACGCCGCCGTGGCCTTGGATCAATGCCATTTCGTTGAGGCGGCGAAAGGCGGGTGGCAAACCGTCACCGGAATTTGTGTTGGTGGGGGCGGGCTGCAGGCCCAAAACTGCGCCGGTGTTCGAGTAACACAAGCTACTGGCTTCGGTACGCACGACAACCTGGCGGCCGGTGATGGGGCGGAGAGTCATCTCCTGAAGAGAGGTTCGCGCCGATCCATAGCCACGGGAGACCCAGCCGCGGAACTTGCGCTGGGTGATGACAGCTGGCGTTTGGGCGCGACCCTGCGGAGCCAGGGCGATGCCGGTGACTGCGGCAGTAAGGCCGCGCTTCAACAGACGGCGGCGCGAGGTGTTGTCGGTTTCCATTTGCTGCCTATTTTACTCCGTTGGCGAAAGGCCCCGGTCGGGCGGCCAGGCTATCGTGCGTTGAATTCATCATTGCGATCACCAATCCTATTTTTGGGGGGCGCCGTGCACCACCGCTGGAAGCGACGAAGACTGTGATGAAGGCTGCAAAAAGCGAGAAGGGGAATGTTTAACCATTCCCCTTCGTCACGCCGTTCTGGTTCAGCTCTAGGATCGTTATTTCTTGGTCCCCTTCGGATCGGGGTGAATTCAGTTTAGCATGGGCGGTGCGCTGGTTTGGATTTCGGCTCGCAAGCGACTACTGCTTGATCATCACCTTGGCGAAACCTGCGTTTCCCGCCGCGTCGTTCACTCGGATGACCACCATGTGATCACCGCCCGGGAAATTGGGGATGCGGATGAGGAACCGTTCGCGGGGGGAATCGGTGACGCCGTCGGCTGCTTCCACCGGCTGCCAGGGGCGGGCGTCGATGGAGTATTCGGCGCGCTTTAAAGAAGATGCTCGGTCTTCCACGTCAACATCGATTTCCAGAGTAGTCGCGTTCTTACGCGGCGCCGACGCCTTCACTTCGGGTGGAGTGTTGTCGATCGAAACGGGCGCGCTGCTGAGTTCCGAAATTTTGGCTTGATCGATGGGGTTCGACAAACGGTCCGACGCCACGATGCGGAAGAAGTAGCGGCCGTCGGCGAAGGTGTCGCCGTCGATGCTGAACGTGTTTTCGGTGAGGTCGGAGCGAAGGAGAGTCCAATCGCGTTGGTCTTCGGAGCGGAAGAACAGAGAATAGATGAGCTTGTCGGCTTCGGGATCGTCGGCTTGCCAGGAGACTTGCAGGGGCTGGCCGGCGGGTCGCGAAAAAGTTGTGGACTGGGTGCCGGCGGCAGTGGTGGCGTCGCCGATATCGGTAACAGTAATCGAAAAAGCGGCGTTTGTGTTGGTGCTGGTGGATGTGGCGGCCTTCGCTGCTGATGCAGACACGGTGACGCTGCGGACGGTGGGCGCGCTGTTTTGCGGAAGGTAGGCGATGGTGACGCCGTCGATGGCGCTGGCGGTCACATTTGCTGAAAATTCCGCGCGCCACTGAATGAAACGGGCGTTGGGGCTGGCGATGGTTGGCAGCGCCAGGGCCCAGTCGCTCCAGGTGTTGTCGGGGCGGGCGGAGTTGCCGGTGCGGGTCTTGATCGCCACGCCTCCGGCGTCGCCGGTGATGGTGAGGTGTCCCCACCGCGCGACGGTGCCGGAATCGTGCACGGGCGATTCGAACCAGGCTTGACTAGATGGGGTGGGTGGGGCTTGATTTGCATTGTCTAAGCGCAGGAGTTTGCCGACGTTGCCGGCGGCAAGTAAGATGCCGCGCGGCGATGAAGCAAGGCGCGTGGCGTCGCTTTCGTTGGTTTGCGCGATAAGCGTAGCTTCGTGAGAGCGGTCACCGCGCGGGTCCAGACGATAGACGCGGCCCTGGGCGTCGGTGACCAACGCAAGCGTGCCCGTGGATTCGGCGAGGATGTCGTAGATGTTCTCGTCTTTCGAAGTAAAAAGCGTTTCCACCGTATTGTCGGCTGAAATCTTATAGAGCGCCGAGCGTTCAACGCCCGTGACTTCGACGGTGGCGGCGGGCGCGGAGATGGATGATGGCGCTGGTGCCGATGCACCGGGGCGGGGAGTGATGCCCAGTCCGGCTTGAGCGTTGCTTGAATCCGCTGAAGCGTCTGTCACCGTAATGCTTGTCGAGGGAGCAGTGAGTATAACGCCGGTGGATGAGGTGGAAGTTGTGGTGGAGGCCCGGCGAGCCACGCTGCCACCCAACGCCGCCACGTAGATGGTGCCATCCGGCATGGGCGCGATGGAGCGGATTTCGGGAAGATTGGAATCGTATAAAACAAACGCCTTCGCGGGCGTGCCGCTGTTTAACGTAGGGATGCGGTACAAGATTCCGTTGGGTTCGCTGCCGGCGAGAAGGCGGCCTTGGTTGTCGAAAGCCAACGCAGTCACGTGCGCCTGGCCGGTTTCGTAATACACCGCTCCCTGGTTTGCTGCGGTGATGCGATAGATTTTCCCCTGCTGTCCGGTGGCGGCGTAGAGCGCGTTATCGGGTCCAATGGCAAGCGCCCAGATGTAGCGTTCGTTGGGAGAAAAATATTCGGTGGCTCGTCCGTTTTCTATGCGATAGATCTTGCCGTCGGGTGAAGTACCGGCGTAGACGACGCCCGCACGGTCAATAGCCAACGCAAATATCGCCGGTTGATCGGCGGACCAGATTACATTACCTTTGCCGTCCGCTGCAACTTTGATGAGCCGCCCGCGGTTGCCGGTGCCTAAATAGGTTGAGCCGTCGGGGGCTTGTGCCAAGCTCCAGACCTGGGCTTGGTCGGATGAAAAGACGGTCTCCACGCGCGGGCCAAGGATCAGGCGTCCGTCGCGGGTGATGGAAAGCCCGCTCATGCGGCCGCGTAAAAAATCTTGGTAGCTGTGCAGTTCCCAGGTGGCCGTGGTGGCGGCAGGGCACACGCCTGCAGTCAGCAGTACTAACCAGGCGAGCCTCATTCCTTCACCTCCACTTGCACCGTTCTTGTGCCAGTGACGATGAAACCGGGCATTCCGTTTACGTCCAATTCGGCTAGTTTGGCGCCGCGCGTGTTGGCTTGTGCGGCTTGGCCCACTTGCGCGCGGGACAGCACCAACGCCAGCGAGGGCGGGGGATCGGGAACGTCGCGGCCCTCCATATTGAATACAGCCTCCGGCCTCCAAATTCGAATATAAGCCTTGGTATTAGAGCGCAAACCGTTCAGTAAACCCAGAACCTGCTGTGGGCTGCGCTGCGGCGTGCCGACGGCGGATTGATATTCAAAGATGTTCGTCGCCGTGGCGTCGGCCACTGTGAAGGAAAGGGTTCCTGCGGGCACGCCAACCGGTACGCGGTACTTCACGCGCTGCGCGGTTTCCTGGCCGTTGGCTCCGCCCAGCACGATGGTCAGCTCCATTTCCTCGCCGGGGTGAACGGTGCGGGGGGCCAGGACGTCGTTGATCTGCAGTTGATTTTTCCGCTCCAGGGGAGTGATGTCGAGCGTCACGCTCTTCAGTTTCAAAGTATCCAGTCCGCTTTGAAAAGCGAATTGGACTGACGATGCCACGTTACCGGCGGCTTGGGCGCTGACGCCGATATCGCCCGAGTAGACGTCATTGATCTTTACGGTATTCATTGAAACACCCCCGCCATCGAAGTCAATTTGTCCGCGCACCGAATAGGTTTGTGCGCCTACGTTGCGTTCGGTGGAATCGATGGAGGAGAAAATGGCCATCTGTAGAAGCAGCGGCGTCATCAGGCGGTCCTGAATCAGGCGCATGTTGTAGGTGCGAGGACCTACCGTTATTTTGACGGGCACAACGCTAGCCCGGCGGCCCGTGAGGCCCGCGACGGCGACGTCGCGATCGGAGGTGATGCTGCCCATCAGTTCTTTCGCCATGGAAATTTTGAACGAGCTTTGCAGATTGGGAAGCAGCGCGAGAACTTCGGCGCGCGCAAAGGGCAGGTCTGTGCTGCCTTCGGAGAGAAAGCGATGCCCGAACGCATAGATACGATTGCCGTCAATGGCGGTGATGGTGCCGTCGGCGCCGACGGTCATATCGCCGGAGATCAACTGTACGCTGATCATGCTGCCGGGCTCAAGTTGTTTGGGATCCCCCAACGCGTCGGACCCAGCGCCGCCACCGGCGACGCCTTGTTGGGGGTCCATTCCCAGGGCACGAAGCTGAGGGGCGAAATGGTCGAGAGTGGCGGCGGTGAACCCGGAAAAGGAAACGGGCGTGGCGATTTCCTGGATGCGGGCGTCGCCAACCGGGAAAGATTTGCGGGCGGGACTGCTGGCGATTGTACGCGGCGGATCTGGAACGGCTCTATCTGGAACACTATCTGGAACAACCCGGATCATGTCTTCGATGGGGCGGATGCCGGCGATGGCTTCCTTGGAAAGCGGAAAACTGAGCGCGACGGCGCCGACGAGTTTGCCATCGATGTAGACGGGCGAACCGCTCATACCCTGCATGACGCCGGTGTTGGCCAGCGGGCCGCCGCTGAGCCTGGCGAGGATGATGGATTGGCGCGGGCCGAGATTTTCCAGCACGCCCAGAATTTCCAATTGAAACTCTTCCACTTTCGATCCGGCGAAAACCGTGCGGCCGACGCCGCGCTGGCCCGCGCGAACGTCCTTTAACGGCATGATAGGCGGCAACGCGCCCGTCACTTGAATCGCTGGAACCAGGAGTAAAGAAAACCCAAGAAAAATGCGCGGGATCACGACATCATTGTAGCGGTTCGCCGGTGGTTCTATTTCGCTAGACTCTATATATGCAAATGGGAGCCGCTATGATGCGAAGCTCCGTGCTTACATGGGTCGCCATAAGCACGTTCGGAGGCGTAGCCGCCGCACAGGATCAGCCGCTGAAGATTGCTTAACTGCCCAGTGGGAAACGCCCCATCACTTGGTCGTATCCTGCGTAGGAGGGCTGCTTAGCCTCGATGATATAAGATGCCCGGTTATTCCGGAAAGGAGACGTTGAGATCTTCTACGTAAATATCCCGATTATCCAGCGGTAGTGACAGTGAGTGGCTACAGCTCGCAAAAGAATCGAACGCAATGTTTAAAATAGTAGGCGTCAATAGTGGAGAACTATGGCACTCATGATGCGGGCTCCGGCATTTGTGATAAACCTCGCGATGCTTTTCGTCCTATCCGGATGTGCGCCGAGCGATACTTGGTCCGCGGATTTACCGTCCCCGGATGGACGCTTTATTGCCCACGCCTACACTTATCCAAACGGCGGGATTGGTGGTGGGCGCCAGTTTACGAATGTGTCACTGAAATCGACATCGCATTCATGGGCCGACAGCGACATCTTAGATCTCAGCGCTTCGAATTCCGGGGGGAAGGTGGAATTAAAATGGATATCACCAACTCAATTGCAACTGACTTATGACCGCCGATCTCCTACTCCGCCCGACCTTCAGGTCGCAAAATGTCATGGCGTAGATATTTTTGTGCGAGAACGTTCAGTAAGCGGCCCTGCGGCTCCCATAGGAGGTATGCCTCGCTGAAGAGTAAACCGATCCTTCGCGCCGTTGGGATTTGTGTATGCCTGGGCGTAGTTATGTACTACGCCTTGAGACCACGACCCACTGAGGCGCTGTCTCCGGACGGGAAGAACATCGCCATCGAGCGAACCTCTGCCACAGGTTGGTTCGGCATGGGATCTATTGAAACGACGGTGAAACTGGGGGACCCAACAGCATTTTTGTCCAATTCGTTCGAGGTTTTGGTTTTCTTTAATAGACCACAAGGCGTGGAGATGAAGTGGCTAAGCCCAACGCAGCTGGAACTGACGTACCGAACGCCCCGGCCCCCAGGGTTTGAACCCGAGTATCAGGTTGTCAGATTTGGGGAAATCGATGTCTTGGTGAAGGAAAATCTGGGACCACCTACTAAGTAGGCGCTGAACTTCGATCAATATTTTGTACTTATGGAAGACCATTTATTTACTCCGAGGCAGCTCAGGCATGCTTTCTATTCGGAAAAGCCGATCTTTAGGTCCGGTGGCGATTGCTTAACTGCCCAGTGGGAAACGCCCCATCACTTGGTCGTATCCTGCGTAGGAGAGCCTATCGACCCAGGTGGGATATCAGTCCAGTTATTCCGGAAAGGAGACGTTGAGGTCTCCTACGTAAATATCCCGATTGTCCCGCCGAAGTGACCGTGAGTGGCTACAGCTCGCAAAAGAATCGAACGCAATGTTCCAAAATAGTAAGCATGTAATGTGTTTCGCGACCATCAATAGTGGAGGACTACGGCACTCATGCTCCGGGCCCCGGTATTTCTGATAAACCTAGCAATGCTTTTCGTCCTAACTGGATGTCGGAGGGACTATTCTTGGTCCGCGGATTCGGTGTCCCCAGATGGACGCTTCGTAGCCCACGCCTATGCCTATGCGGGTAGCACCCTTACTGGATTCGGGGTTACCACTGTATCACTGAAGTCGACATCGGATTCACGGGTGGAACGCGTCATTTTACATATCGGCTCTGGGGATTCTGGGCCGGTGGGACTAAAGTGGATATCACCAACCCAATTGGAACTGACCTATGGCGGCGGCCGATCTAATTACTCTGCCGGCCTTCAGGCCGCAAAATGCTATGGTGTAAATATTTCCGTGCGAAAGCGTTCGGTAAGCAGTCCCGTCGAAGCTCCTAAAGGAGGGACACCTCGCTGAAAAGTAAACCGATCCTTCGCGCCGGTGGGGTTTGTGTTTGCCTTGTCGTCACTATGTATTATGCCCTGCGGCCGAAGCCGACTGAGGTCCTATCTCCTGATGGGAAGAACGTCGCCATCGAGCGAACCATCGCTACAGGCTGGTTCGGCATGGGATCTATGAAAACGACAGTGGAACTGGGCGCCCGGAAAGAATTTTCGCCCGGTTCGTACGAAGTTTTGGTTTCGGACGAAGTTTTGGTTTTCTTTGATAAACCACAGGAACGCAACAGCCAAGGTGTGGCGATGAAATGGCTAAGCCCAACGCAGCTGGAACTGACGTACCGAACGCCCCGGCCCCCAGGGTTTGAACCCGAGTATCAGGTTGTCAGACTTGGGGAAATCGATGTCTTGGTGAAGGAAAATCAGAGCCTTTTAAACTAAATAAAATCCGCCGGGCACGTCCTTATCGCTCAATCCCCCCCACGTTCCCATTTCATCATGGCGGCGCTCGCCTTTCGGCTGTAACCGACAATCGCAACGGAGGAACCTCCGACTACACCCTTGATACCACCAACCAAGTGCAATCGCTCGTTTATCCCAATGGCGTTGCCCACAACTACATGTACGACTCCCGCGATTCGGTTTACTAGCGCCGAATCCCTTCGCGCTCAGCCGGCCAGCGTCAATCCCCATGCCCGATTCTTCACCGCATCGGCGCGGTCCTGCGAAAGTTTACGATTCAATAGCTGGGCCAGCCCGCCACCTGGTCCATTCAGCGTTAGACTGGTGATCCGATTCGACAACAATACGACCCCCGAGGGCAAAGCCAACAATCGCCATGTGGAATTTGTGAAAGTGGGCTGAGCCGGTTAGCTTGCGCCTTCTACGGGGACCAGTCCGCGCAGTAAAAAGAAGTGGTGCCCACAGAGCCCGCAGCGATACGGGCGGATCAGCCAATGCACGGCTTGTTCGATGGCATTACGAACGCCAACGCTGCGGAATTCCACGGATTTGCAATACGGACAACGGCGGGTGAACACAGCTAACAGTAGCCTATTTGACGGTCCGCCCGGGGCGGTTGTTTTGGATAGAGACTAGCCGTCGGTTTTGGCGGCGCTGCCGGTGCCGGTGGCGGGATTGCGGAAACCGCGTCCGGATGCGGCGAGTTTGGGTTGATTGGCGCGGCTGACGTCGGCGTGGCTGGTTTCGCGCGCGGCCTGGATTTCTTCGTGAGTGCGCACGTCGGGTTCGGAGACTTGTTTCTTTTCGCGGGCGCGCTCCACTTGGCGTTTGTGGCGCTTGGCTAGTCGTTTGTCCATGTATCCACTATACGCGGTTGTTTACAAGACACGCCGGAACGCCTACTCTGTAAGACGGATATTGGAGTGTGACGTTCAGCAGGCGGCGAATGGCGGTGCCGTCGACGCGGCGGTTGCTGGTAACCCGGGCTGCCACGCGTGCTGCATCTTTTGTTTCAAACGGTTCTTTGTGGAATAGTTTCAAACAGAACTCACCGATCTCGCGCGTCGTGCACGGTTCGTCGTCGGCAACCGGGTAGGCGCCGCTGAGGTCCGACCGCAGCGCCGCTTCACAGATGGCCGCCAGATCGTCCACATGAATGCGGCTGACGAAGTTATCTCCCATGGCATAAGCGCCGGTTTTCATGGACTCCTGTACGCCGCGGCCAGGGCCGTAGATGGCGGCGGGACGCAAAATCAGGGCGGAGCTGAAATGTTGTAAGACGTCCTGCTCGGCCGCCAGGCGGGCGCGGGCTTTTTCAGTGTCTGGATGGGGTCGGGTATGTTCGTTAACCTCCGTCGCCGCACCGTAGACAGCAGTGGAGGAGATATAAACCAGGCGCTGGGGCGCGTTGCCGAGTTGCTGCAAAATGCCGCTGGAACCGGCGGGTGGGATGGAATGCAGCACGCGTGTATTGTTTGGGATCGCGGTCGGGAGGCGGACAATCTCAAGACCGTTTATGTGCACCAGCTTGGCGGAATCGCGGGTGGTGGCCAAGACGCGGTGGCCTTGCCCCAGGAAGTATCGCGCCACGCGTTGGCCCGTGTAGCCGCAACCCAAGATCAAAATATTTTCCAATCATTTTCGAGTGTAGGTGATTTGGTAGAATCTTGGGCGGGAGATTTCACGATGCTTCGACGTTTTGTGTTCTTGTTGTTTACGGTCCTGACGGTGGTGAGCGCACAGAAGGCATTGCCCGCGGGGGTTGATCCGCAGTCGCTTTCGCGGCTGCCTCTGATTACGCGCGACAAGCTGGACGCGGAAGGCCAGCGCATTTTCGATTCGGTGAACGGGTTGAACAACGGCAAGGATAAGGATGGCAAGGCGCAAAACACGCCCCGGCTGGGTCCGCCGTCGAATTCGCTGTACGCGCTTGCGTCCTCCGAACCATATGATCGGCTGAATGTTTTATTGCGCAAGACGGTGGCGGGTCCGCAATACTTCGAGATTTGCACGCTGATCGCCGCGCGCGAGTTCGATCAACAGTATGAATGGACCGGGCACGAAGTGGCGGCGCGGCGCGCCGGCGTCGATCAGGGTGTGATCGATGCGATCAAGTTCAACCGTGATATCGCGGGTCTGCCGGAGAAAGAGCGCGTGCTGATTCAGTACGGGCGCGATCTGCTGCGAAAACATAAAATCGACCTCGCCGAGTTCAACCAAGTCGTGGAGCTGTTTGGCAAGCAGGGCATGGTGGAGTTGACGATGACCGTGGGTGACTACGCGATGACCGCGCTGTTGCTGAATGCGGTGGATCAGCAGTTGCCGGCGGATCGGGTGGCGTTGTTGCCGCAGAAGTTGCCGGAGAAGTAGAGGGCGTAACTCGCGCGCTGGTAGAATAGAGAAGAACCCCTTTTACCGTTCTCTAACTTCCCAGTGGCGCTTCTTCTTAATACCAACAAAATCTCGAAAGCCTACGGCGTATCGCCGCTGTTTCAGAACATCACGCTTTCTATTCAATCGGGCGACCGGCTGGGGGTGATCGGGCCCAATGGCTCCGGCAAATCCACGCTGCTGGAAGTTTTGGCGCAGCGCAAGGAACCCGACGACGGCGAAGTGGTGATTCGCAAGGGCACGCGCATGGTTTACATCGCGCAGGATTCGCAATTCACGCCGGGCCAGACGGTGCAGCAGGTGATTCATCGTGCGTTTGATCGCGCCGGCGTTGCAGACGGTGATCGTTTAGCGCGGGAAGCGGAAGTACTGGGCCGCGCGGGTTTCGATGACATTTACGCCGAGGCCGCGAAGCTTTCCGGCGGCTGGCGCAAGCGGTTGTCGATTGTGGAGGCGCTGGTTCAGCATCCCGAGATCCTGCTTCTCGATGAACCGACCAATCATCTGGACTTGGCCGGGATCGAATGGCTGGAAAAAACTTTGCGCGGCGCCGATTTCGCGTGCGTGGTGATCAGTCATGATCGTTACTTTCTAGAAAACGTGCCCACCAGCATGGCCGAATTGAATCGCGTTTATGCTGACGGCATTTTGCACGTGCCGGGCAACTACAGTGCGTTTCTGGAAAAGAAGGCCGAGTATCTGCACACGCAGGCCAAGCAACAGGACGCGCTGGAAAATCGCGTGAAGATCGAGATGGAATGGTTGCGGCGCGGACCGAAGGCGCGGGCGACCAAAGCGAAGGCTCGTATCGACAACGCCAATGAGCTGATCGGCGAACTGGCCGACATTAAGTCGCGGCAGCGAACGGCCACCGCCGACATTGATTTTGCGGCGACTGAACGCAAAACCAAGCGTTTGATTCATCTGGAAAAAGTGACCGGCGGATATCCGGGGCGGCCGTTGTTTGAAAATTTGGACTTTACCATCACGGCTGGAACGCGTGTAGGTTTGGTTGGCGCCAATGGCAGCGGCAAAACCACGCTGCTGCGTTTGCTGCGCGGTGAAATGGAGCCTATGAAAGGCACCGTCGAACGCGCCGACGGCCTGCGCATGGTGTACTTCGATCAGATCCGGCAACTGGATCCCAACGTAACGCTGCGGCGGGCATTGGCTCCGCATAGCGATTCGGTGATTTATCGCGATCAGGTGATTCACGTGGCGTCGTGGGCGTCGCGGTTTCTATTCTTAAGCGAACAGTTGAATCAACCGGTGGGCAAACTGTCGGGTGGCGAGCGGGCACGAGTGCTGATTGCCAACCTGATGCTAGAGCCCGCCGACGTTCTGCTGCTGGACGAGCCTACCAACGATCTGGACATTCCGACGCTGGAAATTTTGGAAGAAAGCCTGCTGGATTTTCGCGGCGCGTTGATTTTGGTGACGCACGATCGCTATTTGTTGGATCGGGTATCGACAGTCGTACTGGGTTTGGACGGCCAAGGCGCGGTGCAGCGCTTTGCGGATTATTCGCAATGGGATAGTTGGCAGAATGAGCGCAATCGAGCGAAACCAAAGGCCGTAACGTCGTCCGGTAATGTTTCAGCGGCGCCAGTTTCGTCCAAGAAAAAGCTGTCCTATCAGGACAACCGCGAATACCAGACCATGGAGCATCGCGTGGCCGCAGCCGAAGAAGTGCTGGACCTCAAGCGGACGGCCATGATGGATCCCGAAGTATTGAAAGACGGCCGGAAACTGGCCCAGGCGCAGGCGGAGATGGATACCGCCCAGGCGCAGGTGGATATGCTGTATGCGCGCTGGGCGGAGTTGGAAGCGAAGGTTTCCTAACGCTACTGCCTCAAAGCTATTGCAATGTTACTTTGCTCACCTTGATGGTGCTGCCGGTGACATCGCCCATTACGCTGACTTTCAGGTTGTCCACTTTCTTGGTGGCTTTTAATGCCGCTACGGCTTTGGTGTTACCGGCGGCGTCGAACGTCAAAAATTTGCCGTCGGCGGTGTAGACACCGTAACCGCTCTTCATGCAATCCGCTTCCAGCGCACACTTCACATCGTGTTTGGCAGCGAAGCCCGCGTCTTTCATGGCACTGGCCGAACACATTTTGTCCATCAGAACACCGTCAACTTGCGCAGCGCTAGCAACCAGGCTGGTGCCGAGAAGCAAACTTACTACACTCAAATTTCGAACGATCTGTTTCATGGAAACGATCTCCTTTTGCGATCTATTTGCTGAATTTTGAGCACTCCGCATCTCGCCTTCACGGTAGCACAACCATCCGTGCCGCTAGTATTTGACGGCCTCCAGAAATAACCCCGACGCGGGCGCGGTCCAGCTGGCGATGTCGCATTTGGGGTCCTTCTTGCCGGTCAGCAGCAGCCGGAATTGCTCCGTGCTGACTTCGCCCCGGCCTACTTTTACCAGCGTGCCGGTTAAGCGGCGCACCATCTTCCAAACGAAGTGCGAGGCTTCGACGCGGAAGATGATCAGGTTGTCTTCCGTGCCAACTTCAGCGGCATCGACCACCACCGTGGTGGATTCGCCGGGCCGTGTTGGGTCCGCCGCACGGAAGCAAACGAAGTTGTGGCGGCCCACGATCATGGCGGCGCATTCCTGCATTTTGGCGATGTCCAAGGGCTCTTTAATCCACCAGACGAAGCGCTTGGCAAGCGCAGTTTTGCGGGTCGAAATCTGATAAAAGTAGGCCCGCGACTTCGCGTCGTGGCGAGCGTGAAAAGCGGGCGGGACTTCCTCGCAATCCAGCACGGCGATGGAGGACGGGAGTTTGTCGTTCAGTTCGCGCAGGATCGTCGCGGTGGGCAAATCCCGCTTCATGCTGCGCACCTTGATGTTCGCCACCTGACCAATGGCATGGACGCCGGCGTCGGTCCGGCCCGCGCCTTGCAGGTCCACTTCCATGCCGAAAAGTTGGTCGGCCACCGTTTGCAGTTCGCCTTGCACGGTGCGGGCGTTGATTTGCGATTGCCAGCCGGAGAATTTTGAGCCGTCGTATTCCAGGGTAAGTTTGAAGTTGCGCATGGATTACAGTAAAGCCACGCCGGCGCGGGCGCAGTCTTCGTCCTGTTGGGGGGCGGCGCCGCCGATGCCGCAGGCGCCAATCAGGACGCCGTTGCGAAAGATCGGCACGGCTCCCTGGCTGGGAATGATATGGTTGCCTTCGTTGCGAATGATGCCGCTGATGATCGGAGTGCTGGCACGTTCCTGTAAATCGCCGCTGGGTTTGGCGAACGCGGCGGATGCAGCCGCTTTGCCTTGGGACCCGTAAACGGTGGCATAGAACGCTCCGTCCATGCGCTGGAAGGCAACCAAACGTCCACCGGCGTCACACACAGCTACGCCGATTTTCACTTGCAGCTCCACAGCTTTTGCAATGGCTCCGGCGATGATGCGGTTGGCTTCGTCCAAGCTTAATGGGACTGAAAGATTTTGCATGAACCTTATTATCGCGGGAATTGCGCCCGCTTGCCGGCAGCGCGGAAAACCATTTTTTACCAAACCAACCCATTTGTGTTGGTGAATGCGCACTCCCGCCCCCGCTGGTTCCGGTCGCCAGTCCCCTGTAGCTCCGGTCGCCAGACCGGAGACGGACCAAGTAGCTCCGGTCGCCAGTCCCCTGGTAGCTCCGGTCGCCAGACCGGAGACGGAACCGCTGGCTCCGGTCACCAGTCCCCAAGTAGCTCCGGTCACCAGTCCCCCGGTAGCTCCGGTCGCCAGACCGGAGACGGAACTCAACCAACAACTCAGAACCCCGAGCCGCGACCGTAAGGGAGCGCACTGATCGCACCCCACTCGCCACACCGCAACCCAAAAAAACAAACCCAGCACCCAGCCGCCACCGCAAGGGAGCCCTAATAACCACCACCATCGCTAACCAGCAGGCGCGTCCTCAACCAACAACTCAGAACCCCAAGCCGCCACCGTAAGGGAGCGCACTGATCGCACCCCACTCGCCAGACCGCAACCCAAAAAACAAACCCAGCACCCAGCCGCCACCGCAAGGGAGCCGTAATAACCACCACCATCGCTAACCAGCAGGTCCGCCGTCAACCAAAATTCAGCACCAAACCGCGACCATAAGGTAGCGACGCGGATACTTCGGTTGCGAAAGCCTCAGTCGCGCATACCTCACTTCCGAACGCTTCAATAATGACGCGCCTAATGCCCGACCGCACCCCGGCATTCCAACCCGCCCGCAAGGGCGGGGACCATCACAGGAACATCAACGAATCAAAAATCCTCCAGCCCCGTCAAATCCTCCACCTTCGCAATCTGCGACAGCATCCCCGTAAACCGCCGCAAATCCGTCTGCACCAGAGCCAATTCCCGCCGGAACTCCGCCCGCTTTTCGGCGTCTTGAAACGCTCCTGCTAGCGACAACCGGTGCCACTTCGCCGTAAACGGCCGCACAATCTGATTCAGCACAATCACCGCCACTTTGGTGAACTGCACGCACTCCCGCCCCTGCCGCCGCAAAATCTCCCGCGTAATCCCAAACAACGCATGCACACTCTCCAGAGCCGTCTTCTCATCCCCATCGGCCTCCGGCAGCGGCTGCGTGACTATCCTTGTTAGCATCTCCACATACAACTCCCAAGCCGCCTCCCGATCCTTCTCCTGAGGCTTCCACTCCGCCTCCAAAAACCCCGCATGAACTTTCAGATTCGTCAGATCCCAATTCTCAAACCATTTTTCGAGTTTCATGATGCCTCATCCACCTCAACTCAGCACAAAGCGGCGACCGCAAGGGAGCCGTAGTAGCACACACCCCGCACCCCTAAAAACCCAGCACAAAGCGGCGACCGGTAGGGAGCCGTAAAAACCACCGCATTCCTAACCAGCGCAAGCCCAAGCACTCCCAGTAGCTCCACTCGCCAGTCCCCGGTAGCTCCGGTCGCCAGACCGGAGACGGAACCGGTAGCTCGGGTCGCCAGAACGGAGACGGAACTCAACCAACAACTCAGAACCCCAAGCCGCGACCGTAAGGGAGCGCACTGATCGCACCCCACTCGCCCGACCGCAACCCCAAAAAACAAACCCAGCACCCAGCGGCGACCGCAAGGGAGCCGTAATAACCACCGCATTCCTACCCAGCGCAAGCCCAAGTAGCTCCAAGTAGCTCCGGTCGCCAGACCGCAGACGGACCACCACCCAACCCGCCGGACCGCAACCACCCAAAAAAAACCCAGCACAAAGCGGCGACCGGTAGGGAGCCGTAATAACCACCGCATTCCTAACCAGCGCAAGCCCAAGTAGCCCCAAGTAGCTCCACTCGCCAGACCGGAGACGGACCACCCACCAACCACCCCACTCGCCAGACCGCAGACCCCAAAAAACAAACCCAGCACCCAGCGGCGACCGTAAGGGAGCCGTAATAACCACCACCATCGCTAACCAGCAGGCCCGCCTTCAAGCAAAATTCAGCACCCCAACACGCCGCCGTCAGGGAGCGCCCTAACGCCACCTCAGCCGCACCGGCCAGAAACCGCCCCCTACCCCGCCGCCGCGTCCCCCTCTTCCAAATCCGCCTTCACCGCGTCCCGCTCCCTCGGCATCCCCAACTCCGTAAACATCGCCATCGTTCGACCCGTGTGCGCTGCTCGGCCCGGCCGCGGACGGACTCGACCTCGCGCGGCTCCACTACCA
>JANXYJ010000120.1 GCA_025350105.1 Terriglobia bacterium | reverse complement strand
AGAAGAAGGTGCGATCCTTGGCGATGGGTCCCCCCAGGCTCCCGCCGAACTGATTGAGGTGGAACGGGGGCACCGTGGCAGGATCGAAAGGCGAACGGGAATTGAGCTTATCGTTGCGGAAGAATTCAAAGACGCTTCCGTGGAAGCCATTGCTTCCGCTCTTCGACACAACATCCGCCTGTCCGCCGCCCGCGCCACCGAATTCCGCGGAATACAAAGAAGAATTTACCCGAAATTCCGCGATGGCTTCAGACGATATTTGGAGCCGCAAGTCCGTCTTCTGGGACTGCCGCAGAATGCCGGTGGCATCCATCCCATCGAAGACAAGCTTATTATCATCCAGTCCGTGACCGGCGAAGCGGATTCCGGTCTGGTTCCCGATGCCCGTGTTGATTGCCCCCGGAATCAGAACCATGAGTCCTGCCCAATTACGGCCGTTGATGGGCAGTTCCTTCACTTGTTGCGAATCGATCACGCCTCCCGTTTCTGCCGTAGCCTGTTCCAGCGCAACCGTAACCGCCGTCACCTGAACGGTTTCGGCGGAGGCGGAAACCCCGAACCGAAAGTCCAGTGTGCGGGTTTCGCCGACGCTCAGACCAAGATCGTCTACCTGTTGAGATTGAAAGCCGCTGGCTTGAATGGTGACTCGCCAGCGGCCAATGGGCAGGGCGGTTAAGACGTAAGTCCCCGCCTCACTGCTTAGGACAGTCCGCTTGAAACCGGTGCTTTCCAGGAACACATCGATGGAGGCGCGCGGAACGGCAGCACCCGAAGGGTCCGTCACTGTGCCATTCAAACTTGCCCGGTCCACCTGGGCAAGCAACGGGAGGGACAGCGCTATCAAACACATTGAGATGCGGCTTATACTCTTTGGCATATCACTCGTTTCCTGTTAGGAGATGCTGGCGTGACTCATGCCGTGGTAACCGCTCGAGAATTTCCGAGCTGACTGCAAGCATTCGGTACGTTCAATGGGCCACACGCGATCATCCGCTATCCCAGTGAATGTTTGATGACGTTGCTTTCACGCAAGCCATGCGCGGCGGAGAGACGACCAAGCGCGCTTAACCGTCTGCAGAATCGGCTCTCAGCTTGGGCGACGCGATTGATGCTCGGGCGGACGCCCACTCGCAACTCCGCTCAACCTGGGCTCAGGAGAACTTTTTTTCCAAGGAATGTCGGCTTGGGTGGCTGGCATTCCACAGGTCTATCTAGTTGAAAGTAATAGGGTTGCAGATGGTCTACGAATGGAATCTCACTAGAATCACGGGTCCAATAACTTGTTTATTTTCTCTTAGTTACCGACGGGAATGTGGGCTTGGGAAGCTGGCAGTCGGAACGCGATTTCGGGAGCCACCCTGGGAGCCATTGGAGCGATAGTCATCAGATAGGCTGGACGCCTTGGACAATTAGGGTCCGCTATATCGTTGAAAAAACACGTAATGACATTGATTGGACGGCGCGCAGTCGGATTCGTAATCAGCAGGTCGCCGGTTCGATCCCGGCGGGTGGCTCCAGATTTTTGAATCGCTTCGCCGCAACCCTCCAACCGGTCTTGCCAAATGAGCCATTTGGGGTTGATCGCACATGTGACTGTAGCGACAACCGCAGATGTCATGATGGCGGCATGGCCCTCTCATCGTTTTGATCAAAAAATGCTCGATCAAAAGATGAACTTCAACGCCAACTGAATCAGCCGCGGGTTAACCGAGGCAGAGGTGATCTGCCCAAAGTTTCCCAGCGCGACGTTGGTTGCCGGATTGTTGAATTGCGCGTGGTTAAACATGTTGAAGAACTCTGCCCGGAATTGGAGCAGAGAGCGTTCGCTGATTACCGGCACCGGAATTACTTTACTCACCGATGCGTCGAAGTTAAATTGACCTGGTCCAAGAAGGGGAGCAATTCCGGAATTGCCCCACCCTGTGCCGCCGGTACCGGCAGTGCCGTTGCCGCCAATCACGGGAATGGTGGTGAAAGCGCTCGTAGCAGGGCAAGTCACGCCACTAACACAAGTCGCACCCGTGTTGAAAAAGCCCGCCCCGCCCGCCACAACGGCCTTCCCACCCAAATGCGATTTGAGATCGCCTGGGGTTATCAGATCGGCGTAGGTGACTCCGGGTGCAAGTTGAGCCCGCGCAGTGGTCAGACCGAAGATCGCTCCACCCCGCGTGTCCGTGATGGTAAAGGGTGTGCCGTCCTGAATCGTCGTCACTCCGGACAACGCCCAATTGCCGATCACCGCTTTGACGATGCCCTTCACTGGGCCGGTGGGAATGGTGTAGTTGTACGTGATCACCAAACGTTGGGGACGGTAAGCCGTGTTCAAGCCCCATTGTTGCCGCAGGTCACTGGGGTCTCCCAAGTCAGCCCCGTTCGCGGTGGACATGTTGGTAAACGCGCGGGACCATGTATAGGCCGCCTGCAGACCTAAACCTGAACTGAACTGCCGCCGAATGGTTGCCTGGAAACTATTGAATCTGTAGTCCAGGTCCTCGGAGGATACCTGAAGGCCACCGGGGTTGAAGCCCAAATACGGAACGCGCAACCTGGCGTTGCCGGTTGTATTGGTGGTGATCGCATTCTGGACGGTGGCACCACTCACGGTGGTCAACCCGGTAATCGGATTTGCTGCACTTGCCAGCGTGGCTGCGTTCAGAAAGTGCGAAATTTCTGACTGGTGAATTCCCTTGGAACCAACGTAGCCCAATTCCACAATCCAGTGGTCAGGGAGTTGCCTTTGTAGCGTCAGATTCCAAGAGTAAGTGACTGGAGTGTTATAGGTCTGGTCCAGCATGTTGGTGGTGAGGTTTGAGCCCTGGGTGGTTGCATAGTTGATCCAGCGGCCCGGGAAGGTGCCCGCAGGCGTGGATTTCCACGGACTTGCCAAGGAAGCAAATTGGTTCGTCGACGCCAGCGTGTCTAAAAGCGTAGCGGGTGGTGGCGAGTTAAAGTAAGAGCGTTGCAGAAACTGCCCGTAGATGCGGTCGTAAAAGTATCCTGCGCCGCCCCGGATTACCGTCTTCTCATTTCCGCCGGGCTGCCACGCAAAACCAAGGCGCGGAGCGAAGTTATTCAGCGGTACACCGTGTTTGATGGGTAGCAGATTGGTGTCCGTCTGGGCAATTCCCGGAAGCAATGCACCGTATTCCTTGGTCGGATAGTTACTGGGTACGATATAGCCCGTGTAGGATTGCGTTGCGGCGGAAGTTCCAATCGCCACACCATCCATCAGGGACCGGAGGACGTTGGTTGCGGTACCCAACTTTTCAATCGTGATTCCGGCGTATTCCCAACGCACACCGAGGTTGAGGGTCAAATTCTTGCTGACCTTGAAGTCGTCCTGAGCGAACATGTACGCGTTCCAGATGCGCGGTTCGTGAACCACGCCGCTGGCTCCCGTACTGCGCGTTGCAAACGCAGTGCTGGTGACGTTACTGCCCGCTGCGCCGTTGCAGAGTCCGGCAACAGCGACGCCACAGCCACCCGGCAAGCCGACCAGGAAGTCATTGAAGGTCTGGAACGTCATGGTGCCGCCGGTCTGGCCACGATTGATCTGGTTCCAATAACCATGTTCTACTTCGCCGCCAACGCGGAAGGAGTGTTTTTGGTGATTCCACGAAAGGTTGTCACCCAACTGGTAATTGGTGTTGTGCAACTGTGTGTTGAAGCTGGTGTTGACGCCAACGGTGTAAAGCCCGCTAAAGGTCATTTGCGGGATGTAGGCGTTCGCGGGACCCAGCGGCGACATGCCCACTACGGAATTATTGATCTGCGAAGTTGGTGTCGCGAACGTCGAATTCGTGGTTCGCTGAAGTGCCGTATGAAATTCGTTTACGATGCTGGGAGTGACGATGGAAGTAAGGCGGATGACGCCATTGTGATAGCCTACGTCCGCGTCGTGAACCGTACCGGGAACCATGCCGCCGCCCGGGAACTGGACCTCTTGAAACTGCAGCGAACGAAAATACTTGACGGCCAACGTGTTGCGCTGCGACGCGATGTAATCCAGGTTGATCAGCCCCTGATTCTCGGTGTCATAGGCCGGAATCGAATACGCGACGCCCGACTGGTACAGTCCGTTGGTTGCACTGGGGAGGTAGTAGGTGCCATCCGCGTTCTTGGCCTGAATGATCTTCATCGCCACGGGATTGATATTGCCGCCGTCGCACGCAACTTGGGTACCGGTGCCGGCGCCGGTGATTCCTGGATTGGTAAGGTACTTGGACTTTGTATTCAGGGCCGTGGGATCGGTGGGCTTGTTGTCAGGGCAGAAACTGTTGCCCAGGGCTGCTTGAAAACCAGCAGCGCTGCGGTCGCCTAGCGGAATCGGCGAAAGCGTCACGCCAGTGGAGAAGCCTTGCGCCGCCGCGCCATTCTTTTGCCATGTCTTCTGATAAGAGCCGAACAGGAACAATTTATCTTTCTTGATGGGACCGCCCAGTGTGCCGCCGTATTGGTTTTGGTTCAAAACCGGGCGTTTCAATCCGTTCAGGTTGGCGAAAAAGTCCGTGGCATTCAGTTGCGTATTGCGGAAGAATTCAAACCCGCTACCGTGAAGTTGATTGGTTCCGGACTTGGTAACCACGTTGACATTGGCGCCTGGATTGCGTCCGTAGCCGGCGTCGAACAGCGAGGTTTGGATCTTGAATTCCTGCAGTGAATCCGGATTCGGGATGCCGAAGGTGGGAAAGAACGCATTTTCAGTGGTGAATCCGCTGCCGGCGAACGGCACCACCGAGACGCCGTCCATTTGGAAGGCGTTCTGGGTTTGCGAGGCTCCATTGACGGCCAGGTTCACCCCGCCCCGGCCCAGCGACGTGGCATTGGCGACGCCTCCGTTCGCGCCTGCGGAAAGGCCGAGAATATCGGTGTAATTTCGCGTGGTCAGCGGTAATGAGCTTACAGTTTTTGTGGAAACAACGGTGCCGAGCGCGGAGGAATCTGTCTGGATGGAATCCGAGACCGCTTCCACTGTCACTGCCTCCGTTTGAGAGCCCACCGCGAGACGCCGGCTGACGTTGGCAACCTCGGTGACCGCCACGGTCACCGCGATCTCTTCCGGCTTGAAGCCGGCAGCGCTGATGGTGATCTTATAAGCACCCGGCTGCAGCAAGCCGAAGTTGAAGGCGCCGTCGTTTCCCGTCGTGGCGCTGCGGGTCTGGCCGGTATCCGAATTCACCGCGGTGACTTTCGCGCCGGGCACCACGCCATTGGTAGTATCCGTAATGGTCCCCGCGATGGCGCTGGTTGACGCCGTCTGTGCATTCAGTTCCGAGCTACGGAGCAGACATGCAACGATGCCCACCAGCATCAAGTTCAAAATCGTTCTCATCTTCTTATCCCCTTTAACACTTGTCTCGTTAAACGCCCGCCGGGCGACCCCTATCGGTTTTGCGGGAATTCTTTGCCGGGCGCTCCGTTTACCTACATCCCGACGGCCCGCCGTTAACCCTTGCTTATAAGCATTGGGTACTTGCTAAGGAATCGTTTGGCGATTCTCAATATGAAACATCAGAAACGTCATGGTTGCGTTGGGATCGGCGTAGGCCGCGTGCCAAGTCATGGGAGGAATCGAGATAAGGTCGCCCTCCTTCACGTGGTGCGGGGTGGCGCCAATCAGTTGGCTGCGGTGTTCTCCCGGACCGGCAGAGGCATCTAATTTTGGTTTGCCGCCCAGCAGCACGGTTCCGGAGCCCCCGATAATCACGTAAATCTGCGTCTTATCCTCGTGCAGTTCGCCGCCCACCGTTGCGGGGTCGCCAGGCCTTCGCCGCTGGATCGTCACCCGGTAGGGTGGGGCCCATTCCAAATGGTCCATCGCAGGCCCATTGGGATCGGTGACGTATTTCTTCTTCAGTTCTTCCGCGGTCCAGATCGTCGCCTTCCCGTTTTCTGCCCGCGGGAATTTCGATCCATCAATCGTGAAAAGAGCGACACGCGGCGGCTCCTGTGCAGCCGGTGCCTGGGCCAGCGCGGCGCTGGTGCCTGCCGCCGCCAGCAATGTAAATGCAAGATTTCGAATCATGTAAACTCTCCTCATGAAGATCTGTGTGTCGCGTTCCTAGTCAATTTGCACGGGAAAACCGTCTGGGTCCATCACATGAAATCCCGCATCCAAGTTCTGCGACGGAATCACGCCGCGGGCTTTCAAATCCGCCGTCACTGCATCCTTGTTGAAGCCCTCTACGCCAATGGCGAAATGGTCCACCGCGGCGGCGGGACTTGCCTTCCGCAACGAGACTAAGGTCCTGGTTTTCCCCAGGCGCATGATCTCCAGCTTCTTGTCCTCGCTCAAAACCTTCAGTCCAAACGTGTTGCGATAGAAGTCCGCCGATTTCTGCAGATCGGACACCGATAGCGACACGTGGCTGATGAATCCGCCCTGAAATCCGGAGTTCTGTCCGTACGCACTAGATCCAGCCGCCGCCGCAGCCAGAAATGACAGGCTTTGCACCAGTTCCCGGCGGCCCAGCACGCCGCGCTCGAATTTTTGAATGAGACTCGATATCAGTTGTTCCATCATGTCCTTCCGTTAATCAAGCTTGCTTGGGAATAAAGGAGAGGAACCGCCGCGGGTTGTCTTGCGTGATCCGGCGAATCGCTTTCTCTTTAATCCCCGCTTTCTTCATCAGCGGAACGAAGAGTTTTAGCGGTCTTGCGTATCCGGGTCCGCCGTCGCGCGCATGCAGCGGGCCTGGGTACCCATTTACTTCGCCTACGCCTGTGTTGATGCGGCCAATGTAGTCCGATGAGATCAGCAGATTGTCGATATAGCCGGCCTCCAGGAACGCCAGGATCATGGTGAGCCTGTGTTGATCACTTACCCATTGCTGTTGCCTCGTAACCCGGTCAAAAGCGACGAATGCGCCGCGCTTGGCCAGGCGTTTGGCCACGTCCACTTTGGGGTCATCGTGACAGCAAAGGTGCCCCAGCGCCACGCTTCCCGGGTGAACGCCAACGGACTCCAGTTGATCCAATTGGTACAGTGCCATCTCTGGCCGGACCTCCGAACCAGTAGAGTAATTGTTGTGGGTGAAAATCGGCAATCCAGTGCGCAGGTGGGCTTTGCCCGCCGCCCGGAATACCTTCTTTTCTAGGGGGTCCATTTCCGCCTCGCCGTTGGCCACGCCAAACTCGCCGAAAGCACCCATTTGTCCCGCCATCGCCGTCTGCACCAAACCGTCAGCAATTTCGTCCTCGCTCTGGGTTGCCAGTTCTTTTGGGTAGTTCTGCTTGGTGTAGTACGCGGTGGCATTAATCAGATGCATGCCGGTCCCCTCGGAGAGCTTCCTCAGATAAGGCAGAAGTAGGGGACCCGACAACCCGGTAGAGGCCGACACAATGCATCCCACACCCGCTGCCTTGGCTGCCTTCAATTCCACTTCCATCCAACTGGCATCTTCGGTGGGGCTACCCGGCGGCGCCCTGTCCCCAAGTGTTCGTGCATCAATGTGGCGGTGGTCAGATCATGTGGTGCCAAGTCCTTCAGCACCGTCCGAATGATGCGCTGCTTCTTTCCGTCAGTGGCAGCCTGAGACCCCTGCGCCGCATCTGAATTCTCCATTCCCGTGCACAGTGCAACGCCCAGCGCCCCTAGAAATTCCCGGCGCTTCCAATCCACCCTCACCATCCCTGACCTCCTGACGACACAAAGTGCAGCCGAACAGCAGTGTCACGCAGACCTCTACATAAAGTCAATGAAATGAGGGTGTTGTTGTTGGTTATACAACCTAGGAGATTCAGTTCTTCCTAGGTTGACTAACACTTGGGGCGCTTCCAGGTCAAAAAGATGGAATTTTGCCATTGGACGGCGGGACAAGTTTCAAGCGTGGCTTGGGTGGACGTGGAAGGGCTAAGTTGCTTCCTCTGGTATCGCTACGGCCGGACACATCCAGCAGGGGTTGAATCACTCTTTCGCCGGAGCACGGTGCCGTCGGTCTTATCCTTCGCCGACGTGATGCAGAGCCCGGACATTTATACAGGTTGTTCTTCCAGCGTGGGAATTTGCCGCCGGTGTAAAAGGTGCAAAAAAGATGCTCGAAGGGCTGATGAAGGCACCCAAAACATGCAGGGATTGTCATTCTGGGCCGGGGCCAGGGTTGTTTGGACAACTTCGTGCCGGTATCGTTGCGACCCGTGGAAAGCGGCCAGCCGTAGTTATGGCCGGGCAACACAATATTCACTTCGCGGTTGCAATCGCTGAATCAGTTGAGGTTGATCGCACGCAGCAGAGTTTTAAACCGAGCGTCGCCCCGTAGGGGATCATAAATAGGGTCGACTTTCAGAAAGAGATTTCCGTCCCGCTGCATTACGGCTCTATTCAGCCATTCGATGGCCCGGTCTTTATTGCCCAGGCCGATGTAGACCTGAGCAATCGCGGTGGAAAGCGAATCGCCCGAGTCCGAGCGGCTGAGCAATTCAGACAGAATCCGGTTGGCGTCCTCTGTCCGGCCCTGCATCGCGTAGGCGTAACCGAGTTGGCCCGAGAAGCTGGCCATTACCTTTAGATTGTGATGTGCGTACTCCAGCTCTTCGATCCCTTTTCGCCCCAACCCGGCGAACACATAAGCCAAGCCCAGGTCGGCGTGAATATAGAGAATCACGGGCTCGTAGATCTTGATGGCGCGTTGATACTCCGTGACAGCCTCTTTGTAACGCCTGCCGAAGTAGCGATTCTTCGCAAGGTTATAAATGGTAACGGCGGAGGGAGCATAGGGGTCGTGCTCAATCTGCGTTTCGGCTTCACTCAAGCGGCCGATCTTCTGCAAATAATTCGCGTAAGTCCTGCGCACCGTGACCCGCGTGGGACTCAGTTCCAGGGCTTTGCGAAATTCGGGATCTGCTTTGTACCATTGGTAGTCAATTGCGTAGGCTTCGCCGAGCCGCGCGTGTGCTTCCCCTGCGCCCATTCCAGGGGCATCGACAGAGGCGCTGGCCAACTGAAGGGCGGGTGCGTCTGCGAGTCTCAGCCGCACGGCGTTGGTCACAGTGTCCGCGATATCGGTCTGCGTCTGAAAGATATCCCTGACTTCCTGATCGTAAGTGGCGGACCACAGCGGCAAGCCGTTGCCGGTATCGCTGATCAGCAAGTTGATGCGCACACGATTGCCCACCTGCTGGATGCTGCCATCGAGCACAGCACGAACGTTCAGTCGCAATCCCACCTCGCGGACGTCCACCGCCTTGCCTTTGTAGA
>JANXYJ010000110.1 GCA_025350105.1 Terriglobia bacterium | reverse complement strand
CTGCGGAGGCGCTGAACCCAGCTACATGAAGAAGCGCACTACTGGGCACAACGAGACGACTATCTCGGGTGACACGCGTGCGGACTGGTCGGAAGCTTTTGCTTTGGTCCCGAGCCTTGAAGTGGCGTACGTGTGGCATGCGTCGAAGTTCACCCGAGAAGTGCTCGATGGTTTGCTCAAGATAGGCTTTCTCCATCACCAGCAAATCATCTGGGACAAAGGCCGAACCGTGCTCACGCGCACCCACTATTGGTTTCAGCACGAGCCTTGCTGGTACGTTCGAAAAAAGAATGCGCCATGGTACGGCAAGGCGGGAGAGAACTCGACCATTTGGTGTTCGCCGTCACCTAAGTTCATCATGGGCGGATCTGGCGAAGACAAGTTCGATCACCCCACGCAGAAACCGGTGGAACTGATGCGCAAGCCGATCCTGAATCACACCAAGCGCGGCGATCTGGTATACGAGCCGTTTCTAGGCAGCGGTACCACGCTGGCGGCAGCTGACTTAACGCAACGTGTCTGCTATGGCATCGAACTAGATCCCAAGTATGTGGACGTGGTGGTTCAGCGTTGGCAAACGCTCAGCGGGAAGAATGCAACGCTTGAGGGCGATGGTCGCGGCTTTGGGGAAATCGCGAAAGAGCGCGCAGAGGTGCCAGTGTGAATTGCGCGCTGCAAGCGCGAAATCGCCCTGATCGAAGCGCAGCTGATCGCCGGCAATCCGGATGTTGCTGGATTGTGCCTCGCGTTATCAGATTGGTCGGCAGAACTGCGGATTCTGGAAAGCGAGTTGGGCAGTGAGCGCGGGCGATAAGAACACTGCGGGATCGGGCGGCGAAAAGAACCGCCGCCACGAAGAAGCCATCCTGGCGCTGCTGGAGCATCCGACACTGGAACGCGCTGCAGCGGCACTCAATGTCTCGAGCACTACTCTATGGCGGTGGATGCAAGACCGGGAGTTTAAGAATGCCTACCGGGAGGCACGCCGGCGGGCATTCAGCCAGTCGATTGGCCGCCTCCAGCAAGCATCTACCGCAGCGGTATCGACGCTACTGAAGGTCATGATTGATCCGAACACTCCCGCGAGTACACGTGTGCGGGCGGCCGATAGCGTACTCGATCACGCCGCTAAGGCGCTTGAGCTGGAAGATATTGAGGCAAGAGTTGCCGAATTGGAACGAGCTGCGGAAGCAAGCAAGGATAATCGTCGATGAAGGCGATGAACAGACGGCTCTCTAGCCTTGAACAACGGTTTGGTACCGCTGCGCCAACCGCCCAGGAACTGGCAACGAGGGAAGCAGTAGAAGCGATTCGCCGCAGGCGCTGTCAGAGGCTGGGAGAACCATACGAACCGATATGCTGGGAAAATGATGACCGTCGTCCTCGAATGGGAATTGCCGAGACTATTTGGGCTTGCAGACTCAAGCGTCGGGCCGCCGGAAAGGGCGAGTGATGTCATGGGACGTGAAATCTAAAACAACGAATCTCGCACCGTTTGAAGAGGTTAGAACAACAGCACGCAGAAACGAAGCCCTTTCGGATTGCCGATCAGCCGCCGCCCCTCGCGTGTGTGAAACAAAGTTCCTCCGGATATGACCACAAAGATCACCACAGTTCACGTGAAGGTTAAAAACGGAAAACCTCAAGACGTCGTTTGCGTTTCTGGAGAGGGATGGTGCGGTAGCGGCGGACGTACACTTCTGATCCTTGAGCCAAGCGGAACTGAGCCTTCACCGTAAATATACGCACGGCGCGGCGAAAGTGGAAATGTACTCGATTCGTTTGTTCACTCGCCGGCGGGGAGCCTGATGGGCTGACGGGTCTGACGGCATTTCTTCAAAAACTCCTATATGCGCGCGTGATGAAGTAGTTTTTGAACACAAGCCGTCAGACCCGTCAGTTTTGTGCCCACCCGTCAGCCTCGGGGTTGTTCGTCATGGGAGCGAAGCCCGATTCCGACGTACACCGTCCCACGCTCGGAGTGGCGTTTCGTGAATCCACGATCCGTCAGCTTCCCTCCGTGCCAATATCGATGAGACACTTACCGCGGCCATAATTACAGAGCAGGGCGGCAAGGAGAAACATCGTGAGCGAAGCCAAGATTGCAATTCCTTTTGCAGCCAGTTCCGCGGACCCCGAAGTGGCGGCCAAGCC
>JANXYJ010000080.1 GCA_025350105.1 Terriglobia bacterium | reverse complement strand
AGTTTCCCAGTGCCGTCTATTCTATGCATCCGTTTGACCGCGTCTTGGCTGGCGGAAATACGGTGGGCCTGTCCACTTGGATCGGCTATAGCTCAAACGAAGGCAGAATGCTCACCCTGGCGATTGTTGACGAAGCGCATAGCAAACCGGGCAGCCGTGTTGACCTGCTGTGGGGCGAACCCAACGGCGGGTCAGCCAAGCCGCATGTCGAACGGCACGTACAAATGGAAATCCCAGCCATTGTCAGTCCCGTGCCCTATGCCGAGGTGGCGCGCGAAGCGTATGCTCCTCCGGGATGGCGCACGAAGCAGCCGGCCTAAGCCAGCCTCGGATGGGCGTGACACCTGGGCGTGAGACATGGGCGCGAGACAATGACGCCTGTCTGTCTTACGGGAATGTCTCGCTTTGCATGAACCCCGGCGTGCTAGACTCCAAACTGCTTACGGGTGAGCAGAAGCTCGCTCATCACTCAAGAAAGAGGCCTCGTGCAGCCTATTCCACTGTGGATCGACTACCTGGTTCTTGCGGTGTACTTTGTCTTCGTCCTGGGCATCGGCTTTGTGCTGAAAAACCAGATGAAGACCAGCACGGACTTCTTTCTCTCCGGGCGGTCCATGCCAGCCTGGATTACGGGCCTGGCCTTTCTTTCCGCGAATCTGGGCGCCCAGGAAGTGATCGGCATGGGAGCCAGTGGCGCCAAGTACGGCATAGCGACGGCGCACTTTTATTGGCTGGGGGCGATCCCAGCCATGGTCTTCGTGGGCATTTTCATGATGCCGTTCTACTACGGCTCGCGAGCGCGTTCGGTGCCGGAATATCTGAAACTGCGTTACGACGAAAAAACCCGCGCGTTGAACGCGATTTCCTTCGCCATCATGACCGTGTTTTCCTCCGGCGTTTCGATGTACGCAATGGGCAAGCTCCTGCAGCTCCTGCTGGGCTGGGACTTCAACCTGGCGATTCTAGCCTCCGCGCTGATTGTGCTGGCGTACACGTTGTTGGGCGGGCTCACGTCGGCCATCTACAACGAAGTGCTGCAATTTTTTCTGATCGTGATGGGCTTCCTTCCGTTGGTGTTTTTGGGGCTGCGCGACGCCGGTGGCTGGTCTGGCCTGCAGACGCGTTTAAACAACGACGCCATGGTGCACGCCTGGAAATACCTGGGCAGCCCCAGCAGCAATCCCATGGGTGTGGAATGGTTCGGCATGGTGATGGGCCTGGGCTTCGTGTTGTCTTTCGGCTACTGGTGCACGGATTTCCTGGTGGTCCAGCGGGCGATGGCGGCAGATTCGCCCGCCTCCGCCCGCCGGACTCCTCTGATCGCGGCGTTCCCCAAAATGGCGTTTCCGTTCTTAGTAATTTTGCCCGGCATGTTGGCGGGCGTTGTCGTTGCCACAAACACAAACGCGGCCAACACAAATGCCGGCATACCGGCACCAGCCACTCGTCAATCGCGAATTTCTCTGCAAGGCGCCCGCGGCATTATCCCCGTCAAATTTGATGAAGCCGGAAAGCCTGTGATGCGCGGCGGCCAAGCCGAACTCGATTACGACATGGCCACACCTATGATGTTGGTGCGCTATTTTCCGCCAGGCATGCTGGGCCTGGGTTTGTGCGCGCTGATTGCGTCGTTCATGTCGGGCATGGCCGGCAACACCACCGCATTCAACACCGTCTGGACCTACGACATCTACCAAAGCTACATCAACAAAGGCGCCAGCGATGCGCACTATTTATGGATGGGCCGTGCGGCTACCATCTTTGGCTTGGCTATTTCGGTAGCCGCCGCTTATTTCGCTAAACAGTTCAACAACATCATGGACGTACTGCAATTGGTGTTTGCCTTCGTCAATGCTCCCCTGTTTGCCACATTTATGTTGGGAATGTTTTGGAAACGCGCCACCGGGCACGGGGCCTTCTGGGGCTTGCTGTGCGGTACCAGCGCCGCGGCCATCCACCACGGTCTCACCCTGCCGGCGGGTTCAGTGGCCGGCGCGAAAGGCGGTTGGCTTGGGGTCATCACACATACTTATCCCAGCGAAATGGCGCAAAATTTCTGGACCGCCATCTGGGCCTGGACCACTTGCTTCACCGTTACGCTGGTAATCTCGCTGCTGACGGTTCCCCGCATCGAGAGTGAACTCAAGGGCCTGGTGTACGGCTTAACCGCAAAACCCTCCGACGCAGGCCTGCAGTGGTATCAAAAACCAACCGTGCTGGCGGCGGTGGTGCTGACCATCTTGGTGATTCTGAATGTCATTTTTTGGTAAACAAATCCTGGGTTAATGCCTATGCAACTGGACTTACGACTTCCCATTGGCGCCATGTTTGTCATCCTGGGCGTATTGATTGGCGGCTACGGCCTGTTTACCCAATCCAGCTCTCTGTATGCCGTTCACTCCCTGGGCATCAACGTCGACCTCTGGTGGGGACTGATGATGCTCGCCTTTGGTGCGGTGATGCTGGCTTTGGCGAGGCGGGCCAAAAAACTTTGACCGGTTAGCCTTTACTGATTCTCCCGTCGAGTAACCTAAGGAAGATTATGCTTGTTCGCCCTGTCCGCGCCATTCACGACGCTGTCCGCGACGATATCGCCGACTTGGTCACGCGCCGCGCCATGCCCACGGCCTCCCTCAACCACATCGATCCGTTCCTGTTTCTGAACCATCACGGTCCGCAGAAGTACGCAACGCCGAATCAAGGCCTGCCCTTTGGACCGCATCCTCATCGCGGCTTCGAAACCGTAACGTTCATTTTGGATGGCGATATTGCCCACAGCGATACCGGCGGCCACGAAAGCGTGATACAAGCCGGCGGCGTTCAATGGATGACCGCTGGCCGCGGTTTGGTCCACATGGAAACTTCATCGGAAGCGTTCAAGAAACGCGGTGGCGCGATGGAGTGCCTGCAACTTTGGCTGAACCTGCCCGCGCGTTTGAAAATGACCGAGCCGCGCTACACCGGCCTGCAGCGGCAACACATTCCTCAGTTCACCGAGGACGGCGTTACCATCCGGGCGATTTCCGGCAAGTGGGGGCACGTCGAGCCGGCCATCCACCCGCTCTACGACATCGCGATCGCGGAAGTTTACTTTGCTGCTGGGGTCCGGCATACCTTCACCATCCCACCGGCCCGTAATATTTTCTTCTACGTTGTCCGCGGCGAAGTTGTCGTAAACGAAGCGGCTAATCGGCACTCCGCCCATCAATTTCAGTTAGTGGAATTTGAGGCCAGTGGCGAACAGGTCACCGTAACCGCGCCCACCGCCGCCATGATCCTGTTCGGCCACGCCGTTCCCTTCAACGAGCCTATCGTCGCCCACGGCCCGTTCGTGATGAACACGCGGGAAGAAATTGTGGCTGCCATCGAAGACTACCAACGCGGCAAATTCGGCCTCCCGCAAGATTTGTCGCCGGCGTAAGCAACCTGCCAGCTTGCTACGATAGTCCCATGCGATTGCTAATTCTCTCGACCCTGCCGGCTTTGCTCTGCTTCACTCTTGCCGCGCAAACGCCTCCCCCGCCGGCGATGACTTTGACCATTCCTGGATTTCCCGACGGCGGCATGGTTCCCGTGAAGTTCAGCCAGGCTGCTCCGGGCGTTGTTGTTGGCGAGGGTACTTCACCAGCCATGAGCTGGGCCAACGTTCCCGCCGGCACGCAGAGCTTTTTTCTCCACATGCACGACATGGATCTGGCCCGCAACAAGACCACCGACGATCAGGCGCATTGGGTTCTTTGGAACCTTCCCGCAACTTTAACTGGACTGCCCGAAGGCGTGCCGAAAGGATCGCCACTGGCGGACGGAAGCTTTCAGATCAGCGCCACCGGACCCATGTATCGCGGTCCCGGAGCCGGCGCGAACGGCCCTTTCCACCATTATGTATTTGAGCTATACGCACTGGATACGAAGCTGGACGTGAAACCATCGGCCGACGCTTTTGAGACCAGGGCAAATGTGCTGAAGGCAATCCAGGGCCACATCCTGGCGAAAGCAGTGTATGGCGGTTTGTTCCGCCGGCCGCAGTAATCCGCAAAGCAAGATCGTCCCTTGAACACCAATGGCGAACCGGCTGATTACTCTCATCACCGATTTCGGCGATACCGATCATTTCGTGGGGGCGATGAAAGGGATTATCGCTCGCACAGCGCCTGCTGCACGGGTGATCGACATCACGCACCAGATTGCCGCCTACAATGTGAACGAAGCCGCGTTCGTCATCGCGGAAACCTGGCCGTGTTTCCCGAAGGGGACCATACACGTTGTCGTGGTGGATCCCGGCGTTGGCAGCACCCGGCGCCCGTTACTGGTGGAAGCCAGCGGGCATTTTTTTGTGGGGCCGGACAACGGGGTCTTCTCCATGATTTACTCCCAAACGTCGATTGATGGACAGACGCACAAAGTCCGGGTCTTGTCGAATCCCAAGATGATGCTGGGCACAGTCAGCCGGACATTTCATGGCCGCGATGTTTTCGCACCCGTTGCCGGGCATTTGGCCAAGGGCGCGAAGCCAGCCGCGTTCGGCAAACGGATCGACGACTATCTACGCCTGAACCTGGCCCAACCCGAACAGTTGGCCAGCCATACCTGGCGCGGCCAAATCCTCAAGGTAGATCACTTCGGCAATCTGATTACGAATTTTCAGGAAAAAACATTCCAGCAAATCAAAACGCGCCCGTTTGAATTACGCACTTCCACCCAAAAAATTCACCGCCTGGCGCTGAACTACGCGGAAACCGCGCCCGGCGAACTGTTCGCGATTATAGGTAGCTCCGGGTATCTGGAGATCGCCGCCAACCAGGCATCCGCCGCGGAAAAGTTGGGTAATTCAGCAGGTTCACCCGTGGAATTGGAAATCTACATGACGCCCGCGCTCCGTAGCTAAGCGTAGGAGTTTTCGAGAAACGTCGTTTGCGAGTACTGAATCTAAAAGCAGAAATCAAAACATGAAACCACTTCTGGCCCTGTTGGCGGCCCTGGCTTCCCCTCTTTTGGCGCAGCAGCCGGTACGTTACCAATTGCGCTTTCCCAATGCAGCGCATCATGAAATGGAAGTCCGGGCAACGTTTTCGGGCGTGAAACAGCCGGTGCTCGAAGTGCTGATCAGCCGCTCCTCGCCCGGCCGCTACGCCTTGCATGAATTCGCCAAAAACGTCTACAACTTTTCCGCCCGTGATGCCCGCAACCAGGCCCTGGACATCCTGCGTCCCAGCCCCTATCAATGGAATGTGCGCACCAATGGAGCCGACACCGTAATCGTCGACTACACGTTATTCGGCGACCGCGCCGACGGCACCTACGCGGGCATTGATTCCACCCACGCTCATCTGAATCCGCCTGCCGTGCTGGCGTGGGCGCATGGGTTTGAGGCGTCCCCCGCTTCCATTCAAATCGAAACACCGCCAAACTGGCGCGTGTTCACGCAGCTCCCTATGAACACCGAAGGCACTTTTTCCGCACCCAATCGAGATCGCTTGATGGATGCTCCGCTGGAAATTGGCCCCGGATCGGAGCACCGCTGGAGCGTGGACGACAAGGTTAGCAACACCGCCTTTCGTGCGGCCATCCATCACCAGGGAACCACGCAAGAAGCAGAGGCCTTCGCCAAAGCCTTGCAGCGCATCACCGCGGAAGAAGAAGGCGTGTTCGGGACTTTCCCCAAATATGACGACGGCCTGTACACTTTCCTGTTCGATTACCTGCCCTATGTAAGCGGCGATGGCATGGAGCATCGCAACTCCACCAGCATTACTTCAGCCCACGATCTGGCGAATTCGGCCCCCGATCTATTGGATACGGCCGCGCACGAATTCTTTCATTCCTGGAACGTGAAACGCATCCGGCCGGCAGCGCTCCAGCCGTTCGATTTCGAACGCGCCAATGTTTCCGGTGAGCTGTGGTTCGCCGAAGGCTTCACCAACTACTACGGCCCACTCACGCTGAAACGCGCTGGCCTGTGGAGCCAGGATCGCTTCACCAGCGATATGGCGCGGGCCATCACCACCGTGCTCACAGCGCCCGGCCGTGAGGTCCGCAGCCCCGTGGAGATGTCGCGCATGGCGCCGTTCATTGACTCCGCGGCCGCCATCGACGCAATGAACACGCCCAACAACTACATTTCCTACTACACCTATGGCCAAGCTCTGGCGTTGGGGATCGATCTATCCATTCGCTCCCAATACCCCGGCAAAAGTTTGGATGATTGGATGCGCCGGATGTGGCAGCAGAACCCGGATGTGCACAAGCCGTACACGCTCGACGATCTGCAAAACGCCCTGGCGCAAGTCACCGACGCTGTTTTCGCCGCCGACATTTTTCGCCGCCACATCCACGGCAAGGAACCGATGGACTACAAAACCTTGCTTGCGCACGCCGGCTTTGTACTGGAACCGGTGACACCCGCCAAAACTTGGTTAGGCGCCAGCGGCATCACTTTCGATGACAAAGGAGCGGCGCTGAACGGCGTTACGCTTCGCGGTTCCCCTTTTTACAACGCAGGCCTCGATCGCGGCGATCACATTCTCGATTGGGACGGCAAAGCATTGAAGAGCCAAAAAGAGTTGGACGAGTTCCTTGCCACCCACAAACCGGGAGACCACGTTAAGCTAAACGTCCAGGCGCGCGGCGGAAATCGCAGCCTGGACCTCACCCTGGCCAACCTGCCCGATCTGCAAATAGCTGCTGGTGAGAGCAACTCGTTGCGCGAAGCATGGCTGTCATCGAAGGCCGTCCATCCCCAGCCGCCGGTCTACAAGTACTGCCACGTTTGCAAACGCACGCATCCGTTTGAGTATGACAAATGCCCTTACGATGGAGCAGTTCTGCACATCACTCCGCTGGCTCAATAAGCTACTCGAAGAATTCTCGCGCGGCCGCCACCGTCTGCTGAATATCTTCTTCGCTATGCGCGGCCGACATGAACGCGGCCTCAAATTGCGATGGCGCCAGATACACGCCGCGTTCCAACATGTGATGGAAGAACTGGCCGTAGCGCGCCGTGTCGCAGGTCTTCGCCGAATCCCAATCGGTAACCGCATTCGGTGAAAAGAAGAACGTGAACATCGCACCCACGCGATTGATCGTGACGCCCGGAGGAACCCACTGGGTCAGTTGTGCCGCCCGCGCTTCCAATTGATCGTAAATCGCCGGATTGTCCCGCAGGTGGCGCAGCATCGCCAAGCCCGCCGCCACTGCCAGCGGATTTCCGGAAAGCGTTCCCGCCTGATACACCGGCCCCAGCGGAGCGATCTTCCGCATAATATCCGCGCGCCCGCCGTAAGCGGCCAGCGGCAAACCGCCGCCAATAATTTTGCCGAGCGTGGTCAGATCCGGATGAATGCCAAAGCGCCCTTGCGCACAATTCAGCGCCACGCGGAAGCCGGTCATCACTTCATCGAAAATCAGCAGCGCGCCGTACTTCGCTGTCAGGGCCCGCAGCGCTTCCAAAAAACCCGGCGCGGGCGGCACGCATCCCATGTTGCCGACAACAGGTTCCACGATCACCGCGGCAATATTTTCGCCGCGTTCAGCAAATGCTTTTTCCACCGCCGTGATGGAGTTATACGGCAGCGCAATGGTTGTTTCCGCGAACGCCTTCGGAACCCCTGCCGTATCGGCAATGCCCAGCGTTGCCATGCCCGAGCCTGCTTTCACCAGCAGCGAATCCACGTGGCCGTGATAGCAGCCTTCAAACTTTATCGTAAGGTCGCGCCCCGTGAAGCCGCGGGCCAGGCGCAGCGCGCTCATCGTCGCCTCTGTGCCAGAGTTCACCAAACGCACCATCTCGATCGATGGAACCATCTCGGCGATCAACTCCGCCATTTCCACTTCGCGCTCCGTGGGAGCACCGAAACTCGTGCCACCTTCCAATGCTTCGCGCAACGCATTCATCACCGGAGCCGCACGATGCCCCAGCAACAGCGGCCCCCAACTGCCCACGTAGTCGATGTAGGAGTTGCCGTCCACATCAATCAATCGTGACCCTCCGCCGCGCGCGATAAAACGCGGAGTGCCGCCGACCCCACGAAATGCACGCACCGGCGAATTCACGCCACCGGGAATACGGGCTTGGGCGCGTTGAAAGAGCACTTCCGATTTATCACTTTTCATAAATGCCTGTCTCCGGAGTGGGAAAATGGAAGGTAGGCCGGCTTCAGCCGCGGGACTTCATCAGCTTCATCACAGCCGCCGCCGGGTTGATGGGATTTTCCATGCGCAGCAGATTGCCGGTTCGCAGCTCAATCACTTCCTTCCATTCGGGATGCGAAAGAATATAGAACTACTGTTCCGCCCGCATTCCTCAGTTCAGTTTCGGTGTTGCGAAGACTGCCTTCCTCCACGTCGGCGACGACCACCTTCATCTCCTCGCGAACGCAACGTTCGGCGATCGCACGCCCAATTCCGCTCGCCGCGCCGGTAAGCACGGCGACTTTGCCTGTCAGCTCCGTCATTACGCCCTCCCCAGGACAATGTGGCACTAACTCGCGCTCGATTTTTCCGGAACCACGCGCTGCAGGAAAAAGTTCATCAACACTTCCTGCAGCGTGCCGTTCAAATTCTTCAACAGGCGCGCACGCAATTCCAGATACGGCTGCGTTCCGGCGAATAAATCCTGCATCAGTTCGCGGAAGCGCGGACTGCGCCGCATAAACTCCACCATCCGCGCTGGCACGGAGTTGAACAGAAACCGCCCCAGGAAAACACGTTTCGCCAGCGTCGCCGCAAATTCCAGGTCCAGCGCAAATTCCCGCGCCACCATCGCTTTATACGCCGCCGCCTTTTGCGCGATGCCGTGCGCATCGTTCAGCACCACCTGGCTGGCCAAATCGCCGGAGCGCATCGCATAGTACAAACCTTCGCCCGTGATCGGATCCACTAACCCTCCCGCATCCCCAACGGCAAGCCAACCGTCCCCCGCCAAACGATTTTTTCGCCAGCCGGTTTGTTCGAGCGACGGCAGCATGTGGCTGTAGAACGCAGAACCTTTCCAGGCGATTCCGCGTTCGTCCATGTAACGTTCCAAACGCCGGCGCAGCGCCTGCGCCGGTTCGTTCTTTCCACAGATGCCCACCGAAAGATGCCCACTGCGCGGGAACACCCAGATGTAGCCTTCCAGTTGCGGCAAAAATTGAATATCGATTTGCTCGCGCGTCGCCGGAACGTAGTAACCAAGCGCGCTCATCGTGTCGCCCGCCGTGTATTCCGTACCCACCTCGCGAAGAGGATTCCGCGCCCCCGTCGCTACAATGCAATAGTCCGCTTCGGCGATGCCCGCCTGCGTGCGCAAGCGCCAGCCATTTTCGCGGCGTTCGATTCCCAGAATGCGCGTTTTTTCTATACCGGCGCCCGCTTTTTCGGCCCGCTGCAACAACATCCGGTTCAGGTCCAGCCGCGAATAGATCACCAGCGGCCGTTCCAGCGTCATCTTCACCTCACCGGCATTGGGAGCGGAAAGCGTGGTCGCATGAATCAATTTCTTCGGCGTTTCGTTGTCGATCAAATACGGATATTCGTGGTACGCCTTATAAGTAAGCCCGCCGCCGCACGGCTTTTCCCACGCCAATTTTTCGTCGTATACAGTGGTCTTCAGGCCCGCCGCGGCCAGGCGTTCAGCCGCGAAAGAACCCGCCGGCCCCCCTCCCAGGACGGCCACAGTCTTCATTGTCTGGTTCCAGGCGGGACATCGGAGTGCGGCGTTTGTGCTGGTTGATCTTGTGGCAGGCCCTGCGCCCCATGCGGATTCGCGCCGCCCACCTGACGGCCCTTCACGATCCATTTGGCCCCTTGGCGTTCCAGCACATAGGTCATATTCATGCCGCCCGCGCCTGGCGCACTCTTCGGACTAAACGCAACATTCGCCCGTGCCTGATCTTTCTCGAAAGAAACCGCCGAAACACTCACGTCCAGCAGCCCAGGGTCAACGCCTGTGGTGGCTTTGCGCTGTTGCAAATCGTCCAAAATTCCCTGCCGCACTGCTTCCGTAGTTTGAATGTCCTTCGCGCACGCGGCAAGCAACACGAGGGAGGCAAAAAGGCCAAGTTTCTTCACGTTCTGATTATAGCGGGATAGGAAGGATGCGTAGCCGAGCGTAAACCCGGACCAGATCAAACTAGTTTTAAATCATCTCCCTTGTCGCCAGGTTTGAAACGAAACCCTTGAGGAATTCCGAACAAGTCACCACAAGGCGAAGAGGATACGGAGACACGTCAGCTCATGCGTTATCTGCGGGGACACAGCGTTACGCGTGCCCGCGAACTTGGATGGCACAGCCTCAGCGATGGTTCGCTCCTCGACAAAGCGGAGAAGGCGGGCTTTGAAGTCCTCATCACCTGCGATCAAAGCATCCGCTTTCAGCAAAACTTTACGAATCGCAAAATCGCGGTCGTCACGCTATCGACAAACCACTGGCGCACGCTCGGCAAGGTATCCGCGCGGATTGCGTCAACCATAGATTTCATCCAACGTGGACAAGTGGTCAAAATCGAAGTCTCGACTTATAACTACCCCAGCAAACCCGCAATCTTTTTGGCGTCGTTCAGCACCACAATCGGCTTATTTGCCAACGTCGATTGAATCTTCACGCCGCCGGGGGCTTCTAGTTTATCTGTGTGGTACTTGTAAATGTAATCCGTGTCTTTCAGGACGTTGCCGGTCAGCACAGCCACCACATCCGCGCTGCCGGACATCACGCCCGCCGCAGTCAACTTGCGAATGCCTGCCAGCGTTGCCGCCGATGCTGGCTCGCAACCAATGCCAGCCCTGCCAATGGTCGCCTTCGCGTCCGCGATTTCCTGTTCCGTCACTCTTTCGACCACGCCCTTGGTCGTCCGCACCTCGTGCAACGCCTTGGGCCAGGACACCGGATCGCCAATCCGAATGGCCGTTGCCAGGGTTTCCGGATTCGCAACTGGGTGAAGCTCCCCGCCGTTCTTGAAAAGATCGTAAAACGGAGACGAACCTTCCGCCTGCACCACCGCCAGTCGCGGCAGCTTATCAATCAGGCCAATTTCATGCGCTTCCCGAAGTGCTTTACCAAACGCTGATGTGTTGCCTAAATTCCCGCCCGGCAGCACTACCCAATCCGGCACATGCCAATCGCGCTGGTCCAGCATTTCAAACATGATGCTCTTCTGGCCCTCAATGCGAAATGGGTTGACGGAGTTCAAAAGGTAAATGCCCAACTCATCCGCCAGCACGCGTACCAGCGCCAGAATCTGATCGAAGTTGGCTTCCACCTGCAGCGTTTTCGCGCCGTACTCCAGCGCCTGCGCCAATTTGCCAAATGAAATATTTCCATGCGGCAAAAAGATCAATGCTTCTAGTCCGGCCGCCGCCGCATACGCCGCCATCGACGCGGAAGTGTTGCCCGTCGACACGCAAGCCACGCGCTTCATTCCCAACCTCTTGGCTTGCGACGCGCCACACGTCATTCCGTTGTCTTTGAACGATCCGGTGGGATTGAAGCCTTGGTGTTTAAACGTGATACGATCCAATCCCCCATACTTCGCCGCCAGCGGCGCCTCCAACAGCGGCGTATTGCCTTCGCGCAGAGTCACAACATTGCGCACGTCATCCAAAAATGGAAACAACTCGCGATACCGCCAAACCCCGCTTTGGTCGATTGGTGTATTGTTCATCCGCCGTTCGCGGAATACTTTCTTCAGCGCAGCTGCGTTTAGTGGCGGCTTGGGATAATCGGCCTCCAGCAGCCCCCCGCACTTCGGGCAGTTGTACAGTACCGCGGTGATCGCGTAGCGCTCCCGGCAGGAAGGGGTGAAACAAACCAACTCGGGCACATTTACGGGGACGACCTCAGAGGGCATATTCTTTAAGTGTAGACGGTCACATTCACTCCAGACCTTCGAGACAACATTCATGCTTTCTGTTCACATTGAGTCCGGCCGTGTAAGCACCCGCAAGCAACCTCTGCCCCGCCTACCCAAGGGCTTCGCCCGCATCCGCATGCTGGCCGCTGGCATCTGTTCCACTGATCTCGAACTGCAGCGCGGCTACTACGGCTTTTCAGGCACTCCGGGGCATGAGTTCGTTGGCGAAGTCACGGCGATCGCGTCCACAGATGACCAAACATTATTGGGCAAACGCGTTACTGGTGAAATTAACCTCGCCTGCGGCAAGTGCGATTGGTGCCAGCGCGGGCTGGGCCGTCATTGCCCCACGCGGTCCGTCCTGGGTCTCGTCAATCACCCGGGCGCCTTCAGCGAATACCTCACCTTGCCCTTGCAAAATCTCCACCGGGTACCCGCTTCGATCTCCGACGAGCACGCCGTTTTCCTGGAGCCCATCGCTGCAGCTTGCGAGATTCTCGACCAGGTGAAAATTCCCAAAGGCGACGCCGTCGCAGTATTGGGTGACGGCAAGCTCGGCTTGCTTGTGGCGCAGGTACTGCAAGCTTCCGGTGCACGCGTTCATCTTTTCGGCCGTCACAAAGAAAAGATGCGCCTGGTGGAGCAAGCCAGCGTCACCAGCGAAATTCTCCCCCATAAACTTCCCGAACGCAAATATCGCTGGGTAGTGGACGCCACTGGTTCAAGCGATGGCCTGCGTGCCGCCGTCACCATGTGCGAACCGCGCGGCACCGTCATCA
>JANXYJ010000067.1 GCA_025350105.1 Terriglobia bacterium | reverse complement strand
CCTGATGGTCACAGATCCGCCGTACGGGATTGAGCTTGATTCAGAATGGCGCGACCGCGCGGGCTTGAACGGGCACGGTGCGGCGGAGCCGAGCTACATGAAGAACCGCACGAAGGGGCATAACGAAACCACGATCTCCGGTGACACCCGTGCGGATTGGTCAGAAGCGTTCGCACTCGTGCCCAGCCTGGAAGTTGCTTACGTGTGGCACGCATCCAAGTTTACGCGCGAGGTACTGGATGGGCTGCTGCGGATCGGGTTCCTGCACCATCAGCAGATCATTTGGGACAAGGGCCGTACAGTTCTTACCCGGACGCACTATTGGTTTCAGCACGAGCCTTGCTGGTACGTCCGCAAGAAGAATGCTCCGTGGTTTGGCAAGGCAGGACAGAACTCGACGATCTGGAATTCGCCGTCCCCGAAGTTCATCATGGGCAGCTCCGATGAAGAGAAGTTCGATCACCCCACGCAAAAGCCGGTCGAATTGATGCGCAAGCCGATCCTAAATCACACCAAGCGAGGCGATTTGGTTTATGAGCCATTCCTGGGTAGCGGCACCACGCTGGCCGCGGCGGAGCTGACGCAACGCACCTGTTACGGAATCGAGCTTGATCCAAAGTACGTGGATGTGGTCGTTCAGCGCTGGCAGGCGCTCAGTGGAAAGGCCGCAACGCTCGAAGGTGATGGGCGTACGTTCGCCGAGATCGCTGCGGAAAGAGCGCAGGCAGCCGCATGAATAGCTCGGTGCCAACGGGAGATCGCGGCCATCGAAAGCGAGATACGGATGGGGAATTCGGATCTGCAGGGGCTGTGCCTTGCGCTCTCCGACTGGTCTGCGGAGTTGCGGATTCTGAAGGCGGAACAGGGACAAGAAAAGCCGCCGAGTGTGAATTCGGCGGCCTGAAGGAAATGAGATTGTCTGGATTACTTCTCGACAGAATATACCCGTTCTCCAGACTCATTTTTGGAGGAGACGACGTTCAGCGCCAGCTTCTTCCTGGCTGTGCCGGCGATGAACCCTCGGACCGAATGCGCCTGCCAGCCGGTGGCGCTCATCAGCTCCTGCGCGGTCACGCCCCCCGGGCGCTTGAGCAACGTCACCACCATATCGGTCTTGCTGCCTTCGCGAACAGCTGGCGTAGCGGCGTTCTTGGGCCCTTTCTTGCCGCGAGTTGGGACATTGGCAGGAGTGGGCGCCTGCAGCGCGACGTTGGGCGTTTGTGGCGCTTCCTGCGTAGATGTGTCGACGGCCTCCGCCTTGGCCTTGAGCCTGGCTTCCGCAACCACTTCGCCCATGTTTTCGATTACTTTCCAGATGCGCGCGACTGCGGTGGCGCGGTCCTTAAACTTCTTGACCGGCGTGACGCCTGGCAGGCTGTTCCAGATGTCCACCAGCCGCTGAACTGGCCAGTCGGCTGCGAGCTTGGCCAAGCCCGCTTCAGTGCGAAAGCGCTCCGCGCCTTTGACGCCAGCCGCATCTTTGGCAATCGTATACACCGTGATGTTGTCTGTTTCGTTCTCAATCAAAAAGATCTTCATGTTTGCTCTCCTATGCCCGGCTCTGCCGTGGCGATCACATTGATCACTCTGGTTGCGAACTTAAGCAAGAGAATTCTGCGGAAAATCGAAGCTGGTTCTGGCGATGACTCGCTTTGCAGGCCCGCAGATTGGAGCAGCTGACATCACGTGAAAGGCCACGGTTCCAAATTCCTGCGGCAACCAGCGTCACCATCACCGCCACCAGCGCAGCCGATACCACCAAGAGCGCAAGCGCGATTGCGAACCTGATTCCGCTTTCGATCAGCGTTTCGCCCACATCGGCGACTTTGGTGGCGGCGCAAACGCAGCAGTTTTCGGCGACGATCACAAATTCCACCAATGCCAACGTCACGTGGATGATTAGTCCAGCGGGGACAGGTTCCATCACAGCAGGAGGCCTGTACACGGCGGCACAAGTGACCGCACCCACACCCGTGACGATCACCGCCACCAGCACAGCGGATACCACCAAAAGCGCGAGCGTCACTATCACAGTGAATCCGCCGGTCTCAGTCACGTTGAATCCAAGTTCGGCGACGCTCTTTGCTTCCCAGACGCAACAGTTCACCGCGACGGTTGCCAATGCCAGCAACACCAGCGTTACCTGGACAATCAGCCCGGCGGGCACAGGCACAATTTCAACTTCCGGGCTTTACACACCTCCCGCGACGATCACCGCGCAAACGGCGGTTACCATCACGGCGACCAGTGTGCAAGACACGACGAAAACGGCCACGGCCACCGTTACGCTGAGCCCGCCCATCTCCATTTCCTTGGCACCAGCGACGGTTACTTTAACCGCCGGATTGGTTCAGCAATTCACGGCCACTTTGGCAAACACCTCCAACACCGCCGTTACTTGGACCACGGCTCCAACCGGAGTGGGCACCATCACCACCGCCGGTCTTTATACCGCGCCCAACGCAATCTCTGGAACATCCACGGTGACAATCACCGCCACCAGCGCGGCGGATACCACAA
>JANXYJ010000041.1 GCA_025350105.1 Terriglobia bacterium | reverse complement strand
TGCCCCCAGCGTGTTGCACGTCGCGCAGCAGCCAAACGAAAAAACGGATGTCCACGCTAATGTTTCTGGCGACATCCGGATTGTAGCCAAAATCGTTGGCCACATTTTCCCAGACGCGATCAAAATTCAGGCCCACCAGTTCTCCACGCCCGTTCACCACCGGGCTGCCGGAGTTGCCGCCGGTAGTATCGGCATCGGCCAAAAAGTTCAGGTACACGGTTTTGCCCGCCTCCCGCCCCGCTGCTTCTTTGATGAAACCCGGTAGCGCAAAGGGTTCCTCGCCCGTATCTTTTTCCAACATGCCGGCCAGCGTTGTCTGCGGTTGATCGAAAACTCCATCGCGCGGCGAATAGCCCTTCACGTGCGCGAAACTCACGCGCAAGGTACTGTTGGCATCCGGCGCCACCGGTTTACCTGCGTGCGCGATCACCGCTTTGCGCCATTCCGGACGCAGCCGCGCTACTGCGCCATCACGCGTTTCCACACTCTTGCGCCATGCCAATAATTCCGCTTCCAAGCCGAACGCCAACTCCAACATCGCGTCGTTGCGCTGGTGCAGTTGCTCCACGCTTTCCCCGAACATCTTCAGCCGTTCGTCCGCCTTGGTAACTTTTGTGTTGGCGAACAGACCGGCCGCCGTCGCCGTTTGCGCCGCCGCAATGTTTTGTTGCTGCGCCCGTTTTAGCCAGGAATCCAGCAGCGCCTGATCCGCCGCCGCATCGAAACTCTTCTGATCCCGTTCCAGCGCCAGACGCATCCGCGCCCAATCGCGCTCCTGATAACCAGGCTCGCGCTCACTGTCATTTTTTTGCCGTTCATTGGCCAGCCGCACCAATGTGGTGGCGTGTTTTAGTGCCAGCGACCCTGCCGGAATCACTGCCAGCAAATAATCATGCACGGCATTTTTGCGGCGGTCCTCCGCCAGTTGATCCAGCCCTTTCTTCGCTGCCAGCGACTTCGCGAAGTCAGGCTTGCCGGTGGCCCACGCCAGCACCGCCTCGTCATTTGCTTTTTGCTTTTCAATCAGGCGCCCCCGCGTCAGCCCTTCCCGTTGGCCCATTGAATTCGTGTTGGAGTTGTTCAGGCTCTTCAAGGTGGAAGCCACAGCGATCGCTCCATCCGGACGCCCCCTGGTGGTTTCTTCCAGCAGCTTGATCCATTCTCCATAAACCTCATGCACAAGTTCAAAGCGAAACTTGCGCTCGTTGCTCATTTCTTCCGAGGTCAGCGAACGGAACGTCCGCCCAGGGTAGCCCAGCACCATAACGAAATCGCCTGGCTTCACGCCGGTCTTGGCGATGGGAAAAAAGAACTCGGGAACATAGGGCTTGCCGTCTTTGTATGCCCGTGCCATGGAAAAATCGCCCACCTGTCGCGGCCAGCGGAAGTTGTCGATCTCTCCTCCGAATTCGCCCACCTCCCGGGGCGGGGCATACACCAGGCGGATGTCGGTCAACTCCAAGCCTTCAATCAACGTGTACTGTAGCCCGCCGTCGAAAACTCTAACACTGCAGCGATTGCCCGGAGTTCTTTCGCACTCCGCCACCAGAGCCTTCTGCTTGGCTTCAATTGCTTTGGATCGCGCCAGATCATCGGCCCCTGCCGCCGCCGCGACGTTAACTTCTTTGGTCACGTCGGTGAATTTGCGCGGCACCGTCACGCGCATGGTTTTTCTGGGCAGTTCTTGGTCCCGCGTTTTCGCCAGAAAGCCGTCGCTGATCAGATCGCGGGCCGGCGTGCTGTGTTCCTGTATCAAGCTGAACAGGCAGTGATGATTGGTCAGAATCAGTCCGGTAGCCGACACAAACGCCGCCGAACATCCCGGTACGCTCACTGCCGCCGCCAGCAGTCCGCTGCCGCGCCTGGGGTCCCATAGCCGCGAAACCGGCAATTCCAAGCCCTGCTTCTTTAGCCATCCCGCATCCAGTTGCAGCACTTGCTGAGGAGTCCATTTGCCTTCTTCCCCGTAGGCCCGCAAACCGGCAGTTCCCTAACCCCGCCAGCAGTAACACAATGGTTCGGCATCGCATATAAACAAAATCGCACGAATCGGTGTTGTCGGCTCGGCCCCATCACAAAAAGCCAAACCGCAGTGATATCCTCTTTCAAAGAGGAGCCGGATATGGAACCCACAAAACCTGAACTGTCTAGATCAAAAATGCCCAGTGAGGCCGTTGAGCTTTACAACCTGTTTATTCACGGCGTGATCGAACGCCGAGCCTTCCTGGACGGTTTGAAGAAATTCGCCGTCGGAGGCCTGGCCGTGGGCGCGATCGCGGAAGCGCTGATGCCCCAGTATGCCCAAGCCCAGCAGGTTGCCAAAACCGACGATCGCATTAAGGCCGCCTACGAAACCGTTCCTTCACCCAACGGCAACGGCAGCATTAAAGGCTATCTGGTGCGCCCGGCCAGTGCCGATACGCGTAGCGAGATGCCAGCCAAGCTGCCCGGCGTCATCGTGGTTCACGAAAATCGCGGCCTGAATCCTCACATTGAAGATGTGGCACGCCGTTTCGCTCTGCAAAACTTCATGGCCTTTGCGCCCGACGGTCTTACTTCGCTGGGCGGTTTTCCCGGCGACGATTATCGTGGCGGCCAGATGTTCGCAAAGGTGGACGGCAAGAAGATGATGGAAGACATGATCGCCGCCGCCCGCTGGCTGAAAGCGCGGCCGGATTGCAACGGCAAAATCGCCGTCACCGGCTTCTGCTACGGAGGCAGTGTCTCCAACAACCTCGCGGCACGTATGGGAGCGGACCTTTCCGCGGCGGCCCCCTTCTATGGTGGCCCGCCCCCCAATGAAGAGATTCCGAAAATCAAAGCCGCCATCATGGTGCATCACGGCGAACTCGACACCCGCCTGGCCACCACCTGGCCCGCGTACGACGCGGCGTTGAAGGCCATCAATGTTCCGCACGAAGGCTACATCTATCCCAACGCCGTCCACGGCTTCAACTGCGACGCCACCCCCGAACGCTACAACAAAGCGGCCGCGGATTTGGCCTGGCAGCGGACGATTGATTGGTTCAATAAATATTGCCGGGCGTAGGTTTCGCATCGTGTAGCTTTTGCGGATGGGAGCAGCTCCGGTCATTGGCCGGAGCTATTTCCACGCTGCTGTCGCCTACGGTATGCGCGGATAATGTCTCCTAGAGAGTCTCATTCTCCAGGAGTCGGCTATAATAAGTGGTGAAGCCATGGCCAAGACTGTACACGTTTACCACGCGGAAAAAGGATGGGCCGTGAAGCGCGATAGCGGGAGTGCTAGCCGGGTCTTCTCAACCCAGAAGGAAGCGATTGAGAGGGCACGTTCCCTCGCGCGGGGCGCGACGCCGAGCCAAATTGTGGTTTACGGCAGGGACGGCAGCATCAAAGATCACGTTACCTACGGATTACCACGTATCCAGGATCCGCCTCAAAAGGGAGCCGGTGCGCATCGGATACAAAAGGCCGTGGGCAGAATGGCTCTTACGCGGTTGGCCGCCGATCCGCATCCACCAAGTGTCTAACGCGTTCCAACGATATCACGTCTTTATCAATTGTCCTTTTGATGACGGCTATCAGCCCATTTTTAATGCCCTTGTATTTACCGTGTATGAGCTTGGCTTTGTGGCCCGTTGTGCCCGTGAGACAGATGACTCGGGCGAGGTTCGGCTGGCCAAGATCGAACGCATAATCGAGCAATGCAGGTTCGGCATTCACGACATCTCTGAGGTTCGTCTGGATATCCTGAACAATCTCCCTCGATTCAATATGCCCTTGGAGCTAGGTCTTTTCTTCGGCTGCAAACGATTTGGCGGGAAAGTACAAAGCCAAAAGCTTTCGTTGGTTCTGGACGTCGAACCGTATCGCTACCAGAAGTTCATTTCGGACATCGCCGGCCACGATATTCGCTCGCATGGCGGTCAATCGGAACAGGCCATCATAGCCGTTCGCAACTGGCTGGCTGCGGCGTCAAAACGCAAGAGGGTGCCTGGCGGATTGGCGGTGGCGGGGCGATATAGGCGATTTACCAAGGATTTGCCGCAGTTGTGCAAAACAGCCCGCTTAGAGCCGGAGGCTATGACGTTCAGCGACCTTTCCAATGTGATCGTAGATTGGCTGAAGACCAGCAGGTAGTAGCCCATTTCCCCCTACCCGTTATAAACAAATCACATCTCCGCCGTGTCGTCATGGGCAAGGAAGGTATCCGCACCGCGCGAGCGAACGCGGGCAAGTTCGGGTGCTAAACTGGCGTGGAATGCAGCGCCTTTTCCGACTTTTCTCGTGACATTGTTTTGCGCGCCCATTTGGAACGGCTGCCAGTCCTTCCGATTTCCAGAATGCATTTCACGTCGGGGGACTTCCAGCGTTTAAACCTGAGGTGGTGCTACCCCGAGCGAAAGTATCAGCATCGTCACTGACGATGTTGTCCGATTTGCCGGAAAGCAGGGTTATGTCCCGAAACCGAAGTAGGTCGCCTGTAGAAGAAATGATTTCGGCAATAAAAGATTCCCGTCACGCGCCTGGCTATTTTTCTCTAAGTGTTTGTAAGGAAGGGAGATCAGTTAGCTTTGTCCGCTCCCCTCCTACACGCTTTTCTATTGTATTGCTTGCACATCCGTGGTACTATAGCGTAGATTTTGAAACCCAGTACAATCGCTTGACCCTCAACGAAACGAATACCTCGCTCGACAGAATCAAACGACCCGCCGGGAACTTCCAAAACTAGAAACGAGAAAATATTTACATGAAAGAAACAGGAACCGTAAAGTGGTTCAATGCCGGCAAGGGCTTCGGATTCATCGCGCGTGAGAACGGCGAAGATGTGTTTGTCCATTTTTCCGCAATCGAAGCAAGTGGTTATCGCTCGCTCGAAGAAGGCGCACGCGTATCGTTCGTCGTTACCCGCGGACCCAAGGGTTTGCAGGCGGAGCAAGTCAGCTTAGCCTAGCCTTACCAACTATTCCCTGCGCGCCGGTACTTTCCCCGTGTATGCAAAGTCCCGGCGCGTTGTTGTTTCCAGAGAGCTCGCATTTGATTCTCTCCCCGCGTGTGTCCCCAAACGAGCGCGCCTATCTTATCCGGCCTACCCTGCCTCGCGCTCCCCACCAGGGCTGTTGATCGGCACTGATTCACTAGTCCAAAGGAACCGTCATGTCCAAAACCTGTGGCGACACCGCCCGTTTTCACCGCATCCGCAAACAGCGAATCAACATGCGTGCCCGCGTTCGCGTACTGCGCGCCGAAGTAGAAGCCCGGGTTGCAGCCAAGAAGGCTGCTGAGCCTTCCGCCGCCAAACCAGCCGCGTAATTTCTTCGCTATCATCTCAGGCGTGACTCGGGATGAAATCGTCGCAGTGTTGAAAGCCAGTCTGAACCAACGGATCGTCATCCGTTTCAAGGACGGCTTTGTCACGCCTGCCGTCCCGCTGACAGTAGACAAAGAAGGCTTCATCCACGATCTGGCCACGACGGACGATCATGTCTTCTGGGTCCCGTTTGAAGAGGTGGAGAGCGTGACCCCTGGAGGCCAAACATGGGAACCACCAAGCCGGGGTTAGAGTATCCTGATTATAGGAACGCCAAGGCCGGTGTTGCAGTCACGGACTACTTACACACCAGTTTCCCGGACCTGTATCGAGAATATCGGGACGGCCAAATTGTCGAGCGCAGTCTGCCGGATTATTTGCACGGGCGAACCCAATTTCTGATCTTCGAGTAACTCGCCGAACAAGGCTTCCCCTATTTGCACACCCAGCCTTCAATGCCTGCCCGCGTTTCATTGCACGGCGCGTTGCTCCTGGGTGCTTCCAGCGAATAGTAAACCTTAAACCCATCACCGCGCTGGCCGTTGAAATCGTAAACCAAAATCGGTTCGCGCAGACCGGTATCGCCCGGCGCCATGCGATAGTTCATGGAGATCGCCGCAGGCGGGTCATTCTCGAAGCGAGCCACATTCCCGAGCGGTGCAAAAACCGAATTGCGCACCGTGGCCATCTTCAGCGGCTTGTCATTCGTGGAATTTGCCCGATAAGAAGTCCCCACCGAAATCCCGACGTAATCGCGAAAGCGGCCGTTCTCAATGGTCATCGATCCATCGCCGCGGCCAGGTTCCGGCCGTTGATCTGCGCGGAAAAATGGACTCTGCACACCCATCCGCATTCCCTGCACATCGGCGCCGCGAATCACGATGTTCTTCGAGACATAATTGCCAACCCAGACGCCAGTAGGCGTTTCAAATTCGTCCTGCAACACCGCACGATCGCCGCGAGCGGTGATGCCATCGATCACCAACTTATCCGTAGGCGTCGCCGTCACTCCATGGCGCGACGGATTCCACACGCGAAAGTTCCGTACCTCGCCGTTCCAGCCCATCGCCAGACCTGTTTGCATCGCACCATAGGCTTCATTGTTCGCGAACTCCAGCACCGCCGCATCGGTGGTGTCCAACGGTTCGGTGTCTGCATCCTTATTCGTCTCGGCGCTTTTGAACGATGGAACGCGAACGGTTCCCAACGCGCCCGCCGCTAAACCGAACCCGAACGTATCCGCGTTCGCGGCTACATTATTGCGGATGTAGTTGTTAGGACCGCGAAACCAGAAGCCCGCCCCTTCGCCGCCTGGATCAGGACCCGCGCCGCTATAGCCACTGCGAGGAGCAAAGTCGCCGCTGCCGCCCGAACGCAGCGCAAAGTTGTGATCGAAAACATTCGCCGTCTCCGTGCCATCTTCGGTGACGATGCCGGCCCCGTGCGTGTTGTAAACCACATTGTCCTGCACCAAACCGTAATGGCTGTTGTGCACCGTCACACCCCATTTCGGCGCGCTATCCACCACGTTGCCGATCAGCGTGAATTGATAGCCGTTCGCCGGCGTCTGCTTCGGCCCGAAATCGTGGTGGAAGTGAATCGCGTAACGCCCGATCTGGTTCGTACCCAACTTCTGCAGCTTACCGCTCTCGTCAAACTCCGTGTTGTCCAGAACTCCCAAGCGCGTGCGCCCCATCTCGCGCACCTCGACATATCTAAGATCGATACTGGCATGTGACATGAAAATCATATGTCCGCGCGTGCCCTTGGGATTTTCCGATCGTACTAAGATATTGCGAGTCAAATTGCCCACGTGCGGCAGAAATTCCAGTTTGCCGTCGGCGTCGCCTGCGCCTTTGTGCGCGAACTTCATCGCGCTGGCCAGCGTGATGCGATTGCCTTCAACCGCCGCGATCTCCAACTTTTCATCTTGCGGCTGATAATTTTCTCCGCGCTGGTTGTCGCGCAGTTGACGGGTGTCTGGAATGACCAGGAAATCGCCAGTTTTCCACGCATTTAACGGCTGTTCGACTACTAAACTCGTCTGCCCGGCCAGCGCTTCTTGCTGCAATCGCAGAAACTCGGGCCCCTTTGCGGCACCATGCATGGTGATCTTACCCAGGCTTTCGATCCCAGCACCCAACTCGGCAGGATCGATTTTGCGATCGATTTTCTGATCCGCAATGACGATCTCCGCCATCACATTCGACGCCACCGGCATGGCTGTGCTGCCAATTTCCAGATAGCCTTCTTCCTGCACCATCAGGTTTTTGGTTTTCAGCCGCGTATTCGCGTTGGTCGCGAAGCGCAAATGCCCCCGCACGTCGATGCAGGCAATCGTCGCGTCACTCAGCACATCGTAACTCACCTCGTGCGTCACGGCCACACGGTCGTCCGCCCCCGGAACTCTTTTCGCCGACCATGTCGCGGGATCGGACCAATTGCCGCTTGCCGAACTAACAACCGTAGGATTCGCGCAAAAGTCAGGCACGCCGCCGGGAACTCCATGGACCATGCGTGGCCCCTGCGGCATTTGGTTCACTTTTTGATCGTGTTGGTGATCCTGCGCCAACAGCGCTGATGCGATTAGGAACATGTATCCGAATTTCATGGGCGTCCGTCCAATAACCAACGCCATTCTACACCCGGGAGGTTTAGGATATGAGACGCACAATAATTTGCACACTGATGTTATTCGCGGTCATCGCCAAGGGACAGATGACGACGGGTTCCCTGCGATCCAAGTTCGGTTCACCGCTTAGCCGCGAGACTTTCGTTGTCCGTCCTGGGCTGCAGATGGTGGTGGACTATGCCATCAACGGGCAAGTGTGCCGGCTGCAATTTCCCGCCAGCAGCAACATCGTAGGAGGGGCGCCGCCAGGTATCATCACCCATAAAATGGTGGATCAGGCATTGGCTGAAGTTGTGCCGCCCGCGATGCGGGGGAAAGAGATACTCCACCTGATCAGATCGGCAGGGCTACTGAGTTTCGACGACACCGAATACGAATTTGTCTTCGTTGGTGAAGCGCGCAAAACCAACGACCCCGCCCAGCGTGACGGGGTGACGGTAACGTTCAAGGGCCAAACGTGCCAAGACGCTATAGCGCGATAGGCTAGACGCCTTCCTTCATCGACAACTCGTCCCAAAGCCTAACAATGTATCCGTCTGGGTCTCTCAGTTCCGCGCCGGATCCCCAGAACACCTTTTGGGGTGCATGCGTAAACGCGACCCCTTCCATCACCAAATCTCGGTGGGTGGCTTCCACGTCGTCGACCCGGAAAGTTAAAGCCAATCCCGTGGGCTGAATTGGATTGTCGGCTTGTTGCAGGAAAATGGTGAAGCCGTCTTGGTCCTGCACCGCTGCTGTACGGTGTTCCGGAATTTCAAACTCGATCTTCAGGCCCAACGACTCGACGTACCAATCGCGCGAGCGCACCCAGTCGCTGACCGGCAGTGTTAAATGACCGAATACCATTCCTTACCACGATCTCTTCACCAAATCCAGGGAACTAACCCGCGCACCCGCGCTCTATAATCTTCAAACTCCCGCCCGAAGTGTTCCCGCAGAACGTCTTCTTCCGTTCGCGTCCGAATTTCCGTGCCGATCATAAAGATCGCCAACGCAACCGCTAACCTAGGTAGAGGCGTTAGCAAGAAGCCGCTGGCCAGCAGCAATCCCAGCATCGACGTATAAATAGGATGCCGCACCAGTGCGTAGGGCCCGGTTTGCACCAGCACGTGATCCTCGTTCACACCCGCCGCCAAGCGCCATTGCTTGCCCAGTGCGGGTATCGCGGTCCACATCAGCAGTACCGCGGCCGCTCCACAAATGAAACCCAGCGTGACCCGCCAGGAATCAGCGTACGGATGCAGTACTCCGACAAACACAATCGGATACGCCACCGCTTGCAGCATCATCCCAAGAAGAGAGACGTTCACGGTTCGCGCGCGCTTTACATCCTTCGTTCGCACCCGCGAAACAAACACGGGGATTACCCATAAAACCCAAACGATGAGCAATCCCCATAATGTCCAAAACATGATGAACGGTTAGTGTGCCAATGGATCCGGCCTCATCTGGAACTTTAGCACTTTGGGCATGGTTCCCTTTCCGGTTTCGCTATGGAACGGAGCGCGCGTGGCCCATGTCGACCACACTGCTTTGCCTTTCCATCCCGTGTTGGGATCGTCAACGCGGCCGTCCATTCCTTTGGCGAAAAATCCCGTGGGATACGGCACGCGCATCACCACAAACTTGCCGGTGTTCGGCATCATCGCCAGCAGCGAATCCGATCCACTCCCTGTCGCGATGGGAATGTTTTTGCCCAATCCCAACGTATCGAACTGGTCCACCCAGTTGTAGTAATTCGAATCCGCGCTGCCCGAATCGGTCACGCCTTTGAACTGCGGGCCAGGCACCGCGTGCAAGGTCCAACCTTCGGGGCAATGTTTGCCGGTGGCGGTGGGTCCGTTCAGCACCTTGCATTTGCTGCGATCGAAACTCGCCAAGTGCCCACTGGCCAGCACGGTCCACAGGACGCCGTTGCGGTCCATGTCCATGCCACGCGGACCGTAGCCTTGCACTTTGGCGATGGGATCGTTCCACGGCACCTCATAGTATTCCGCCATAGCGGTTTCCGGCGGATGCGCACCGGGATTCAGCCGCACCACCGCGCCCGGGAAGCCAAGTACGGTTCCCCATACAGTGTTATCTTTCGGGCTGATGCCCAGGCCGTAGAACGCGGCGTTTACCCGGGTATCTTTCTTGCCGTCGTTGGCCTCGCCCAACATCACGTAGCCTTCGTCGCGCCTGCCGTTGGCGTTGGTGTCCAGGATCAGCGCCGTCCAGCCTTGCGACTTCTCGGCGTCATGCGTTTGGTCCCACATCTTGCTGTTCAACCAACCGACGACTCCACCGCCACCGCCGCTGCTGGTCCACAAGGTATCGTTGGCATCCTCCGCAAACATCAGGTGATGTGTTCCAAAGCAGGTGTCGATCAGCGAAAGCTCCTGGCTCTTGGGATCGTACATGGCAAGCTGCCGGCCCGACGTGTTAACCGGCGTCAACTTCGCCGACGGATTGCTGGACCCCGCTTTGCAATACGCCGGATTGTCGGTATCGCGAATGGTCGACGTCATCCACACACGTCCTTTGCCGTCGAACATCGGATTGTGAACGTTGTTCTGGCTGTTCCAGATCACCTCATCGCCCCAATAGGGCGACGGCCGCGGCATGCTGGTTCCCGCAGCGATTGGCGTGTTCTTGTCGCGCGGGTGCAGCTTCACCTGGCTGATGGTCGCCTTCACCGGATCCAGTACCGATAGATAGTCCGCGCTCAATTCCAGCGCGCCATAAAGCAGCCCATTCGCATTCACCCTTGGGTTGCGCCGGTCGGTTGCGATTTCGTCGTGCAGATAAACCGTAGGGCTGGCCCAATCCCACTGCGTGATCACCACGTTGCGTTCCACCCCTTGTGGACGCGGCGGAGCTTCCTTCGGATATTCGCCCGCCGCCACACGATCGGTCCAATCACCAAACATTTTCAGCGCGCGCGGTTTGCCCAGTTGCGTGACGCCGCCCAACATCTGCGCGCCAGCTTGGCCGGACTGAATGCGGCGCTCCCAAGCATCCGCTGAAGATTCGAATTTGCCCAAATTCGGCGGCAGCGTCCGCGTGCCCCGCGTGCCCAAAGGATGACAGGATTCGCAACTGTCCGTCTTCATAATGCGCAACCACTCGGCCTGGCTCTTGATGTTCGGATTGATCCCATTACCACTGGCCCCCGTGCCGGGAAACTCGGTCTTCGCCGGAGGCTGCAGCAGCGCGAACCAATAGTTCGACGGATAAAACTGCGCCGCCGCTTTCGCATCCGGCGCAACCACGGCGGCGATGTTCACCATCATGCCCGGCACGCATTTGGTTTTCGCGGAGTCCACCAATCCATAGCCGCGGGCCCACACCGTGTAGTTGGCTTTGGGCAAATCCGGTATTACGAAGCGGCCTTTGCCGTCGGTCACCACCGTTTTGATCAGGCGCGTGGGCAGGTCCGTGGTTTCGGCAATCACCCATACCCCGGCCTCGGGACCCTTGGGCCCGGTAACCACGCCGCCAATATCATCGGCGTCAATCTTCGGCGCGTCGCTCACTGGTTGGGCTTTTATCTTCACCAGCGAAGCCGCCATCAACAGCAACGCTAGCGCCACCGCGTAGTAAAGATAGGGAAGTTTTAGTTTGCGCATTGGGACTCCTTACTTATCAACCTTCATCAACATCAGCGGGATCAGTATACTCCGTTGTTTGATCGCGCTAAAGCACCTTCGCTTGCCGCATCACGCCTTCCGCTTTTTCGCGAATCTTTTTGGCTACTTCATACGGATCGCCTTGCTGAAATTCCGGCAGAAACAATTCAACCGACAGCGGCCCCGCATAACCCTTTTCCTGAATCTTTTTCAGGATCTTTACCAGCGGCGAAACGCCATCGCCCGGAATCAGGCGCGTCGTGTTGTCCAGCAATTCGCGCGGCATGTCCGGCACATCTTGAAAATGCACGTGCGCCAGCTCGCCCGGTTGCAGCATGTCTAAGTCTTCAAACTTATTCAGGCCGCTCCAGAAGTGGTAGCAATCAAGCATCGGCTTCACATTCGGATGCGCGGCTTCGCGGATCAGCTTCAGCGCGGTGGTCAGTGTCGAAATGAAGGTGGAATTGCGCGCGAACTCAATCATCGCCGTCAGCTTGAATGGTTTGGCCGCCTCACCCGCCTCGCGAATGATTTCGGGTGAACCCTTGTAATCCTCCGCCGTCACTTTGCGCGCCGTCACCGCCGGGCAATAAATCTTGCTGGTCCCAAACGGCGCAAACTGCTCGCAGCGCATCTTCCATGTCTCCAGATTCTTCGCCCGATTTGGCCCCGGAATCCACAGGTCTGGAATCACTGCTGCTGTCGAGACCACTGTCAGCCCCAAATCTTTCGGAATGCGCCGCGCCGTGTCAATGGTGTCGGTCTTCAGGAATTCGTCCAGCATCACGTCGGTGATCTCAACGTTCTTAATCCCGGCCTTCGCCCACCCTTCGAGAGACTTGCGATACCCCGCTGCGCGGGACGTGTTTTGATGCAGGCACAGAGTCATTTTGTGGGAGGCTGCCATTGCAAATTCGCCAGCTACCATTTCACCAACCAATGGACCAGCCAATAATACCGTTCGTCTTGAAAGCATAGGATCCACTGTACTTCACCTCAAAAAAGTTTCACCTTCATCAGATCCATCGCCTTGGCCACGCCGGCCTTCGCGCACGCATCATCCTGTTCAATGCTGGAACCTGAACTGCCCACCGCGCCGATGGTTTCGCGGTCGATCATGATCGGTGCGCCGCCGCCCAGAGCCAGAATATCGAACACGTCGCGCTGTGCTGCAATCGAGGAATCGAGCGCCGTGCGCCGTTGAAATTCCAGTGTGGTCGAACGAAACATCCGCGCCGTAAATGCCTTGCGCCGAGCCATCTCCAGCGTTTGCGCCGAAGCCTGTTCGTCACGCAGCATCACCATCACCTGACCCGCGTGATCTACCACAACGACGGATGTGTGATAGCCCTTGGCCCGGCATGTTTCCAGTGCGGCTTCGGCAATGGTCTTGGCCATGCTTAGCGACATGATGTGCTGGGTGGCCAATCCGCTGGTGGACGGTCCGGCAGTCTGCTGCCCGTTCTCCTGCCCGATCGCATAATTCGCCAGAGCGAAAACCAGCAACAAGCCCAAAAATCTTTTCAACGCTACGAATGTTTTCAGAAACACGGCCAGCCTCCTTGATTGAGTGGACAACGGTTGAGTGGTCAATAACCGCGTGGACAATTATACTCAGTCACGCGGCCGCTCGTACACACCGGCTGAGGCGTTAGGTTCTATGGCGAAAC
>JANXYJ010000030.1 GCA_025350105.1 Terriglobia bacterium | reverse complement strand
CCGGAAGGCCTGCGTCGACCGCCCGGCGGAAGAGGAGTCGGGCTTGTTCGCTTTCGCCAGCCTCCCGGACGATCTTCTGTTCCGCACGCTGTGGGACATTGCCGCGCTGGAACGCAAATTGGGCTGCGGTGACGCTGCTGTGGGCGTATGGAGCGATCTGGCGGCGTGCCGAAATCCGTTCCGGGTGCGCGCCATGGAAGAACTCGCGAAGCACCACGAGCATCGGACTAAGGATTATGCGCAGGCTCTCGAACTGACGCGCGGCGCTCTGGCGCTGGAGGCTTCGGCGGGGCTGCGGAAGCGCGAAGAGCGGCTGGCGAAGCGAACTGAAAATGGCCCGCTGATGAAAACCGATGGACGCAGATAAGAACCGATCATTTCTTGCGGATCAGGGCGACCACGGTTTGCGCGATCCGGGTCTGTCCCGCGAGCGATGGATGTATGTCGCAGGCGCCGCCGGGAAGCTTGATCAACAAGCCGGCGGCGCAACTGTCACCGCTGGTAGGGACGTCCGCCGCAAAGAAGGCCGAGAAGGCGTCGGCAACTTGCACATCGAAAGCGCTGGCCACTTGAGCGAGAACGCCATCCAGCGCGATGAGCCCGTTCACCTCCGCCGGGTGGTTATAGTTCACCGCGAAGGGCGTGACGGCTACGATGGGTCCGGCGTAACCCGCTGCGCGGATGCCTCCGCAGATGATGGCTAGATTCCGGGCATAAGCCGTGAGCGTGCCCGGTTAGTGCGTTTCCGGCTTGAATTCCGGGGGCAATTCGGAGCCTTTGCCGAAGAAGTATTCTTCCATTTGTTTGAGCAGAAATTCCTGAGCTTCGGGCTGGCCGAGGTTGAGGCGGTACTCGTTCATGATCATCTTCATGTGCTCCACCCAACCCTTCCAGGCTTCTTTGGAAACGTTGTCGTAAATGCGCTGGCCCAGCGGGTGGCCGTCGAAAGGCACTTCATCCAGGCCCGGCATTTCCTTTTGAAGTTTCACGCAAAAAACCGTACGCCCGCTCTCATTCGCCATGTTGATCGCTCGTTCTCCTCACCTCCAGAATAGCGTCAATGATATTCTGAATGCAGCGATTCTGAGGACCGCATTCTTCCGATGACGCAAGCGATCGCAAAAAAGTGGCGCACCTTGGAGGGGCAACGCCAATTGCTGGGGCGTCCGATGAGTGTTCCGGACGCGCAAATCGCGGCGACCGCCTTGGAACATGGCCTGACTGTGGTCACGCGCACCAGAAGGACTTTGAAGGCCTGGGCGTTCCGATTCTCAATCCCTGGCTTAGGTCATAAATGATTGCAGCTTCAGCCCAATGATATTCTGAATGCGGACACTCTCAAAACTAAACAAATGACCAAAGTAACCCTGCGCTACCATCTGCTGCGGCCACTAACCGATGACGATCTGTCCAGTGTCGCCGCCACCCACCGCACCTATGGCATGAGCCACGTCCAAGTGGCGCCCGCGCGCGACAAAATCACCGTCGATTACGACGCCTCCCGCCTGATGAAGGAGGATGTCGAAGCCGTCCTCACCCGGCACGGAATTCCCATCCGTCTGTGACGGGTTCCAAACGCGCGGGTAGGGAACCAGGAATCATCTACTTCCGAATACCCGCAAATACCCTCATTCACACAGCCCGCAATTAACCTAAGTAAAATCCGCTAAAGTCTCTCGAAAATAATCCCGATTGCTGCCATAGTGATCTGGATCGTGCCATTACTCTCGCTGTGTGCTTTGTCGTGCTATTGGCTATGGAATGAGAAGCTCCGTCGCGAGTGCGACGCCAAGCTCGCCGATGGCGCCGTGCTGCTGGTAGCCGCAAAATATCGCCAGGCCGTGACTCTGTTCGAGGAGGCATTCGCGCTGTCCTCGCGCATCACCATGGGCCAGGGCGACCGGCCGATTTACTGCGCGCTGCATTCCGCCGAAGCTCTGGCGCAAGCCGGGCAAAAAGCATCGGCTTATCAAGCCGCCATGGCTGCCTACATGATGGCGGACCGTCGAGCCCAGGCGGATTACACACTGCGTTTGCACACATTGATGGCCGATCTTTCCGAAGAGAATAACTTTCTGTATCGGGCTCTCGGCATGCGGCAGATCGTGGTGGCACTGTTGCGTAAAACCGCCGTCAACAATAGACTTCCGTTGGCTGTCCAACTGGCCAAGCTGGGTACGGCGCTGGCCAACGCGGGTCTACCGGAACACGCGGAGAAAGCCTTGCACGAAGCCGCGGAAATCACCAGCGATCATCTGCCGCAGGAAAACAAAACCTACACCAGCCTGCTGGTTCAGCTGGGTCCCTTGCAATGCAAGCTGGGCCAGTATCAGCCGGCGGAGATGGCGCTCCAGAAAGCCCTGGAGATCGAGCGAACCCAAGAGGACAAAAGCGACTCGCCTTTGGTCCAAGTGCTGGGCGAACTCGGCAACCTGTATTGCAACTGGGGCCGCTACGAAGAGGCGTTTCCGAATTTCGAGGAAGCCTATCGCCTGCAAGTTCGCAACAGTGGGCCATCCGATGCCCGTGTAGGTTTGATTCTGGCGAGCTACGCCAACTGTCTGCGCGCCGCCGGGCGTTTGGAACCGGCCGAGGACGCAGCCGCACGCGCGGTGAAAGTCTTGGAGATGAATCAGCACCCGGCGCTGGCCAACGGCCTGGGCACGTTGGGCGCGGTGATTGCCGCGGAGGGTGATTACTCGCGCGCGGTGGAGGTTTTCGAGAAAGCCGACGCAGCGTCATCGGCGATCGACTGCAGCATCACGCCGCTCGATGCGGCGGAGCGCCTGGACAATCACGCCAGCGCCCTGGAACATTTATCGCGAGCCTTGGAAGCCGAACATTTGCGCTCCGGCGCAGCAGCGATTCGCTCGTCACTAGCCGCCGCGCCTCCTGCCGATGATCTGTTCACAGCGGATTTGGAAGAGTTGCTGCAAACGCCGGAATGGCCGCGGGGGCGGAAGTAGATTATTTCGCGGGAAGACCAGGCAGACGAATCTCTTTGCCGTCGCAACCGTTCACGGTAACCTGCATGAGTTTGCCGTCCTTGATCTGGAACTTTATGTCTGGCTGCGTTTTGCTGAACCACCCGCCTGTCACGCAGTAGTGAACGCCAGTAAAGTGGTTAGGCCCCGACCAAGGAGATCGATAGTCGAGCATTTTTCCTAGCGCATTCCTAATCCAAAACTGATTAACGTACGGGCGGCTTGAGAGAGCAACCACGTATTGGCCATCGTCTGAAGCCGCAATGACGTCGGCGAAATCATTTGCAACAAAGAGCATTTTGCCCTCGCGGCTACACGTCAAACTCATTTTGGTGTAGGGTGCTGTCGCGAGCGTCCGCACCTCCTGGATACATTCCAACTTACCCGCACGCAGGGTACGTGGCCCACCGTAGAAAGCAGTCCATGGGAGTCGATCTGCAAATGCTCGGGTGGACAGCAAGATGACAATCGCCAGCATGGTGCTTCGGCCGCTCAATATAGCCACGATTTCACCTTCTCCTCACCCCGCCAAAATCTCCAACGCCTCCGCCCCGCAAATCCGTGCCACTTCCGCCCTGAACTCTTTATCCGGCCGCACCTTCAACGCCAAATCCAGAATCACCGAAAAGTCGCGCGGCTTTTCTAAGCGCAGGCGTACGCCCGCTTCACCCGGCTTGGCTTGAAACAGTTTTTGCAATTCACTGGCCCGGTCCATTCCCGCATGCCCATTCACATAAAGCGGCACGCGAATCGAAATCAGCGAAGGCAAATTCAGCCGAGCCACTTCCAGCGGAATAATTTCCTTCACCGAAAGCTTCGGCGGGGCATTTTCTTCCGGATACACCAACCCGCGCACCAGCACCGCTTTGTCTTCGTTCAGCAGCGCATTCAGGCCTTCAAACGCAGTGGAGAACACCATCGCTTCAATCGCACCGGCGTGATCTTCAATCTGCAACAACGCCCAGGCCTTGCCCTCTTTCGTGCGCTTGCGCTGAATGGCCGCCATGATGCAAGCCACCGCCACTTCGGTATTCTTCGCCAGTCCTTCCAGATCGGACGTTTTGTGCGTCGCCAGCGCCTCTACTTTTTCTTTATACTCATCCAGCGGATGCCCCGTGATGTAGAAACCCAGCATTTCTTTTTCGCTGGTCAGCTTGTCACGTGGAGACCAATCCGGAACCGTCGGCAGCGGATGTTCTTCCTCCGTTTGCGCCGTCGTCAAATCGGCGAACAGACCGGCTTGCCCGCTGGCGCGGTCCTTCGCATTGCGTAAACCGCTTTCCATCGCGCTATCAATCACCGCCATCAACTGCGCCCGCGTGCCACCTGTCGTGCCATCAAGCGCATCCATCGCGCCCGCTTTAATAAAGCTTTCGATCATGCGGCGGTTCACCGCGCCCAAATCCACGCGGTCGCAAAAATCGTAAATGGATCTAAACGGCCCGCCTTCCGTGCGTCCCTTCACGATAGATTCCACCGCGTTTGCGCCCACGTTCTTGATCGCGCCCAAGCCAAAGCGAATGCCCGAATCTTTCTTCCCATCGCCCGATTCATCGTCCACCGGCGTGAAGTTGAAGTCCGACGAATTCACGTCCGGCGGCAGCACACGAATGCTCATATCGCGGCATTCGGCAATGTATTTGACAACTTTCGCGGTGTTGCCGGTTTCCGACGTGAGCAGCGCGCTCATGAAATCGGTGGGATAGTGCGCCTTTAAGTACGCCGTCACAAACGCCAGATAAGCATACGCGGCCGAGTGCGATTTATTGAAACCGTAGCCCGCGAACTTCTCCATCTGATCGAAGATCTTTTCGGCCTTCTTTGGCTGGTGTCCGCGCGCGCTGGCCCCGGCCACAAAGCGTTCGCGCTGCTTGGCCATCTCTTCGAAATTCTTTTTGCCCATGGCGCGGCGCAGCAGATCGGCGTCGCCCAGCGAATAGCCCGCGATGCTGTTGGAAATCTGCATCACCTGCTCCTGGTAGACCATCACGCCGTAGGTCTCTTCCAGAATGTCTTTCATCTCTTTTACGTCGTACACCACCGCCTTGCGCCCGTGCTTGCGATCGATAAAATCATCGATCATATCCATAGGACCAGGGCGATACAGCGCGTTCAACGCAATCAGATCCTCCACGCGATCCGGCTGATAACGCCGCAAAATATCGCGCATGCCGCCGGATTCAAACTGAAAAACGCCGCTGGTCAGGGCTTTACAAAAAACCGCTTGAAACGTATGCTGATCGTCGAACGGCAAATCGTCAACCACCAGCTTTATTCCGCGATGACGTTCGATTAACTTCACAGCGTCACTGATGATGGTCAGCGTGTCAGCCCCAAAAAATCCATCTTCAACAAAGACAGTTTTTCCAGGCCAACCATGTCGTACTGGGTAACAATTTCGTCCTTATTTGTCTTATAGAGGGGAACCAGTTCCCGCAGAGGCTGCGGCGAAATCACTACGCCCGCCGCGTGCACGCTGGCGTTGCGCGCCATGCCCTCCAGCCTTTCCGCCACTTCCAAAACTTCTTTCACCTTAGGGTCGGATGCAGCCAGCGCATTCAATTGCGGCTCCATTTCCCGCGCCTGTTTCAGCTTGATGTTCAGCGGCTGCGTGGGGATCAGCTTAGTGATGCGATCCATCTCCGCGAAGTTCATGTCCAGCACACGGCCCACGTCTTTGATGGCCGCGCGCGCGCCCATGGTGCCGAACGTAATGATCTGCGCCACTTGTTCGCGCCCGTATTTTTCGGTGACGTACTGAATCACTTCGCCGCGCCCGCGCGTGCAAAAATCAATATCGATGTCGGGCATCGAGATGCGTTCGGGATTCAAAAAGCGCTCAAACAGCAAACCGTAAGCCAGCGGATCGATATCGGTGATCTCCATCGCATAGCTCACCAGGCTGCCTGCGGCAGATCCACGTCCAGGCCCCACCGGGATGCCCTTCTGTTTGGCGAAGCGGATAAAGTCCCAAACAATCAGAAAATAGCCCGAAAACTTCATTTCCTGGATGGTTTTGATTTCCCGATCCAACCGTTCGGCGTATTCGGCCAGATCATTTTTCAGGCGGCCCTGCTTGGCCAGACCCTCCAGCCTGCCGCGCCGTTTCTCAAATCCTTGCCGCGCCACATACTCGAAATAGCTATCGGCGGTGTGCTCCTTCGGAATGGGAAATTTGGGGAACGGTTCCGCTACTTTTTCGAGTTTGAGTTGGCAGCGCTGCGCGATGTCATACGTCCGGTCAACCGCGTGCTCCACTTCGCCGAAAAGCGCCATCATCTCTTCGCGGGTCTTCAGGTAAAACGCGTTTTGTGAAAAGCGCATCCGGTTGGGATCGGACATCGTCTTCCCCGTTTGAATGCACAACAGAATTTCGTGCGCCCGCGCGTCGCCGTGGCGCAGATAGTGCGAGTCATTGGTCACCACCAACGGAATTCCGGTATCCCCAGCAAGTCGATGCACCAGCGGCATCACCTGCGCGTCTTGCTCCAAGCCATGATCCTGCAGCTCTAAAAAGAAATTCTTCGCCCCAAACAAGTCCGTATATTCGTAAGCCAGGCGCTTGGCGTCTGCATACTTGTCGGCCAGCAGCGTTTCGTTGATATCGCCGCGCAAACACGCCGATAGCGCAATCAGGCCTTTGCTATGCCGCGACAGCAGGTCCTTGTCAATGCGCGGCTTGTAGTAGAACCCATCCAGATAACCGGTCG
>JANXYJ010000187.1 GCA_025350105.1 Terriglobia bacterium | reverse complement strand
ACCCAACCCAACCCAACCCAACCCAACCCAACCCAACCCAACTAGGGCAGCACCTCAAGCATCTTTTCGATCTCCTCCGGCAGAATGTAAAAGTGCGGAGCCGTCCGTATCCACCCTGCCCGATTGGCCGCGACAATTCCCGCGTGCCTTAGTTTCGCGACAACCATGGTCGTGTCTAAAGCTTTCTGACGGAAGCTTACGATACCCGCTCCGTTGTCGGCCGTTCGTTCGCTCAGCGTTTCGTAGCCTCTGCGTTTTACTCCGTCGTAGATCTGATCTCCCAGCGCTTGTACCACCGGTGAAATATTGGCAATTCCGATCTCAAGTAATAGCTTAATAGAAGCGTGTAATCCATAACAACCAATGGTATTTAACGTTCCGCATTCATACCGGCCAGCATCACCCCGCAGCTTCATGTCGCGGCTCCCATAATCGTTGTATCCGGCCACATTGGTCCAGCCAAACTCCACCGGTTCCACCCGTTCCTGTAGAGCCTGGGATATATAAAGGATGCCGCACCCCTCCGGGCCCAGTAGCCATTTATGTCCGTCCGCCGCCAGCGCATCGATGTGCGCCGCGCGCACGTCGATGGGAAACGCGCCCATTCCCTGAATCGCGTCCACGAAAAAAATCACGCCGTGCTGTTGGCAGATGGCCCCGATTTGTTCCAGGTTCACGCGGTGGCCGGTCAGAAACTGCACGAAGCTGATGCTCAGTAGCCGTGCGCCTTTCGCCGCGGCGTCGATCTTGTCCAGCGGGTCGGTCACCGAAAGCCATTCCAGCTTCACCCCTCGGCTTTCCAGCCTCTGCCACGGGTACTGATTCGCCGGAAATTCTTCTTTGAAGACGACAATTTTATCGCCCGCCTTCCAATCCAACCCCATAGCCACGGTGGCAATTCCTTCCGACGTATTCTTCACCAACGCAATCTCTCTCGGTGAGGAGTTGATCAACTGCGCCGTGCAGATTCGCACGCCTTCATAGGTATCCAGCCACTTGGCATAGTGTTGCGAGCCATACTCCAGCGCATCCTGAGCCAACCACTGCATGGCCTCCGCCGCCGGCAAACTCAAAGGAGCCACCGCTGCGTGGTTCAGGTAGATCAGATGCTTGGTCACAGGGAAGAATTGCCGGTACATTCTCTTAGGGTAAACGTGTTCTAGAGCAGCAGTGGACGTTTTTGTGGTAATTTTTCCCCGCCGATTTGCGTCTAACTGACCAGCCACTGGAGTATGCGCCGTCAGGGTGTATGCAGTGGGCGTATACTTAGAGGTAACGAAAGGAGTCCGAATGCGTAGACTCTTAGCGAGTATTTTGGCGACAAGTTTGGCCCTTTGGGCCGCAGACACGGCCGCGCCCAAATCCACGGTGCCCAAAACTGGCGGCGATCCATCGGCCGATTCGACTGAAGCCAATTCAGCCGACAGCAAGGCTGCTGCACCTGCCAAAACACCCGAGGCCAAAGCCACCAACGCCAAGGCCCCTGACGCCAAAGCCCCTGATGCCAAAGCCAAGGACGCCACCAAAGAAAAAGGCACCAAGAAAGTTGCCGCCAAAAAGGACCCGGACGAAATTGGCAACCGTGACGTTGGCAAAGGGGTGAACTTCTTCTCCATCGAGAAGGAAATCGCCATGGGAAAAGGCTATGCCCAGCAACTGGAGCATGAGGTCAAGATTGTCGACGATCCGATGATCGCCGAATACGTGAATCGGGTTGGCCAGAATCTGGTCCGCAACTCTGACGCCAAGGTCCCTTTCACCATCAAAGTCATCGATACCGAGGAAGTGAACGCCATGGCGCTGCCGGGCGGTTTCTTCTACGTCAACTCCGGTTTGATTCTGAAAGCGGATTCTGAGGCGGAACTGGCCGGTGTGATGGCGCACGAAATTGCACACGTGGCGGCTCGCCACGCTACCCGCCAGATGACCCGTGGCGAAATCGCAAATCTGGCCACCATTCCTTTAATTTTCGTCGGCGGCTGGACCGGCTATGGGATTCGCCAGGCGGTGAGTGTGGCGCTGCCCATCGGTTTCCTTTCTTTTTCGCGTGGCTTTGAGGCAGACGCAGATATGCTGGGCTTGCAATACATGTACAAGACCGGCTATGATCCGGGGGCTTTTGTGGACTTCTTCGAAAAGCTGCAATCGCTGGAAAAGAAGAAACCCGGCAGCTTGGCCAAGGTATTTGCGGATCATCCCATGACGGCTGATCGCGTAGAGACGGCGCAACGGAATGTGCAGGAGTTGCTGAAGGAACGGCCGGAGTACGTAGTCACCACTTCCGAGTTCAACGACGTGAAGGCCCGCTTGGCTTCGCTCCATGCCCGCCGCAAGGTGGACAGCCAGGACCTGAACCGCCCAACGCTCAAAAAAGCGCCCGGTGCCGGTACCAGCAACGGCAAAGATAAAGATAAGGACGGCGCCAGTGATGACGATCGCCCGACACTGAAGCGCCGGCCCGATCAACCCTAATCCTCAGCCATCAGCGCCAAGCATGAAAAAGCCCGCAGTCTTGAAAACTGCGGGCTTCTTGTTTTTTGAACGACAAAATCGACTTGTTTTTGAGCGTCGCTTTACACTCCCGCCGCGCGCGATTTGGTTAAGTTGTCGCGGATTTCCGTTAACAATTTCACTTCCGCTGAAACGGGTGGTTCGCCAGGCGCAGCCGGAGGATTCATCCGTTCCATCATCGCGCTGAACGGCTTCACAATCACGAAGTACACCACCAAAGCTTTAATCACGAATGAAATGATGGCGTTCACCAAAGCGCCCACGCCAAGGGCACCGATTTTATAGGCCGCGAAATCCGGCTGCCCTCCCATCATGCCGATGATTGGCGTGATGATATCTTTGGTTACCGAATCCACGATGCCGCCGAATGCCGCACCGATGATTACGCCCACCGCCAAATCCACTACGTTTCCCCGTAAAAGAAAATCTTTGAAACCTGCCATCTTATTTAGCCTCCATCGAGAAGTTTACGCCCTATTCGAATCCTGAGCGTGGGGAGAGTATACTATACCGTACTGCCAATGCGCTTGGTACCATGAAGCCTGTATGGCTAAAACCGCACCCCTGATTACCGTGACGTGTCCCTGTTGCGAAGCCACGCTGCACATAGACCCGGAAACCCGCGCCGTGATCCGTTTTGAAGAGCATGTGAAGCCGGCCACCTTTTCTGATCTGGAAGCCGCCGTCCAGAAGATGAAGGGGGATGTAGGCCGCCGCGAAGAAGTGTTTCAAAAATCGGTACAGGACCACAAGAGCCACCAGCAGGTTCTGAACCGCAAGTTCGACGAAATGCTGAAACTGGCCAAAGAGAATCCCAACGCGCCACCCCCCCAACGCGACATCGATATTGATTGACATGTATAAAGGAGCCAGCGCCGTACCGATCATGAAGAAGCCCCAAAAGCCGAGTGGAAAGCTGAACGGGTCAATTCAGGTTGTCCCCGCGGCTAAACCCGCCCGGCCTAAAACCGCCGCCGAACGGCACCAGCGTTTGCAGAAAATACTTGCCGCTCTGGACGCCGGTTATCCCGATGCAACCTGCGCTCTGTATCATTCAAACCCGTGGGAGTTGCTGGTGGCCACCATTCTCTCTGCGCAATGCACCGACAAGCGGGTGAACCAAGTCACCCCCGGACTGTTCCGCAAGTATCCAACGATGCGGGCATTCGCCAACGTGCCTCAGGAAGAATTGGCCGGCGATATTCGCTCCACCGGTTTTTTCAACAACAAAGCGAAGTCGGTGATTGGCGCGGCGCGCAAAATTATCAGTGATTTCGGCGGCGAAATTCCATGTGACATCGATTCTTTACTCACTGTGCCGGGCGCCGCGCGCAAAACCGCCAATGTGGTTCTGGGCACGGCGTTTGGTATTGCCTCCGGCATCGTGGTCGACACCCACGTGCAGCGCCTGTCCAATCGATTGGATCTGACCAGGGAATCCGATCCCGTCAAAATTGAACAGGACTTGGTGAAGATCATTCCGAAGGAACGCTGGATCCTGTTTTCGCACCAACTCATTCTGCACGGCCGTGCGGTCTGCGCCGCTCGAAATCCCAAGTGCGCGGAGTGCGGCCTCCAAGACGTTTGTTACTCGTCTGACCGAACTAGCTGATCGGCCTAGCTAGCCTGCTGGTTTTCCTCCTGCTAGTAGGCATGGTACCCGACGGAAAACATGGGAGTTGTTGACTGTGGTACCGTCTTAGGAGTGGCTTTGAGCCACGCTTTAGCCGACTCCGGAGGGTTGGCCGCATGCAGAGTAACCAACTTAACCTTGGCACGCGATGGCGCTTTCAGGCTTCCGCCGATGCCCTATTCGCGTTTTTGAATCATCCTTTGGCTTTTCCTGACTGGTGGGGCGCCTTCTTCCTGCGGGCGGAAACCCTCGAAAAAGGGGATGAGCAGGGGATCGATCGCCTGATTCGGTTCCGCACCAAGAGCCTCGTTGGCAAAGAACTGGTTTGGGGTTATCGGACTTTGGCGGTGGTTGCTGGCCGTAGAATCGACCTGCGTATTTCCGGCGATTTCTTGGGCGACGCCCAGTGGCTGCTGGAAGAAGATGGAATCTACACCGACGTCATCTTCGAATGGAATGTCACCGCTGAAAAAACGTTCCTAAAGGACTTCCTGGGATTGCGCAAGTCTGCCATTAAAACCAATCACCGCTGGGGCATGGAGCAAGGCCGGATCGCGCTGGAAAAGGAACTTGCCCAAGCGGGCCGCGCCGGCAACAGTGTTGGCATACAGGAATTGCTGCTCTTAAATGATGCGCCGCTTGACGCCAGTGCAGTCGATGCAAGTGCGGTAGTTCCGCAGGAAAAAGCCAAGGGCCACAGCGCCGGGCTTTAAGCTCAATTCGCTCGCTTTTTAATCCGCACGGGCGTACTCAGGCCTTCGGGCAAAGCCAGTACCAGCGTTCCTCCGATGTCCGTCTCATCTTCGGTGAGTTCCTGGTTGTCCACTTCGATTTCGTACACTGCCCTCGGTGTTAGATTCACCACAAACACCGCTTCGGCATCGGCCTGAAACTGGAACGCCTTCGTATCGCGAGCCGAAAGAACCACGGCATCGCCCAGGTGCACAGGTTCGATGGCCGCGCCGGCCTTCAACGTTTGCACCTGCCCATCGCGAAACATCTGCAGGTGGCCATCGAAATATCCTAGCCACTGGGCATCTTCGTCCCAGCTGGTGCGCGCGAAAATATGGCCGCTCTCGCTGTCGTGATACACCAGCGGTACCTGGAAATAGCTAAGGCCCGGCTGATACGGATTGGCCCACAAAAATTCATAGGGTGAACCCAGTTCATTGCGCATCACAAAACGATCCTGCATCAGCCAGCCCTGCAGAAACTGATTCTCCGCCGCATTGGTGTCGTAGGCTACCATTGCCAATTCGGCTGCACGGGAGGAAATGGCGTCGCTCAGATCCGGCTCCCCGTCACGAACATAAACCGGAATACGGAATTCGTTATCGCGCGTTGCCACCGGAGCCGGATAGTGGCTGACCAGATGGTCGGTGGGCAACGCCTTGAAGTAGCCCGGCGCATCCTCACGCAAATCCATCTTCAGGTTGTCGCGCACCACGTGGAGTAGCTCCAGCAGCGCATACACCTGCTCCCGCGGAATGGCCGCGCTATTTTTCTTTACCACCGCGCCCCGCCACCATTGTTCGATCAGGGGCTTCAGAATCGCCTCGCCATGATCGGAAGTGCGGTCGGCCAGCGCAATCGCCGCAAGCGCACGCGCAGTTTGTTGACGCAGGTCTAGGGAGTTTTTGCTCATCGCAGCCGCGATTTTACCCGCCAGCCGGTCCGCTTGCGGCATGGTCATCGTGGTGCTACACCAATCGAACACCAACGCCAACTGCCGTAAATCCGTGCCCTTTTCCGAAAGGGCCCAATCCACGGCCTGCTTGCCAATAGCAGCTTGACCGGAAACCTGATAATGCAGCGCGTAGGCGAAGCCGGGTTCAGGCATCACCGCGCCAGCCGTTACCAGCCCATCAAATTGTTGCCAGCGCATGGACTGGCGCTCGCGCTCGCGCTTCAATAGACGCAGACGCTGCGGCGTCAGCAGCAGATGCGGAGGGTCCGTGTACACCTTAAATTCAGTGCTTTGGGCCCACAGCGGGGTGGCCACGCTGAACCCCAAAGTCAACCCAATCAAAGCCCAGCAGTTCAGTCTTGCGATAATTTTCACCTGGTAACCTGACCTGGAAACCGCCTGCAAACATTGTGGCACACTGGCAGTGTTCCCAGGGTAAAAAGCGTGCCCGGGAATGTGTGTCACCTCGCCACAGTGACTGGGGCAACTGGCCCCATGGGTCCGCTAGGACTAGTTGCGTAAGTCGATGATTACACGGGGAGACACGCAGGTAACACCGATGGTCCTGCACGTGCTACTCTATGAAGCGAATTGATGAAGTGAATCTTTAAAACCTGCCCTCTGCTGCAACGGGCGCGAACGGGTGAATCGAGCGGCTAGTTTTAGCGTGCTTGCGGGAGTCGGTTCTTGAAGAAGTTTCACCGCTCCTTCTTTCGTTTGGGCAAGTTGCATCAGGGGGGTTTTTTCAGATTCAACTTACGACCTCGCCCGCCTCTGTCCCGTCTTGTTTATTCCTGTACTTCCTGGCTACTTCTAGGCCCCGTACCTCCAGGAAGTCCTACAACTATCAAGCCCAAAAACTTGCCATCAGCCTTGTTTGGACTATTGGTTCCATAAGCGGTGTGTCCGGCACACTAGGTGTGCTTGGAACACACCAACCAACTTGCGCTACTCCCGCAGCTTTTTGAACCGGCTCTTACGCTGGAACCGGATGCATTTGCGGCGCCACCGACGGAGTTGCCAGCGTTGGACTTCAGTCCGGCGCGCCCTCACTCAAGTGTCGATTCAAATAATACCGATTCCGCTGCCTTAGGCTACGGCGACATCTCTTTAATGTTCCGCTATACACGCCGCTGGATTCACTACGGCATGCTGGCGCACATCTTGATCTGCACGCTGATCGCGGCGATGGAAGGCGTGGTGTTTCGGCTGTTCGGATTCCACTAGTCGTTTGTGCAGCCGTGCGATCCTGCCCGTGCGATCCTACCCGTGCGATCCTGATGAAACAAGTGCGGCCATCCGATCTCATCGAAACCTTCGGCGTAATCACCGGCATTGTCAACGTCTGGCTGCTGGCTCGTCAGAACATCTGGAATTGGCCGGTAGGTTTGGCCAACAACGCGCTTTACGTGGCGGTGTTCCTGGCCTCGGGACTCTACGGTGATGCGGGCCTGCAATTGGTGTTCATTGTTTTGGGGATCACTGGTTGGTGGAACTGGCGGCAATCGGCAAAAGTACCAACACAAAGAGTCCCAGCACAAACAGATGTCCGCATTGCCTTATGCGTCCAAACGACACCGCGAATGACCTGGGCCTGGTTGTTGCCCGTAACCATCTTTTCCGCACTCGGATTACGCTGGTTCCTGGCGCGCTTCACCAACTCCACCGTTCCCGGTTGGGACGGCTTGACCACGGCGCTTTCACTCGCCGCCACCTATCTTCAGATCAAGAAGTTACTGGAAACCTGGTGGTTGTGGATTCTGGTGGACCTGATCTACATTCCGCTGTACTACGCGAAAGACTTGTGGCGGACTTCGCTGCTCTACGTTGTCTTTCTGGCTTTGTGCGTGATGGGCTTGCGCCAGTGGGAGCGGGAATTGGGTGGTGCGATCAGCTAAACCGCCGCGATGCACTCAATCTCAATCCGCACATCGCGCGGCAAGCGGGAGACTTCCACCGTAGAACGCGCCGGCGGATCCGCCGTAAAGTATCCCGCGTAGACCTCATTCATCCGGGCGAAATCGTTCATGTCCTTTAGGAACACTGTGGTTTTAATCACCTTACCTAAGGACGAGCCCGATGCCTCCAACAAGCCCTTCAGGTTTTCGAAAACACGTGTGGTTTGCACCACGATATCTCCCTCCACAACCTGTCCCGTAGCCGGATCTAGGGGAATCTGCCCGCTTAAAAACGCGAAGCCCTGGGAAACCACTGCTTGCGAATAGGGCCCGATGGCCTGCGGGGCCCTATCCGTTGAGATGACAGTAACGACAATATTCTTCATTTGGGAAACTCCAGTGTACCGGTCAGATGAGATGCGTTGGGAAGGTTCTGTTCCCGCAAGAAGCCGTCTAACTCGCGCGCGATACGGGCTGGGGATTGCGGGTCCCAGAAATTCGCGGTACCTACCTGCACGGCGCTTGCGCCGGCAATCATAAACTCCGCGGCGTCGATGCCGTTGGCGATGCCGCCCACTCCCACCACTGGAATTTTCACCACCTGTGCCACCTCATAAACCAGACGCAGCGCCAGAGGTTTGATGGCTGGCCCCGAAAGCCCAGCGAAGCCTTTGGCCACTCTCGGCCGGCGGGATTGCGCATCAATCGCCAGGCCCACCAGCGTGTTCATCACCGAGAGCGCGTCAGCGCCGGAGTCCGCCGCTGCCATTGCCAAAGGTTGAATGCGCGTGACGTTTGGTGAAAGCTTGACGAGCAGCGGCCGCTTGGTTTTGATGGCTCGCTTCACCGCCGCTACCACTTCGCAGAGAAGCGCCACATCATGCGCGAAAATCATGCCCGTAGTGTTAGGACAGGATACGTTTAGCTCATAACCGGCCAAGCCCTCGGCGTCTTCCAGTTCTTTCACCACGGCGACGTAATCTTCCACTGAGTAGGCGAAAACATTGGCGAAAACCGCTGTGGGCAATTGTCGCAACGCGGGGAGTTTGTCTTGAATGAAGGCGCGTACGCCGATGTTTTGCAGCCCCACGGAATTCAGCATTCCGGAACTGGTCTCATACAAACGCGGTGCCGCATTCCCAGCCATTGGTTCTTTGGAAAGGCCCTTGGTGACCAGGCCTCCGATGGAGGAGAGATCCACCAGATCGGCCAGCTCCACTCCGTAACCATAGGTGCCCGCCGACGCCAGCACGGGAGTTTTCAACGGGATACCGCAGAGCGTGGTGGAGAGGCGGGAGCTTTCGTGCGCGGGCGACACTTTGCACAGAATAGCAGTTGCGCCGGACACGGCGGGTAGCATTCCGACATTCCGTTCCTACTGGGGCTAGGGCAAATGGGGGGAGTCAACAAGCAGATCGGGCCTCGGTACTAAGGTGTCCACCCGATGGCCGGTAGGCACAAAAGATCGGAGCATGGATACGTGGATCACCACACAGACAACCAGAGAGGTCACGGCCCGGATAGAATGCCGGATCAAAGCAAAGACAACCGCAAACCGGACAATTTCCGGTCGCTTTCCTCTAAGTTCTCTATTTTCACGGGAATCCTGTTGATGTGGGTGGTGGCCGTGAACTCGCTTTGGGATTTGCGGCGGCACACCTTCGATGCCGTGAAGGGCGTGGTTCTGTGTGCCATCGTCGTGTTGACGGCGGGCCTGATTTCGCGTTTCACCATCCGTGTGATGGCGCGTCCGCTGCACATGCTGCAGCAGGCCATGACCGCGGTGCGCAGGGGCCAGTTTGAGCGCATTCAAGTCAGCCGGACCAATGACGAAATCGAATACTTAGGCGACAGCTTTAACCGCATGATCGATGAACTGGTGGCCTCCCGCGAAGAGATCCGCCAACATCAGGAATTGCTGGAAGATCGCATTCGCAAGCGCACGGAGGAACTGCAGCGCGCCACGCAGAGCGCCTTGGCGGCCAGCCAATCGAAAAGCGAATTTTTGGCTAATATGTCACACGAGTTACGCACTCCGATGAATGGACTGTTGGGCATGCTGGACGTGGTGCTGGACAGCAAACTGGATCACGAGCAGCGGGAGCAATTGGAAATCGCCCAGCGCTGTTCGTATTCACTGCTGGCTCTGCTGAACGACATTCTGGATTTGTCCAAGATTGAAGCCGGCAAAATGATGATCGAAAAAGTTCCCTTTGAAATCCGCTCGGTGCTGGAGGATTGCGTGAAAACCTCGGCCGCGAAATCCGCGCAAAAAGGCGTGCAGTTGCGTTGTGATTTTTCCCCATCGGTACCGCAGCGCATTCTGGGAGATCCGCTGCGTATCCGGCAGATTGTGGCCAACTTGCTTTCCAACGCCGTGAAGTTTACCAATCAGGGTTGGGTGCATCTAAGTTTAGATATGCAGGGTTTGGATATGCAGGGTTTGGAAATGCAGGGTAGGACCGATGGTCAGCAAATCTCGATCCAAGTGCAGGATACGGGCCTGGGAATTGACGAAAAGAAACTCGGCACCATCTTTGAAAAATTTACGCAGGCGGATGGCAGTATCAGCCGGCAATTTGGCGGCACCGGGCTGGGGTTGGCCATCACCAAACGTTTGGTGGAGATGCAGAACGGCAGTGTAAGAGTGCAAAGCACGTTAGGGAAGGGAAGCACCTTCACGGTGACGCTGCCCTGCGAAGCGGTGATTGCGCCCCAGCGCGAGACTACAACGGACACCGTGGCTGCCCCCGCTGTTCCCATACCGAATGCGGCGCGGCTGCTGCTGGTAGAAGACAACCTGGTGAATCAAAAAGTTGTTCTCGCCATGCTGCGCAAGAAGGGCTATAAGATTGATATTGCCAATGATGGGCGCGAAGCCCTGGCCCGTCTGGAAGCCAATCCAGACGACTATCAAGTGATCCTGATGGACGTGCAGATGCCGGTGATGGACGGCATTGAGACCACTCGCTCCATCCGCCGCAACACGCGCTGGGATCGACTGCCCATCATCGCCATGACGGCGCACGCCATGAACGGAGACCAGGAACGCTGCATGCAGGCGGGCATGAATTCGTATATTTCAAAGCCGGTGCAGCCCGCGCACTTGATCTCGACCATTGAGAAACACCTGGCCGTGAACGCGGCGTAAACCTAGAACACCCGCTTACTCAACCGTTCAATCGAAAATTTCGCCGTGTGCGCCACCGCCATCACAGTCATCACGCCGGCTTGCACGGGGTCGGTGACCACCAAATCCGCCGCGTCGGGAACGCTGCCTGCCATATTCAAACTGACGACGAGCAACCCTTTCGCGCGCACTTCGCGCACGGCTTTTTCGATCTCGCCGCCCATCAGTGAACCAGCAAGAACAATCGCCTTTACGCGCGGCAGGCGGGCTGTGGCGCGCACCGCGGCGGCCAACGGAAGCTCACCTACCAGTGGTATGGTGTCAACCGAAATATGTTCGCCGCGGATGTTGTGGCGGTCCGCTTCGGTGATGGCTCCGATGGCCACTTGCCCTACTTGCGCGCCACCTCCCACGATGATGATGCGCTTGCCGTAAATCTTCTCCATTGTGTCGACCGAGCTAAGGCCTTTGACGATCGGCAACTGGCGCAGGCCCTCCAGCATGGCGTCCGGCGCGCCCGGCGTTTCAATTTCGAAGTAGGTTCGCGAGGCCTCGACAATCTCCACGCTGGTGATGTTTCCGGAATGCTTAGCGATCACGCCGGTAAGTTCGTGCAGCACTCCAGGCCCCGCCGTTGCTTCTACTTCAATGCCAATTCTTTCCATGAGATTTGTTTAGGCCTGATATTTTTTCAGAATCGAATCCCAGTTACCTTGGGCGCGCAACAGAATTTCCACCATGTCGCGCACGGCGCCGTTTCCACCAACAGCGGCCACGACGTAATGTGCGGCCGCTTTCACTTCCGCGCGCGCGTTGGCTGGTGCCAGGGCCAAACCCACGCGGCGGAAGATGGGTACGTCGGTCAGGTCGTCACCAGCGTATGCAATATTTGCGGCCGGAATGCCGCTTTTCGCAATGATTTCATCGAGAATCGGGATCTTTTCGATGTGGCCTTGATAGACATAGGTCATGCCAACCTGCCTGGCGCGCTCCTCGGTTGCCGGAGACACACGGCCGCTGATCACGCCGGTCTGGATATGATTCCACGCCAGCCATTGCAGCGAAATGCCGTCCTGTGCGTTAAAACCCTTGGTCTCGGCGATCTTGCCGTCCGGTCCCGGAAAGTAAAACAACTTGCCGTCGGTGAGCACGCCGTCCACATCCATCAAAAATAGCTGGATGCGTTGTGCACGTTGCTGCAGTTCCGCGGCCATCGGATCGGCACCCATGGCCTAAGAACCACTTTCCAGACAAATTAGAATAAAGACACCAGTGCTGCTTGAACGGATTCGAAAAACCATTACTCGTTATAACATGTTGCCCATGGGTTGCCGCGTGGCAGTGGCGGTTTCGGGCGGGCCGGACTCGGTGTGTCTGCTGCTGACGTTGGTGCAACTGGCCCCGGAATATGGCGTTACATTGCGTGTCGCGCACCTGAATCACAAGCTGCGCGGCAAAGCCTCCGACGAGGACCAGGAATTCGTAGAGCAACTTGCCGCACGATTGGAATTGCCGTTTCAATGCGCGGAGGGCAGGCCCAGGCTTGCGGACGGCAATCTCGAACAAACCGCCCGCAACGCCCGCTACGCTTTCTTTCGCGGGCTGATCGAAAGCAATCTGGCCGATCGCGTTGCCGTGGGCCACACCCGTGACGATCAGGCCGAAACCGTCCTATTTCGCATCTTGCGCGGGTCAGGCTCCGCGGGCATCTCCGGCGTTCACCCTGTGAATAATGGCGGACTGATCCGGCCGCTATTGGACACTACTCACGCCGAAGTGGTCGAGTTTCTTGGCTCCCATGGCCAAGACTGGCGCGAAGACCAAAGCAATCAGGACGCCCGTTTTGCCCGCAACCGGATTCGCCACTCTCTCCTTCCCGAACTACAACGCGATTGGAATCCGCAACTCACCTCCGCACTTGCTCAGTTGGCCGATTTGGCTTTCGAAGAAGAGCGATGGTGGCACAGCGAGATGGAGGCGCTGCTCTCCAATCTGTGTCAACCGTTTGGCGGGGGCGCCGAAGTGTCGGCCAAGTCGGTGACGGAATTGCCGAAAGCAGTCGCACGGCGATTTATTCGCGCGTTGGTTTCCCAAGTGAAAAGCGATCTACAGAACGTCGATTTCGGCCACGTCGAATGCGTACTGGAACTGGCTGCCGAACAGGGCGAAGAACGCAGCGTCCATTTGCCGGGTATTTGGATCACCCGGTCCTGCGGCCTGTTGTGGCTGCGTAAGGCAGGAGTTGAACTCAACGCGCCGCCGGTTACTCACCTTTCCAGCCCAGGCACTTACCCGGCCCCGGATGGTTCGCTGGTATTCATAACTGACTGCCATGATGAGCAGCCCGACACCGCTGCGGGCTTGTCGCCTCATCAGCAGGCAAACGGTGCTACGCTAAAGTCAGCCGCGCTTTGGCTAAGGCCGGTCGACCGAATGGGCGGCAGTTTAGTGGGAGTTAGTTTAGCTGGAACTGCTTTGTCTGGCAGTGGGGAGCCGATTCAGGAAAGAACGGCGCGGAATCAGATTGGGAGCCAGTTTAGAGGATGCTCCTTACAACTGCGCGGTTGGCGGGCCGGGGATCGCTACCGGCCGGAGGGGCGCGCAACGGAACAAAAGATGAAGGAAATGTTCCAACGGGTCCGTGTCCCCTCATGGCGTCGGCCTTTTTGGCCGATTGTAACTTATGGGGATGTGATCGTTTGGGCGAAGCAGTTCGGTCCAGCTGCTGGGTTCGCCCAGGGGTTTGCTGAGGATTTCGCGGGACCGTTGATTTTCAATCGGCAGCTTGGCGACAGCAAAGATTCGGTAGGGTTTTTTCGGATTTGGGGCAACGAACGCAAGGCAGCAGAGGGCGGCAATAAACTCAGATGAATCTTTTGCGCCTCTGCTCTCGTCATTATAGGCAGTGGCCGTCACGTCGATCCGGGAATCGGCGGCCGGCTTGGGAGATTTCATGAACTCAAGTGTCAGGAACGCAGTACTTTGGGTGGTGATTTTGATTTTGGTTGGCCTAGTGTATCTGGCCTTCCATAACAATAAACCAGCGGGGCAACAGCCCGATTTTTCGGCTCTGGTGAAAGACGTCCGAGACGGCAAGGTGGACAAGCTGACGATGAACAGCATCACCGGCGATGTTCACGGCAAATACAAGAACGGCGACGAATTTCACTCGACGGTTCCGCAGCGCTACAACGATTTCACTACTCTTCTTATCGATAAGGGAGTGGTAGTAACGGTGGAAAAGGACGGCGGCGGCGGCTGGGTCTCCTTCGCGGCGCAAGCTCTGCCGATTCTGCTGCTGCTGGGCTTCTGGATTTTCATGATGCGACAGATGCAAAGCGGTGGCAACAAAGCCCTCAGCTTTGGCAAGTCGCGCGCCCGTTTGCACTCCTCGCAACAGAAGAAGGTCACCTTTAAAGATGTGGCTGGCGTGGAAGAAGCCAAAGAAGAACTGCAGGAGATCATCGATTTCCTGCGCGAACCGCAGAAGTTTCAGAAACTAGGCGGCCGCATTCCGAAGGGCGTACTGCTGGTGGGCTCCCCGGGAACCGGTAAGACTTTGCTGGCCCGCGCGATTGCCGGCGAAGCCAACGTGCCTTTCTTCTCCATTTCCGGTTCGGATTTCGTGGAAATGTTCGTGGGCGTTGGCGCCAGCCGCGTTCGCGATCTGTTTGAACAGGGCAAGAAGAACGCACCCTGCATCATCTTTATCGACGAAATTGACGCTGTCGGCCGCCATCGCGGAGCCGGTTTGGGTGGCGGACACGACGAACGTGAACAGACGCTTAACCAATTGCTGGTGGAAATGGATGGCTTTGAGTCCAATGAGGGTGTGATTTTGGTGGCCGCCACCAACCGCCCCGACGTGCTGGATCCGGCGCTGCTGCGTCCGGGCCGTTTCGACCGCCGCGTGGTGGTTGGCCGTCCTGACGTCAAGGGCCGCGAGCAGATCCTCAAGGTTCACACTAAAAAAGTACCGTTGGCCGATGATGTCGAGCTGAACAAAATTGCCCGCGGAACACCGGGTTTCGCCGGTGCCGATTTAGCCAACTTGGTGAACGAAGCCGCGCTGGTGGCCGCTCGCCAGAATCGCAAAGTGGTTACCCAGTTCGATTTCGAGCTGGCCAAAGACAAGGTGATGATGGGCGTGGAACGCAAGAGCATGATCATCACCGACGAACAGAAGAAGGTGACGGCGTATCACGAAGCGGGCCACGCCATCGTCGCCGCGCTGACGCCCTTCGCCGACCCGCTCCACAAGGTCACCATCATTCCGCGCGGTATGGCGCTGGGCTTGACCATGCAGTTGCCGCTCGACGACAACCATACCTATAAGAAGGAGTATCTGGAAGCGAGCTTGGCTATCTTCATGGGTGGACGGATTGCCGAGGAACATTTCCTGCACCACATGACCACCGGCGCCAGTAACGATATTGAACGTGCCACCGACATCGCGCGCAAGATGGTTTGCGAATGGGGCATGAGCGAGTTGGGTCCGTTGAGCTTCGGCAAACGCGAAGAGCAAATCTTCCTGGGCCGCGAAATCGCGCAACATCGTGACTACAGCGAAGAGACCGCCATTCGCATCGACGAGCAAGTAAAGAAACTGGTGCAAGCGGGCTACGATCGCGCCAAGGAAATCATCGTTGGCCGGGCTGACGCCATGGAACGAATCGCCAAGGCCCTTCTGGAACGTGAAGTTCTGGACGGCGCCGAAGTGATGCAGTTGATCCAGGGCGAAACCTTGGCCGCCGTGCAACCCCCACCTCCGCAGGGATCTGGCGATGGTGACACCCAGCAGGTGATCAAGCCTGAACCGCCTCGCAGGGTGCCCGGGATGCTGGACGGCCCCCAGCCGGCATAAAGCAAGCACGGCCTTAAAGCAAACCGCCACTGTTTTATTTGAAACGCGCATCGGGTTTTCCGGTGCGCGTTTTGCTTTTAGGTCTTCGAAGATCGATTCATCTGCGCCAGTTCCGCCAAATCCAACCGTCCGGTGTAGATGGCCATGCCTAAGGCTGAGTTGATATTCATCGCGGTCAGTTGGCGAATGTCGTCTGTGGTCGTGATTCCGCCGGCCGCCGTGATTTCGTGTTTCGTCGCGGCGCGCAAGCGGCGGAACCAGTCTAGATCCGTGCCCTGCATCATGCCTTCTTTGTCCACATAGGTGCACAGAAAGCCGCCGCACAGCGGTTCCAGCCGGCCAATCACTTCCTCAGCCGTCAGGTCGGTCGATTCCTGCCAGCCTTTCACCACAATCTTCCCGTGTTTGGAATCGAGCGCAATCACTACTCTCTCGGTACCAACCGCGGCGGCAATGTCATGGATCACCGGCGTAAACGCAGCCGTACCGACGATCACACGATGCGCGCCTTGCTCGATCAGCTTGCGCGCGCGCTCCGGTGTGCGCACTCCTCCACCCACTCGGCACCGGGCTTTGCTTGCGAGAAATTCCACCAGCGCGGAGTTCTCGTCGGTACCCATGGCCGCATCCAGATCGATCACCTGAATCTCCGGGAACGCCGAAAACTTCTTCAGCATTTCAGCGGGTAAGTCGCCCTCCAGCGCCTTATCGCGGCCCTGCACCAGTTGCACTACTTTGCCTTCCATCAAATCAATACAAGGGATAATCACCAGCGCACCACTACTTTCCGTTGGGCCAGAAATGTTTTGAGGTCGCCTACCGAATATGTTCCGTAGTGAAAGATGGAGGCAGCCAGCGCGGCATCGGCACCGGCGTTTTGCAAAACTTCGAAGAAGTCTTCCGGCTTGCCCGCGCCGCCGGAAGCAATCACCGGAATGCGTGTGGCCGATCTCACGGCGTCAGTAAGAGGGCAATCGAAACCGGTCTGAACGCCGTCGGTATCCATGGACGTCAACAGAATTTCCCCCGCGCCCAGTTGCTCGCCATGCGCCGCCCATTCCACCGCATCCATCCCTTCATCGTGACGGCCGCCTTTGGTAAAGACGTTCCACGTCCCCGGTGACTCTCTTCGAGCATCGATGTTTCTACGAGCATCGATGTTTCTACGGGCATCGATGGCCAAAACCACCGCCTGTGCGCCAAACTCGTTCGACAACTCAGTGATCAACTCTGGCCTCCGTACTGCCGCTGTGTTCACGCTCACCTTGTCGGCACCGGCGTGTAGAATTTTACGCGCGTCATCCACCGTGCGGACCCCTCCGCCTACGGTCAGCGGAATAAACACCTGACGTGCGGTACGCGCCACCACATCCACCATGGTGTCGCGATTGTCGCTGGATGCAGTGATGTCCAGAAAGACCAGTTCGTCGGCACCCTGTTCGTTATAGCGCGCGGCCAACTCCACCGGATCGCCCGCGTCACGCAGGTTCACGAAGTTGACGCCTTTCACGACACGGCCGCCGGTTACGTCCAGGCAAGGAATGATGCGTTTGGCCAGCATGGGATGATCAGCTCTCCACAAAATTGCGGACGATGCGCAATCCCAAATCACCCGATTTTTCGGGGTGAAATTGTACACCACTCATATTGTTGTGCTCCAGCACGGCGGTGTAAGCCAGTGAGTACTCACACACTGCCGAGGTCGCGTCCACCACCGGCGCATAGTAGCTGTGTGCGAAGTACAGATACGGTTGATCGCCGGTGCCGTTCAGGAGCCTCGATTCGCGCCGCCGTTCCAGTTGATTCCAGCCCATGTGCGGTATCCGCATGTCTCCTTGAAACCGCCGGACCGTTCCCTGAAATAGTCCCAGCCCCTTTTCTTCGGGAGCTTCTTCGCTGCCGGTGAACAAAGCCTGTAATCCCAGGCAGATGCCCAAAAACGGAACCCCCCTCTGAATCGTTTCGCTCAGCGCCTGCCGCACCTTCATTTCATTCAGTGCGCGCATCATCTGCCCGAAGTGCCACACCCCGGGTAGAATCAGCTTCGTGGCTGCGCGAAGTTCCTCAGGCTTGCGGATGAGCATATAAGGGGCGCCAATCGCCCCCAGCGTATTTTCCACCGACCGCAGATTACCGGCGCCGTAGTCAAAGATCGAAATCATAAGAGGCCCTTGGTCGACGGGAGCAAATTCTTCAACCGTTCATCATGCGAGCTGGCATAACGCATCGCTCGCGCGAAACACTTGAAAATGGCCTCAATCTTATGATGATTCGACCGTCCGTAGAGAATCTTCGCGTGCAAGTTCGCCCCGGCGTGATTGACAAAGCCGCCGAAGAAATCCTCCACCAACTCGGTTTGCAAATCACCCACCAGCCGCACCTTCACCAGGTCTTTGTAAACCAAAGCAGGCCGCCCGCCCAGATCCACCGCCACTACCGCGAGCGTTTCATCCATCGGCAACACAAAATAGCCAGCGCGGTTGATGCCCTTGCGATCGCCGAGCGCCTTAGCGAATAACTGCCCCAACGCAATACCCACATCTTCCACGGTGTGGTGTTGGTCCACGTCCAAATCTCCGTTGGCCTTCAGCGTCAGATCGAATCCGCCATGCTTGGTGAACAATTCCAGCATGTGATCAAAAAAACGGATTCCAGTCGAAACGTTGTATTTGCCGCTGCCCTCAATCGTCAGGTTGCCGCTGATCTGGGTTTCCGTGGTCAGGCGCTCAATGCTGGCTTTCCGAATGTGTCTTCTCACAGCGCCCCCTCAATCTCGTTGATGTTCTCCAGCACTGCAATGGCGTATTCGTTTTTGAAAAGCTGAATCAATTCGTCACGCTTGGTGTGGCCCGCGGCGGCGATTCCGATGAACGGTACCCCGGCCGCTCGCGCGCAGCGTGCATCATCCACCGTATCTCCCACGTACCAAACTTTTCGCGCCGATGTCGTTTTCAGAGTGGATGTGGCTTTCAAAATCGTAATTAGGCCTTCCGGATCCGGTTTGCCTACGCGCACATCATCAGCGCATATCAGAGGATCGAAGGTCATGCCGGGTGCAAAGCGCTTCAGCGTGATCTCGGCCTCATAACGCAGACGGCCAGTGTAAATAGCGAGGCGATGACCCGCGGCCAGGCGGTCCAGCAGTCTTGGCTGAGGGAACCACCTTTCGCGCTGAATCAGTCCGTCCCGATAGGTGCCGTCTGTGCCCAGGAAGAACACGTTAAACTGATCCACCACTGACTGATAGTCCACCGTGACGCCCAGGTCCGCCGCAATCTTTTGCGATAGCGCCCAATCGTTGTTCCAGCCGCCCTGATTTTTGTAGTCCTGAATCAGATCGCGATCAATCGTTTTGCCGGTGAAATGTTTTACCGTCTGGACAATCGATTCGCGATAGGATTCGGTTACTTCCGCCAGCACGCCGTCCATGTCAAAGATGATGAGGGATGAGGTCTTGGGGGATGCTAGTGGATCCACAAATCCTCCAACTCCGCTAGAAAGCGTTGGATCTGTTCGCAACTGCCGATGGTGACGCGCACGCATCCCGGGATTTCGTAGCTGCGGTCGCGGACCAGAACCCCGCGCGTACGCAGTCCGTCGCGCAACGGAACCGCGCGGCTGCCGACGCGGAATAATACAAAATTCGCCTGGCTTTGATAGAACGGAATGCCCAGGCGGCTGAGGCCCTGATAAACCAGTTCGCGCGCGGTCAGCACTTCTTTTACATACTCGCTGACGTATTCGCGATCTTGAATGGCCGCGCGGGCGGCCAATGCCGCCAGCATGTTTACGCTATACGGTGATTGCGCTTTGTGCATCCAGCGAATGTTTTCCGCGCAGGAAAGCAACACACCGCAGCGCATGGCGGCCATACCAAAGACTTTGGAAAAAGTCCTGCTCACAAACAAATTCGGGAATTGTCGCAGGAACGGTAGCGCGGTGATGCCGCAAAATTCGAAATACGCTTCGTCGATCAACACCGCAGCGTGCGGCGCGGCGTCCAGTATCATTTTCACGCCACGCAGGTCCATGCCCGTGCCCGTAGGATTATTGGGATTGGCGACGAAGATCGCCCTGGTTTCCGGTGTGATGGCAGACAGCACGGCCTGCAGCGGAAACGCCAAGTCTTTCTGGTCATATTCCACCTCGCGAACTTTCGCTCCCGCAAGTTCGGAATAAAAACGATACATCGCATAGGACGGCTTCAGCAACAGCACTTCATCACCGTCGTCGACGAACGTATTCACCAACACTTGAATTGCTTCGTCAGTGCCGTTGGTCATTATTAACTCAGCGGGCTCCACCCCGAAGTAGGCGGCAAGCTCCTGCCTCGCCTCCACGTATTCGGGATAAATGGTAAGCGCACTCGCCGTGAGTTTGTCCTTCAAAAACGAAATCACTTTTGGCGAACAGCCAACGGTGTTCTCGTTGAAGTCCAAGCGCAACTTGTCGGAGCGCCCGCCGGTGGGCGGAGAATACGGCGCCATTTCGCGCACTGCCGGGCGCGGCGTCAGAAACTCAGCCATGGCTGTTTCTCACTTCTGCTGACCTGGCGTGTGCCTCAAGCCCCTCGGCGCGTGCCAGTGCCGTGATGGTCGGAGTCAAAAGTGTCAAGCCTTCAGCGGAGAGTTCCTGCACCGCAATCACCTTGACGAAATCCGCTGCTGACAATCCTCCTCGCAAACGCGCCGCACCGGAAGTTGGCAAAACGTGATTGGGACCAGATGCGTAATCGCCTGCGGCCTCTGTGCTGGTAGGTCCAATGAAGACCGCGCCTGCGTGGCGGATTTTGTCTAACAGCGAACCATCATGCAGTGCCAAATGTTCCGGCGCAAGTTGATTGGATAGCTCCACTGCCTGATCCAGCGAGTCGACAATCACAATCGCTCCGTTATTGTTGATCGACGGTCGAGCCACCCCGGCCGTGGGCAGTGTCGACAATTGCAGATCCACTTCATCGGCAACATGCTGAGCAAGGGTGCGCGATGTGGTCAGGAGAATGGCCGACGCATCTACGTCGTGCTCGGCTTGCGCCAGTAAGTCCGCCGCAATCCATTTGGGATTTCCGTCGACGGCGATGATCACGATTTCGGTTGGTCCGGCGACAAAATCGATTCCGGTTTCCCCCGCGATCAATTTCTTCGCGGCGGCTACGTAAATGTTGCCGGGCCCGACAATCCGATCCACCTTCGGAACAGTTTCGGTTCCGTACGCCAGTGCCGCGATGGCTTGCGCGCCGCCCATTTTAAACATATGCGTCACGCCCAGCCACTCGGCAATGCCCATGATTTCGGGGCTTGGATTGGGACAGGCGACACAGGTTGTCGCCACGCCTGCCACTTGCGCGGGAATCACGGTCATCAACATTGTCGAGGGCAGGGGATAGCGGCCAGCTGGAACGTACGCACCCATCGCATCCAGCGGACGGATGATTTGTCCTAAGCGCCGACCATCGGCTTCATTCACAAACCATTCGCGCGGCAATTGCGCTTCTGCGTAGCTGCGAATGTTCTTTGCGGCCGCCGCGACAGCTTTCTCGAATGAACTGGAGAGTGCTCCCCGAATGTCGATCTTGACGCTTGTGCCAGCGAAGCCGTCAAACTTGCGCGCGTATTCCAGCAAAGCTTCATCGCCACGCTCGCGAATGGCGGCGAGAATCGGCGCAACCGCACGCTCCGCTTCTTCCAGTCGAGCGGTTTTGCGTTGGACCAGAAAGCCCGCATCCTTGTGATCTAAAATCCGAATCATTATTCTCTAAGTCCGCTACATGATGATTTTGTTCAGTGGATATTCCACAATTCCCTGCGCGCCCGCTGCCTTCAGGCGCGGAATAATGCTGCGCACTTTAGATTCTTCCAGAATCGTATTGAGCGCCAGCCAGCCGTCTTCACTCAGCGGCGAAATGGTTGGGCCTTTCAGTCCGCCCAGAATTTCCACCACCGTTTTCAGGTCCTTCTGCGCTACGTTCAAAAGCAAGCCCACTTTCCCTAAAGCGTTGATGGCTCCTTCCAGCAGCATTTTGATGTCTTCCAGTTTTTGTCTCTTAACAGGGTCCTTCCAGGAATTTGTATTAGCGATCAGCTGCGTGTTCGACTCCATCACGGTTTCAATAATGCGCAGCTTATTGGCGCGCAGCGATGAGCCGGTTTCGGTCACCTCCACAATGGCGTCGGCCAAAGTCGGTGGCTTCACTTCCGTCGCACCCCAACTGAATTCCACTTTCGCCGTCACGCCGTTGCGTTCCAGGTAGCGCTTCGTGGCGGCGACTAATTCCGTGGCGATCACTTTCCCGTTCAAATCTTTCACCGATTGAAAAGGCGAAGATTCGGGAACGGCCAGCACCCATCGTACTTTGCCAAAGCTCTGTTTGGCGTAAACCAGATCGGCCACGCGTTCCACATCAGCTTCGTTCTCCTCCACCCAGTCGCGGCCCGTCAAGCCAGCGTCCAGCACGCCGTCCTGCACATAGCGGGCCATCTCTTGCGCGCGAATCAGCATGCACTCAATTTCCGGATCGTCAATCGCCGGAAAGTAGGAGCGGCTATTGATGGTGATTTGAAAACCGGCGCGGCGAAACAAATCCACCGTCGCGGTTTCCAGACTGCCCTTGGGAATTCCTAATTTGAGTTTCATGTTAGCTATCGTATACTTTGGCTGGATCGTAGGAGCGTTCTTCTGTCACTTTCCATTCGCCGTCTTTTTCCAAACGGCGATAAAAACAACTTTGGTAACCTTCGTGGCAGACGCCAGGGCCCAGCGCTTCCACTTTCACCAGCACCGTGTCGACATCGCAATCGGTGCTGATTTCTTTGACCACCAATTTGTGACCGGAGCTTTCGCCCTTCAACCAGAGTTTGTTGCGGCTACGGCTATAAAATGTGGCGAAGCCCGTTTCCACGGTCTTTTGGAACGCTTCCTCGTTCATGAAGCCCAGCATTAGAACGCGGCCGCTTTGATGATCCTGGATGATTGCGGGAAGAAGTCCGTCCAATTTTTTGAAGTCCAGTTGCATGGTCAGTGTCCTTTTTCTAGTCCGTATTCACGCAAAATCCCGCCAGGTCTTTAAACCGGCGGGTTCTTCGGAAAACTGCAAAATCGTCTTTGTGGAAAGAGGAAGCGATTAAGAGTGAGCCCGCCGCAAATGGGAATGCGCGTGGTGCGGATGGCTGACGTGATAATGGCGTTTCGCGGCGAACATGAAATTAGAGTGTAGCACGCCTACTGCTTTCGCGCCTGATCCAGTCTTGTCGAATGCAGCATAAGCATGAAGGAGGAGGGGGAGCGGATGCTGGGGATTGATCATCCGCATGCAAGCAGGGGAGAGCGCAGAGCCTGGAGGAAAACTGAGGTTTGCTGCAGGCCAGTGAGGCGAGCCAGTTTGAAGGGCCGGGCCGGCGACGCAACAGATTTTGCAGCGCGATCCCTCTTCCTATCCCAAAAACCAAGAAAGGAGCCCAGCACCTCACCCGCCTGATCGTCACTCCTTCAGGCTCATTCTTGGATGAGAAAATGCTCTTACCAATCGGGCGTTCGGAACCGGCTCGCCGCTAGTTTGAGTTTTGTGTTGGTGCGGGAGTGGCCGCGTGCAAAGCATCGCTCTTACGGGTAGCCAGAATCAAGCTGGATGCCCGTTGCCCATATCCATACCCGATTCGAAAATTCAGTTCGTGAGTGGCGCCGGGTTGCTCGAATGCTGCCGCCAGGTCTTTCTGTAATTTATTCTTGAACGGAGGGCCGGGCGCGCTGTAGTGGCCGAGCAACTGTAAGTGCCAAGAATCGTTGTGCAGAGTGCGATAGGGAATACCCGTGTCATCCTGTAAAATTAGGCTGCTTGATTCAAGAACGTGCTTGCGAAGCGCGGTAAACGGAGCCAGGTGCAGCAGGTACGACGCCGACTTGATCAGTGTATCGTGCTGGCCTTTGGAGGCGATAAACCGGCCGAAACCTTTGGTGGGGTCGTAACGGCCAGCCAAGTCCGTCGAAACGTAGTACAAGGTTTTGCGGGGCCCGTTCTTTTGTGGTGCCTCCGGTGAACCTGTATGAAAAACCAATTCGACTGCCGTATGTTTGGGTAGTGCCGGCTTGGAGGCGTCACCTGCCAGCGCCGCGAAGGTGCCTTGCTCCGTAATATCGCCCAGGCGCATGCCGTCGAACATATAGCCGGAGCGCGCCAACAGCATCACAATCACTGGTAGCAAGCCGTCGGTATCCTCTCCGGCAAACTGCACTTTCATTTCATTGGTGATAAAAAAACTACGCCGGAAAATGGACGCTGCAGCCGTGCGCAATCCGCGCAAACCGTTCGCCAGGTCGTTGCTCTGAAATGCATTGGGCATAGGGAGACTACCCACTGGCTCTAAGCCCGCCATCACATACAGCGTGCTGCGCGGGAAAAATTGCGTGGCGTATAAAACGTCGGGCCCGCTGAAAGGGTAGAACAGAAAAGAATTTCCAGTGCTGGCCGGCTTCAGTTCGCGCTCCTCAAAGGCGCGCACGGGCGCGAATTGTTGGATCTCTGCGGTGGACCAAGTCTTATCGAAGGCGCCGGCGTAGTCATGCCAGGCTGCTGTCGCTTCCAGTTCACGATAGGCACCTTGCGGGCGCCCCGGCAGTCCGGCAATGAAACGCGCGGCATCATTTAAAAGCTGCGGATCGATGGCCGTTTCCACGGGCGGCGGCGCGGATTGCGCAGTGGCTCCCTCCGTGTTTTTGGCTAGGCGAGAGCAGCCCGGCGTAAGAGCCAGAAACAATCCGGCGGTAAGGATCAACCACTTTGTTTGAGACGTTAATGTGTGCAGTGCCGACATGAGGTCTGATGAGTTTTCCAGGGAATTCAATGCTTTAAGGTTTTTCTATTGGCATGATGCGGACCGATCCGATTCCGGCACGCCGGAAATCGAGTTCTCTGGCCGCCCGTTCGCTCACGCTTATAATGTGCGTAGAGCCACCAGAAATGCGATCCACGATCCGCACGGTTACTTCCTTGCCATTTTTCGTGTTCGTGACTTTCAGCAGGGTGCCGAATGGCAACGATGCGTGCGCGGCGGTGAGCTCCTCCGGATCAAGCGACTCTCCGCTTGCCGAACGCTTGCCAATTACGTTCTTGGAAAAATAGACCGACGTGCCCGTTTGCGGGCCATCCCAGCGTACCGGCTCGGCCGGACCACTGGAGTAAGAACGCGTGTCGGACGATGCGGCCCATACCGGGGCCATTTGATTTTCCGCGGATCCACTTTGATCCAATGCGCGAGTTTGATCCAATGCGCGTGCGCGCATTTGTTTTCGCTCGCGTGATGGAGCCGGTGAGGGTTTGTTGGCGGTCTGTTCCTGAGCGAAGGTGCTCGCCGCCAACAGCAAAAGCCGGCTAATGCGTGGCATGGGAGACAATCTCCTTTGTTATCGGCAACGCCAAGGGCTGGGCGAGTTCACTCACCGGTTCACCCGTCGCAGGATCGGTTTCGTGTCCCGGACATTCTTCCTTTGGTTCCTGCCCTTGCAAGAAATACGCCCATGCCTTTACTGTGCAGGCGGGCCCAGCTAACTTGCCGGTTTCCGCGTCGATTTCCACTTGCACCAACCCGTCCGGCCGGGACGACAATTCGTGCGGCACGTAACGCGAACGTTCGGCTGCCTTGCGCATGAATGCGGTCCAAATGGGAAGGGCCGAGCGTGCCCCTTCCAGATTCAGCTCGCGATTGTCGTCAAAACCAACCCAAACCACCACCAGTAATTCGCTGGTAAATCCGGCAAACCAACCGTCGCGTGAAGTGCCGGTCTTGCCAGCAGCCGGCGCGTAGAAACCCATGCCACGTACACCAGCGGCGGTCCCGCTGTTGACTACTTCCTGCAGCATATCCACCATCAGGTAATTCACGCGTTCATCAAGTACTCTGTGTTGTTCCGGCGCGTCTCGGACCACTTGCTTACCCGTTTGCATCTCCCGGATGGAACTGATGAATCTGGGCTTCGTATAGATTCCACGGTTCGCAAAAACGGTGTAAGCGCCGCCTATTTCGATTGGCGTGGTCTCGTAGGAGCCCAGGGCCATGGACGGCGTGGGTTGAATTTCCTTATTCAGGCCCGCGTTCCACGCCAAGTCCGCCACTTTGTTGTAGCCAACCTCTTCGGCCAGTTCCACCGTGGCTACGTTCAACGAATGTGCCAGCGCGCGTCGCAGCGTCACTTCACCGAAGTAGTTGTCGCCGAAATTGGTGGGTTCATAGGATTCGTGATGGAACCAGAACTTGTGCGGTTCGTCCTGCAAGGTGCTGGCTTGCGTGATGGGTCCTTCGCGCCGGTAAACCCGGTTGTGCAGGGCCGCGGCGTATACAAATGGCTTAAATACCGATCCTGGTTGGCGTTTGGAAAGCAAGTGGTTCAACTGGCTGGTGACATAGTTGCGTCCACCCACCGCGGCCTTTACCTCTCCCGTTTTTGGATCCAGCGCCAGCAACGCCACCTGTGGTGGACCCCAGTTCCTGGCTTCCTTGCCGTACTTCGCAATCAACTGCTGGTCCACGTTGGGCATTTGTTCCTGCACCGCTTCGACGGCGATCCGTTGCAGGTCAGCGTCCATGGTTGTATAAATACGCCGGGGCACGGGCGGCTGATTTTCGGCTGGCGGCGGGATGCGGGCGTTCAGTTCATCCAGCGCCAACGCCACAAAATAGGGCGCGTCGCCATAATCGGCCGGGACCGGATTCAGGGTCAACTTATCCTGCAACGCCGCTTCCAGTTGAACGTCGCCGATAAAACCGTTTTGCCGCATCATGCCCAAAATCAGATTGCGTCTGGAGATGGCGCGCTCGGGATGCTGAAACGGCTGCAGATAGCTGGGCCGTTGGATGAGTCCGGCCAGCAAGGCGGCTTCGGGCAGCGTCAGGTTCTCAATCTCTTTGTGAAAATAGACCGATGCAGCTTGTCCGAACCCATGAATGGCATAGGTGCTGTGTTCGCCCAGGTAGATCTCGTTGGCGTAGTGTTCGAAAATCTCCTGCTTCGAAAGCCGCACCTCCAGAATCAGGGTGATCAAAAATTCCGTCGCCTTGCGGGCCCAATTTTTGTTTTGATCCAGCCACAACATGCGCGACAACTGCATGGTCAAGGTGGATCCGCCCTGTTCCTTCCGTCCGGAGCGTACGTCTACATAAAGAGCCTTGGCAATGCGCAGCGGGTCGAAACCCCAGTGGCTGAAGAAACGTTTGTCCTCAGCCGAAAGCACTGCATTTACCAGGACCTGTGGAATTTTGTTGTAGGTGACCAGGCGGCGTTTTTCGCGTGAGCCTCCATCGACGCTGGTGATTAAATGCGGCTCCAGAAAATATTCATTCACGTTCTCGCCGTTGTCCAGCATTTTGATTCGGGCGAGTTTGGTGCCGGAAAATTTCAGCAATGCCGCTTCGGGGCGAAAATACGATTGCTCCCCCGGGTGAATTTCGATGGCACCGTCCCCGGCTTTGAAATAGCCCAGCGGATTTTGTGGCGCTTCACTGTAACCGCTCTCCCTTAATTCCGTGATCAGTTGATCGGGGTTAAGTGCGTCGCCTTGCACCACCATCCGTGGCGCGGCGTACAAATTGGATGAGCTGGCGAATACGCCTTGCTTCAAGGTGCGGCTCACCTGCATCCACACGCGAACTGTATAGGCGCAGAAACCGACGGCCAGCACCGCCACGCAACCATACTGGAATCGCCGATTTCTCGCCAGGCGCCCAACGCTGCCGAGCGCCGTCCTAAACTTTGGATTGGACGCCAATAAGGGCTCCAGTTGTGCCGCAAGTTGGTGAAGAAATTTCACGAGTGAGAGAAGCCAGCCACTTCAGTATGCCTTGTTAGGACAAGTCTCCGCAGGTTTTTTCTGAGGAGTACCGCTGGGGTTGCCTGACCTCCATTATCGCGCATGAATCGGTTCGGGCGAGAGATAAATCCTTGGGGCCTTGCTAATTGGCTGATTAGATGAAGCGCTTAGCTAAACGGGGGTGACAATCCGGACCGTCAAGTCCAATTTGCCGCGCAGAGTATTTACCATAATGCAGCCACGCTCAGCGATTTCCACCAGTTTTGCGAACAAATCCGGGTCGGAATATTCCGCCGAGACCGAAACTTCCACGCACTCAAAGCGTGTTGGGGCGTCGACTAGTGTCCCGGTGACTTCAGTGTGAACGGCACTGACGTTTGCTTCGCGGGTTTTGATTGCCGCCAGCAGATTGCTCATGAAACAGCCGCCAATGGCGGCCAGAAACAGTTCGCCACCCATGGGGCCCTGGTCGTCGCCACCCTTGGCAGTGGGTCGATCAATCAATACCTTGTGATGGCGGATGGACGCTTCTGAAGTTGCGTTGCCCGTCTGCCGGAGTTCAACTTTTATATGGTTGGCCATAAGCAATTTCCATTAAAGCAGGAATTGCAGGGCCTGAGTATGCGGCCCGTAAAGTGTTTCTACTCCTTCCCCGTTTCTTTGGCGGCAACGGCGGGCTTAGCAGCGTGAGGCGCGGCTTTTGGTGCAGCTTTGTGGGTCTCCGCTTTAGGGGCTTCCTCGGAAGTGGGTTGCTGGTCATGGCCTTTAGCTTTTGCCGGAGCCGGGTCCTTCCCGGTTGATTTCGCCTCGTGCTTCGGTTCGGACTTGGCTTCGTGTTCCCGTTGGGCTTCGTGTTCCGGTTGGGCCTGGTGTTCCGGTTTGGCCTCGTGCTTGCCTACAGCCGTTTTTGCGGTAGCGGCAGGTTCTTTCTTTTCCTCTGATTTCTTGTCTCCGCCTTCTTTTTTTTCGCCCTTCTGGTCTTCCTGTTTTTCGCCTTCCTTCTTATCCCCCTCCTTCTTCTCACCACCTTCAGCGCCGGCTTTTCCCCCCTCCTCATCGGAGGATTGGAGGTCCTGGTAGCGGACGATGACGGAGACGCGGCGGTTCTTGGCGTCGTCGGGATGTTCAGGGTCGCGGAGATTTTGGTCGGCAAAGCCGCGGACTTGAATGACCTTGCCGGGCGGAAGGCCGCTTGCTTCCATTAAGCGGCGAGCCGAATTGGCGCGATCCGTGGACAGCTCCCAGTTGGAGTAGTCTTTGCGGCTATTGAAGGGGCGGGCGTCCGTGTGGCCTTCAATCATGATGTTATTGGGGAGTTTGGAGAGTTCGGCGCTAAGCGCGACCAGAAGTTCATCACCCACTTCGCTGGGCAAAGCGCTACCGGATTTGAAGAACATTCCCTTATCGCTCTCCAGCATTTCGATGCGCAGACCGTCGCCGGTGACGCTCATCTGAACATAGTCTTTTAGCTTGGCCAGATCGGGACTCTTCTTGATGGCCTGTTCCAGTTTGTCTTTGAGATCAGCCATGTCGTCTTTACTTATGGAGACCGCCTCGCCTGTCCCGGCGGCTGCGCTGCCCGAGAGCTTGCCACTGCCGGAGGGATCAGTGAAATACGCGCTGACGGCTTTGCGCACCTGGACACTGCTATTCAGAAGCCAGAGAACGATGAACAGGGCCATCATGGCCGTGACGAAATCGGCGTAGGCAACTTTCCACGCTCCGCCATGGTGGCCACCGTGGCTGCCCTTTTTCTTGATGATGATAATGGGAGGAAGTTCTTGGCTCATCGGTTAGTCCTTAGACCCTTGTTTCGTTCGTCGGGGTTTCGTTCATCGGGCCGCATAACTGAAGGACCCCAAACACAAGAACAGCACTAGGCGCCCCCTCCCCCAGCGGCACCCCCCTTGCAGGCAGCTTCTGTTTCTTTAAAGGATGGGCGAACATCGTGGGGAATACTGCGCCGGGCGAATTCAACCGCCAGCGCCGGGGCGGACCCTTTCACGAAGGAGATGACTCCTTGGCGCAAGCAGCGCAGGTAGTCCATTTCGCTATCGTTGATTTTGGTCATGTTGCCGCCCAATGGGCCCAGGAATCCGTAGCACATCAATATTCCCAGGAAGGTGCCCACCAACGCCGCGGCGACTTTGTGGCCGATTTCCTCTGGGGGACCACCGAGCGCGCCCATGGTGATGACCACGCCCAGCACCGCCGCCACGATTCCTAAACCGGGAAGCGCATCGGCCACAGTGGTTAGAGCGGCCACCGGAATGCCAGCTTCGTGGTGATGGCCGTCCATGTCCATCTCCATCATCTGGTCCAGATCGAAGGGCTGCACGCCGCCGCTGATGGCCATTCGCAGGGTGTCGCAAACGAAATGCACCGCGTGATGGTTGTGCAGGAACTTCGGGTATTTCGAAAAGACTTGGCTCTTATCCGGATTTTCGACGTCCTCTTCGAGCTTCACCATGCCAGCTTTGCGGGCAAGCATAAAGAGGTCGTTCAGCATTTTCAAGGTTTCCAGGTAGTAGGCCTTGCTATAGGGGCTGCCCTTCAGTACGGCGATAAGGCCAGTGAAAACCTTGATGATCACCGGGAGAGGGTTGGCAATCAGCAGTGTTCCCAGCGCGGCACCGCCAATAATGACAAGCTCCGCCGGCTGAACCAGCACGGCCAGCGGACCTTTTTCCATCAAATAGCCGCCGAGGACGGCTCCAATGACGACGACGATTCCGATTAAGGCAAACATAGGTGAGTTTGGTTTCTGTGGGTCCTATTTTTTTGGGGATTTCAGGGTGGACAAAATGCTTATCGGTTGCGAGTGGAGGAAGTTTGGCGCGAAGTTACATCCGGAAAATCAGCCTGCCAGGTCAGTTTTTTCGGCGGAACTGGTTGCCGGAGTGTTACACTCAACACTTCGGGCTGTGGCGCAGCCTGGTAGCGCGCTTGCTTGGGGTGCAAGAGGTCCCGGGTTCGAATCCCGGCAGCCCGACCACAAAGCCCCCGTACTTCTAAATCCGATGGCGTCTGCGTCCCGCCGAAGATTTTCGCATTCCCTGCGATATTCGCTTGGAAAGCTTGCATCACAAGTAATCGGGTACAATCGGATCTGACGGTTTTGGATGGCACACGGTGTGCAAGTGTGCTTACTCCGCCTTGATTTCACGGCATTTAGGGCGTGTTGTGCCCTGGTTTCCAGAACAACTTCATCTTAAGGATCAACTATTCGTGGCTCAAAAACTGTTACCGATTGAAGAGATTGTGCGCAAGCTGCAAGTGCCCGAAAAACACGTGGAGCGCTGCAGTTCATACGGCGTAAAGCTGAAGCTGAGTTTGTTGACGGATCCAGACTTACCCCGTCGCGGGAAGTTGGTGCTGGTCACGGCGACGTGTCCGACCAAGGCTGGAGAAGGCAAGACGGTTACATCCATTGGTTTGGGGCAAGGACTGGAGCGCCTAGGAAAGAAGGTTGTAGTAACCTCGCGGGAGCCGTCCTTAGGTCCGGTGTTTGGAATGAAGGGCGGAGGGGCCGGAGGCGGTTTGGCAAGAGTAGAACCGGCGGAAAAGATCAATCTGCATTTTCACGGCGATTTTCATGCCGTTACGTCGGCACACAATTTGCTCTCCGCGGTCATTGACGCGCATATTTTCCATGGGAATGAGCTGGACCTGGATCCAGAGCGCATCAGCTGGCCCCGCACGATGGATATGAACGACCGCGCGCTGCGCCGCATTACCATTGGTGGAACCAAGTCCACCGGGCCGGAACGCAAGACAGGGTTTGTGATTACCGCTGCTTCGGAGATCATGGCCATCATGGGCTTGGCGAAGGATCGCGACGATCTGCGCCAGCGCATTGACAATATTGTGGTCGGGTTCAATCGTTCGGGCAATTTGGTCCGTGCTGCGGAGTTTCACGCCACCGGCAGCATGATGGCGTTGCTGAACGAAGCCTTGATGCCGAATTTGGTGCAAACCACTGAAGGCACGCCCGCAACCGTACATATTGGGCCGTTTGGGAACATTGCACACGGCACCAGCAGCATTATTTCGCAGGCGATGGGCTTGCAGTTGGCGGACTACGTGGTCAACGAATGCGGCTTTGGTTCGGATCTGGGTGCGGAAAAATATTTTGATCTGGTCATGCGCACCTCCGGTTTGACGCCCTCCGCGGTGGTGTTGGTGACCTCCGTCCGCAGCTTGAAATTGCAGGGCAACGGCGAATTGGTTCCCGGTCTGCCACACTTGGCCAAGCACGCGAAAAATCTGCAAGGCTTTGGGGTTTCCGTGGTTGTGGGTATCAATCACTTTCCGGATGATGCCGAGGCGGATTTGCGAATCGTCGAAGAGTATTGCAGCAAGATCGGTGTTCCCATGGCGCTGGTGGAAGCTTTCTCCCGCGGCGGGGCTGGCGCAGAGGACTTGGCCAAGTTGGTGATTGCCGCCGCGGGGGCCAGCGACACCAGCAAGGTGAAACCGATCTACAATCTGGAAGCGCCGTTGCAAGAGAAGATCAAGACCATCGCGACCACCATTTACGGTGCCGCCGACGTGGCCTATTCCGATCTGGCGCAGGAAAAGCTGAAGCGCTTTACTGAGTTGGGCTACGGCGCGCTGCCGATTTGCATGGCCAAAACCCAATACTCTTTTAGCGACAATCCTGAACTGATGGGCGTGCCGACGGGTTGGACCATGAAGGTGAGCGATGTGAATCTTTCCGCCGGTGCGGGTTTCATGGTGGTGATCTCCGGCGCGATGATGTTGATGCCCTGCCTGGGCAAGGTGCAACGCGGCTTCGATATTGACGTCGACGCGGATGGCAACATCACAGGACTGGCATAAGCGAATCTGGTTTCCAGCGGGTGGGATTGTTCCCGCCCGTTTTGTTACCGTTGGTCGCGGGAACAATCCCGCCCGTTTGTGTTTTTAAAGGTAGTTCCCGCGCGAAAGCAGAATGCGCGTAAAATGGAGTGGAGTGGATCCCCTAAATAGTACGGAATCGCATCCTGGTCGCGTCGACAACACGCCGGTTGATTCAGTTGGTGGCACAACTGGTCTGCAGGCGGCGGAGTTTGCAGCGCCTGTGGCTTCAAGCGTCGAAGAAGTGCCGCAGGCTGCGCCAAGCGATCCCCCCCCGGAACCCATGCGCGGAGCTATCGCAGAATGGGCCATCACCATCCTGCTGCTTTTGTTCCTAACCACAACACTGGTACAGGCGTACGTGATTCCCACTGGTTCCATGGAAGATACCCTGCTGATTGGCGATCATCTTCTGGTGGATAAGCTGGCCTACGCCCCTACTGGGCCAGTCAGCAAATATATTCTGCCGTACCGCGACGTCAAACGCGGCGACATTATTGTTTTTCGCTATCCGGTGGACATTCGCCAGACGTTTGTGAAACGGGCGATCGGAGTGCCTGGAGATCGTATCCGCGTGGTCAACAAGCAGCTCTATTTGAACGGCGTGAAACTCGACGAGCCGTACAAAATTCACAAAAGCGATTACACTTCCGCTTATCGTGATAATTTTCCCGGTGAACCGGATGTGATGTTGGACCCGCGCGCCCTGGACATGCTGCAGAACCACACCATCAACGGCGAGGTGGTCGTGCCGGCGAATTCGATCTTTGCCATGGGCGACAATCGGGATAACTCGCTCGATAGCCGCTATTGGGGTTTTGTGCCGAGGGAGAATATCATCGGCAAGCCGTTGGTGATCTACTGGTCCTACGACGCGCCTTCCGACGATTTGCAGAATCCTTCGATTGGCATCGGGCACATTAAAGACGTCGTTTTTAACTTCATTCCCAAAACCCGCTGGCGGCGAACTTTCATGCTGGTCCATCCGTACGAGATTAAGTAGGCGTTGAACTTGAGTAGGGTGAAATAACCGCATGCGAGCCTTGTTGCACGAATGGACCGTCACCATCATTACGCTGCTGTTTGGCATTACGACGTTGGTGCAGTCGTTTATCGTACCCACGCCGTCAATGGATACGACTGTGATGGTGGGCGATCACCTTTTGGTGGACAAACTCTCCTATGCGCCCGCGGGAACGATCAGCAAATTTCTTTTGCCCTACACCGAACCCAAACGCGGCGACGTGATTGTGTTTCGTTATCCGGTGGACATCCGGCAGAACTATGTGAAACGGGTGATTGGGGTGCCCGGTGACCACATTCGCGTGAAAGATAAGGTGGTCTATCTGAATGGCAAGCCGCTGGTGGAACCCTACACGCAGCACATCTTCCCGGAACCGATGCCCTATCGCGACAATTTTCCAGCGGAGCCTTACGGCGGCGTGGAGCAGAGGGCACTGATCATGTTGGCCAATCATGTTCAGAACGGCGAAGTTGTGGTGCCACCCGAAAGTTACTTCGCCATGGGCGATAACCGCGACAACTCCGCCGATAGCCGCTATTGGGGGTTTGTGCCGCGCGAAAACATCATCGGAAAGCCGCTGGTGATTTTCTGGTCCTACGACGCGCCGACCGAAGAGTTGACGGGCGATCCGTACAACCACTACATCGACCTGCTGCAGCACTTCTTTACGAAGACCCGCTGGAGCCGCACCCTAAAGCTGGTGCGCGGCATACCGATAAAGTGACTACCGATAAATTGAGTACCGGTCAACCAACAGAACATGCCTCAACACTCTGGGTCCCATTTATATGGCCTGATTCTCGCCGGCGGGCGGGGAACTCGTTTCTGGCCGCGCAGCCGTCGCGCCAATGCCAAGCAGGTCTTGAACTTTTTTGGAGAGCGTTCGCTGATTCAGCAGACGGTGGACCGGCTGAAGGCCGTGATTCCGCCGGAACAGATTTGGGTTTTGACCAACGATCATTTGCGAGCTGAAATTGTAAAGCAGCTGCCGGAAGTTCCCAAAGTCCAGATCATCGCGGAACCGGCCCAGCGCAACACCGCGCCGGCGATCACGTTGGCTGCGGAAATTATTCAAGCGCAGGACAAAGACGCCGTGATGGGAGTGTTTCCTTCCGATCACGTGATTGGGAAGCCGCGCGAGTATAGCAAGCTGCTCCGTCCGGCGTTCAAGTCTGCGCGACAGGGCAGCATTGTGGTTTTGGGCATCGCCCCGCGCTGGGCGGAGACGGGTTATGGCTACATCGAGTTTCCCAAGAACGCGCCGGCCGGTGCGGTTCCAATTACTCGTTTTCGTGAAAAGCCGGATGCGAAGACTGCTGCGAAGTTTGTGGCCGCCGGTAATTTCTATTGGAACGCGGGCATGTTCTTTTTCCGCACGTCAGTTTTACTGGATGCCATGCGGACTTTTCAGCCAAAAACCGCCGGGCTGCTGGCCAGCTTGCCGAAATTCGGCAGCCGCGGATTCAGCAGCAAGCTGCAGGAGACGTTTCCGCAATGCGAAAACATCTCCATCGACTACGCCGTACTGGAACGGGCAAAGAATGTGGTGGGCCTGGCCGCCGGAGACATTGGTTGGAACGACGTAGGCAGTTGGAACGCGGTTCACGAATTGCACCAGCGCGATCCGCGCGGCAACAATGTTCGCGGCCTGACGCTGATTGAAGACAGCGACGGCAACTACGTTGACGCGGGCGGAAAATTGGTGGCGCTGCTGGGAGTCAAGGATCTTATCATCGTTGATACACCCGACGCGCTGTTGATCGCCGGCCGCAGCCGCGCGCAGGAAGTAGGCGATCTGGTGAAGCGGCTGGAAAAAGAAGGCCGGCACCACCTTTTATAAACTGCCTTCGGCACAGCGGCCTTACTTCACGGCCTAGGCCGCTGGCGGTTTGGCTTTCTTGAACACGCGATTTAGCACGCTGATCGCCCGGTCGACGTCCTGCTCGGTCAAAATGTAGGGCGGCAACATGCGTATCACGTAATCGTGCGTGCAGTTGACCAGGATTCCCTCGTTGATGCCGTCCAACACCATCTGCTTGCAAGGGAAATCCATCTCCACGCCAATGATGAGCCCCGCGCCGCGCACTTCCTTGATGAAGGAGTGCTTTTGTGCCAATTCCGTCAACCGCATGCGGAAATAGCTGCCGGTTTCGGAGATGGTGGGCAATAGCGTGTCTAGAATTTCCAGGAACTCCAGCGCCACGCGGCAAACCAGGGGCCCGCCGCCGTAGGTGGTGCCGTGTTGACCTTTGCCCAATCCGGCAGCTGCTTTTTCGTTTGCTGCGACGAAGCCCAACGGCAAGCCGCAGGCGATGGGCTTGGCCGCGGTCATCACATCCGGCAGCACCGGAGTATCCATTTGCTGATAAGCGAAGTGCGTACCGGTGCGTCCGACGCCGCACTGAATTTCGTCGAAGATTAGGATGGCGTCGTGGCGATCGGCCAGTTCGCGGGCCTTGTTGGCGTACTCGGCTGAAATAGGATAGACGCCGCCCTCGCCTTGCACCAGTTCGAGAATAATGCCAGCCGTGCGGTGGTTGACGGCTTGCTCCAACGCTTCTACGTCGTTGCGTTTCACAAAACGTACACCCGGAATCAGCGGTTCAAAGTTGCGGCGATAACTTTCCTGCCCGGTGACCGAGAGCGCGCCCATGGTTCGGCCGTGGAAGGAATTATCCAGAGCCACAATCTCAAATTTATCTGACGAAATACTGTGGCCGTGCGCTTTGGCCATCTTCAGCGCCGCTTCGTTCGCCTCAGTTCCGGAGTTGCAGAAGAACACGCGCCGCAGACCGCTGGCCTTGGAAATCTTTTCCGCTAATGGCCCGGCGTATTCGTGATAGTACAAGTTCGAGGCGTGGATCAACAGGCCAACCTGTTCGCGAATCAGCTTGGTCATTCGCGGATGGGCGTAACCCAGTGAGTTGACTCCAATACCGGCGATCAGGTCCAAATATCGTTTGCCGGAGGTGTCGTAAACGTAGCAGCCCTTGCCGCGATGCAGCACGATCGGTAAACGGGCATAGTTTTGCAGAAGATATTGCGCTTCTAAACGGATGACGTGGTCGGCAACGCTCGATTCTTGCTCTGGTTGCACAACGGGGGCAGAAAGTGCGGCTTCCATCTACTCAGTATAGAGGAAAGCCGCGCATTCTCGATGACCAACGGATGAGCCACTCGATGACTAAGAACGCCTACGGATTTACCGTGACGGTTGCCATAGTAGATTTTGTCGGGTCGGCCACCGAAGTGGCTTTCACGGTAATCGTTTGCTTTGCCGTCACCGTCGGTGCCGTGTATAGGCCGACGGTGCTGATACTGCCCAGGCTGGTGCCCGTTCCACTCAACGACCAAGTCACCGCGGTGTTGCTGGTCCCCGTGAGGGCTGCGGTGAATTGTTGCGTCTTTGCGCTGGTCAACGTCGCCGTTGCCGGCGTGACCGTTACCTTCACAGGAACCAACGTAATCGTCGCGCTGGCCGATTTTGTAGGATCGGCTAGCGAGGTGGCGGTCACCGTCACCGTCTGCTGACTGGCGATGCTGACCGGCGCTGTGTACAGCCCCGTGTTGCTGATGGTTCCGGCCCCAACGCCTGTAAGCGACCAAGTAACCGACGTGTTCGGTGCGTTTGTCACCGCTGCGGTGAATTGCTGCGTCTGCGAAATATTTAACGTTACCTTGGTGGGGCTGATGCTAACCCCTACGGGGACTAGCGTAACGGTGGCGCTAGCCGACTTGGTTGGATCGGCTAGCGACGTTGCTTTTACCGTTATGTTCTGTTGGCTAACAATACTGGCGGGCGCCGTGTAGAGGCCAGTAACATCCAAGGTTCCCACGACGGGGCTGATCGACCAGGTTACCGCGGTATTTACGGAGTTCGCGATGGTCGCTGCGAACTGCTGGGTCTGAGTGATATTCAGCGTCGCTTTCGCCGGACTCATCGCGACGCTGAGCGGTACCAACGTGACGGTAGCCGTGGCGGACTTGGTGGGGTCGCCAACCGCGGTCGCTTTCACCGTCACCGTTTGCTGTGCGGTGATCACGGCCGGCGCAACGTAGCGGCCGGTCGCATCGATAGCACCGGTCAACGGACTTATCGACCAGGTGACGGCTGGATTGCTGGAGTTTGTGATCGTCGCCACGAATTGCTGACTTTGCCCACCTCCAACCGTCGCTTTTGCAGGGAGCACTCCCTCAGACAATGGCAAGAGCGTAACCGTAGCACCAGCCGACTTGGTGGGGTCGGCGATGGACGTCGCTTTCACCGTAACCTTTACGCTACTTGCGGGCGAAGGCGCAGTGTAGAGGCCAGCCGCCGAAATGGTCCCAACGGCGCTACTGAGCGACCAGGTTACCGCCGTGTTTGCGGACCCAAGAATCGTTGCTGTGAATTGCTGGGTTTGCCCGGCAATCAAGGTAGAAGTGAGAGGGCTAACGGTTACGCTTACCGGCAAGAGCGTGATGATCACACTTGCGAATTTCGTCGTATCGGCGGCCGAGGTCGCTTTGATAGTGAGGGTCCGTTGGCTGCCGATCAAACTGGGTGCGGTATAAAGGCCGCCGGCCGAAATGCTCCCCACAGCGCTGCTCAGCGACCACGTTACCGCCGTGTTAGCGGCATTTCCGACCGTGGCTGTGAATTGAGCCGTTTGCAGTGACGATAGACTCACGCCATCGGGGCCCACGCTGATCGTTACTGACTGCTGTATGGTCACCGTCGCGGTAGCGGATTTGGTGGGGTCGTCGATGGCGGTTCGTTCTGGGGTTGCCACTCGCCTCAGGCAAGTGCTGGTCAGTTTACCGCAGCGGTAACGATCTTGCGCGTGACTGCTAGAATGCCAGGCAGGGGAGCGGCCTTCCGAATTCCATGAAAGCTCTCGGTTTCTAGTGTCGGGTACGCCCCTTACGGCCGTCAAGTTGGAAAATTTCCTACAGGGACACTAGTGCTTGTCCTACAGGTTTATCTGGGCCGCTGGGCGCCGGAGATGAGACAATCTGGCAGAATGTGACGTTGGTTCAGGGCAAACCACCGAAATCGCTATGTTATGATGACGGTCTCGTGGACCCCCAAACCATCGCAGGGCTGATTGACCACACCATCCTGAAACCGGATGCCACCAGTGCGGATGTCGAAAAAGTATGCGCGGAGGCGCTGCGCTACACTTTCGCCAGCGTTTGCGTGAATCCTTATTGGGTGCCGTTGGTGGCAGCGAAGCTTGTCAATTCTGCAGTCAAGACCTGCAGTGTGGTTGGGTTTCCCCTCGGTGCCACCACCACGTCGATGAAAATTGCCGAAACTCGCGAAGCTGTCAGGGCAGGGGCGCACGAGATCGACATGGTAATCAATGTCGGCGAACTGCGGGGCGGCCACTTTGACTTGGTGCGAGACGATATTGCAGGAGTGGTGGAAGCAGCGCGGAGCGCGGTACCTAAAGCATCTCCTCAACACGCAGCGATCGTCAAGGTGATTCTGGAGGCCGCGCTCCTCAACGATACGCAGAAAGCCACCGCCTGTCTGCTTTCAAAGGAGGCCGGTGCGGCGTTTGTCAAAACCTCCACCGGATTCGGCCCCGGCGGCGCCACAGTGGCGGACGTGGCTCTGATGCGCAAGATCGTCGGTCCCGCGATGGGGGTAAAAGCGTCGGGCGGTATTCGGACGCTGGAAGATCTGAAAAAAATGGTGGCCTCGGGAGCCACGCGAGTGGGCGCCAGCGCCAGCGTGAAAATCATGGAAGCCGCCTTCGAACTCGGGTGAAGCGTACTCCTCGCTGTCTCCATCGTCACGATCGCAACACCTTATTTATGTATGGCCACACCGCGTAAAGCAGCCGTAAAATTCACCGAACGGGCAGAACTGCTCGATTTTCTTCTCGAGGTTTCGCGCATCACCAGCGAAACGCTGGATCTCGACAAGTTGCTGGCCAACGTCGCCTCCATTGTTAAGGACGTGATTCCCTACGACCTGTTCGCCATTTTGCTTTTTAGCGAAAAGACGGGCGGTTTACGGATTCGCCATTCCATTGGGCATCGCGAAGAAGTGGTTCGAAGCCTGGTGCTGGGATTGGGCGAGGGATTGGTAGGAACCGCCGCACAAAGCCGCCAACCAGTGCTTGTCGAAGACGTCAGCACCGACCCGCGTTACCTGAACGCGCTGGACGCCGTGCGCAGCGAACTGGCCGTCCCGATGATGGTGCGTAGCCGGTTAGTGGGCGTGCTGGACGTTCAATCCACCCGCCTGCGCGCTTATGGTGATCACGATCGTGCGTTGATGCGGCTGATTGCCTCCCGCGTTGCCGCATCGATTGAAAACGCCAGCCTGTATCGCCGGGTGGATCGGCAGAACCGGACGCTGCAAACGCTGACCCAGCTTTCCCAGGAGTTCAGTTCGATTTTGGATCTAACCGAATTGCTGGGAAGGATCGCCGCCTCCATTCGCACGTTGATGCACTTTGACGCTTTCAGTATTTTTCTATTGGACGCCGAGCGCGCGGTGCTGCGCCACCGCTTTAGTGTTCGCTACGACCAGAGAGTGGATTCCGACAATATTCCGCTAGGGAAGGGAATCACTGGCGCCGCCGCCACGTCACGACAGATCGTGCGCGTGAACGATACGCGCAAGGATTCGCGTTACATTCCCATGCATCCGGACATTCTTTCAGAAATCGCAGTGCCACTGATGGTGCAGGATCGGGTTGTGGGGATTCTAAATGTCGAAAGCGAACGCATCGGGTATTTCACCGACGAACGTCAGCAGATGCTCACTTTGCTGGCCCCGCAAATTGCCAGTTCGGTAGAAAATGCCCGGCTGTATGAGGAACTCGCCACCCGCGGCAAACGGATGGATAGCGATCTGAAAGCGGCACGGCAACTGCAAAACGTTTTGCTGCCGCGCACCGCGGAGATTCGCGGCTTGGATGTGGCGATACGCTCCCGCGCGGCGCGTGAGATTTCCGGCGATGTCTACGAATTCTTTGAGCATGGCGACGACTATGCCGTCATTGCCTTTGGCGATGTCAGCGGAAAGGGTCCCGCCGCCGCGTTATATGGCGCCCTGATCAGCGGTCTGATGCGCATTCTGGTTCCGCGCAGACGGAGCCCGGCGATGCTGATGAAGTCCTTGAACGAAGCCCTCATGGAGCGCAAGGTGGACGCCCAATATGCCACGCTAACCGTTCTGCTGTGGGAGCCGCGACTGCGGCGGCTGACGCTTTCCAACGCTGGAGCCGAACCGCTGTTTATTTGCCGGAAGGGTGTCGTGCAAGTCACCGAAACCGAAGGCGTCCCTATCGGACTGCTGGAAAATCAGGAATACGAGGAATCGGAATACAACTGCGAGCCAGGTGACACTCTCTTGCTTTTCTCCGATGGGTTGGAGGATCAGTTGAATGAGCGCGATCAGCAATTTTCGCGGATTCGAGTGAAACGTCTGCTGCAGGACTATGGCGGTAGTTCGGCTCGCGCGGTAGTGGATCATCTGTTTATGGAGTTGGATGAATTCCGCGACGGCGTAGCACTCACCGACGATCAAACGGCGGTGGTGATGAAAGTCGTAGGCTAGTACAACGTGTCTGCGAATCCATTCCTCTACCAAGATCGAACCTTATTTTGTGAGAACGTAGCCCTGGCCGACATCGCCTCCCGAGCCGGTACGCCCACTTATGTTTATTCCGCCAGCGCAATTTTGGCCAACTATCGCGCTTACGACGATGGTTTTGGCGCGCTGCCGCATACGGTGTGTTACGCCGTGAAGGCCAACTCGAATCTGTCGATTTTGCGCTTGCTGGCGCAGGCAGGCGCGGGTTTCGATATCGTTTCTGGCGGGGAATTGTTTCGCGTTTTGCAAGCGGGAGGCGATCCAGCCAAAATCGTTTTCTCGGGCGTTGGTAAAACCGCCGGAGAGATTGACGACGCCTTGAAAGCCGGCATTCTGGCCTTCAATTGCGAGTCGGAACCAGAATTGGCACTGATCGATGCGTTAGCGCATCGGCGCGGATTGAAAGCCCGGATTGCGCTGCGCGTGAATCCTGATGTGGAAGCGCACACGCATCACTACATTTCCACTGGCAAACTGGCGCACAAATTTGGCATCGATATCGCCGAGGCCTTGGCCGTGTACCAGCGAGCGCGGCAATTTTCCAGCTTGCTGCTGGAGGGCGTCAGTTGCCACATCGGATCCCAGTTGATGGACTCCGGCCCTGTAATGGAAGCCGTGGACCGCGTCTTGGAATTGATTGTTACGCTGCGCGAGAAGGGTTTCGATATCCAACACGCGGATTTGGGCGGGGGCTTGGGCGTGGCGTATAAGCCGGAGGACGCCACGCCATCTATCGCCGCGTTCATCGCCCGGTTGAAAGACCGGGTACAAAACCAGAACCTGCGCGTGCTGGTGGAGCCGGGTCGTTCCATCGTGGGCGGAGCAGGCGTGTTGCTGACCAAAACGTTGTATCGAAAAACCAGTGGCGAAAAGGAATTTGTAATTGTCGACGCGGCGATGAACGACTTGATTCGTCCGGCGCTGTATCAGGCCTATCACGATATTCTTCCGCTGCGGCAAAGCTCCGCGCCAATGATTCAAGCGGACGTCGTCGGCCCGGTTTGTGAGACGGGCGATTTCCTGGCCAAGGATCGCACCATGCAGGAAGCGTTTCCGGGGGACTTGTTAGCGATTTCGACAGCAGGTGCGTACGGCTTCGTCCAAGCCTCCAACTACAACACGCGGCCCCGGCCTGCCGAAGTTTTGGTGCAGGGCTCCGAATGGAAGGTAGTTCGAGACCGCGAGTCCTATCACGATCTCATTCGCGGCGAAGCTTAGTGGTTTAGGCTAAAAATCAGCACTAAGCCGCGAGCGTAAGCGAGCGCAAAATCAGGTTCATCACCCATTAATTGTGAATCGCCATCACTTCGATCGCCGCCGTTGCGTCGGTGGACGGTAAGCCTTCGATTAGCAATGAAGTCCCTGCGGGCGGGTGAGACTGATCTAGGAATTCCCCACGCAGCGAATCCAGTTTCTGCTCCACCGGCCGCGTCAGGGCGAAGGTGCTGGTCCAAAAAACGTCTTTGGGCAGTGCCCCTTGGGCAGCCAGTGTTTTTATTAAACGTTGGAACGCCAGCCGAAGGTCGGAATCCTGATCGCGAAATGCCAGTTGCGTTTCGGTGAGAACCAGTTTGCCTGTGTTTGCCAATGCGTAACCCTTTGTGATCACCAGCGGAGAGGCCGGTGCCGCGCTCAGTCGCCCCACCGCTTCGCAGGAAACCTGCGGCTCGATGCCCAGCCGTTGCATTTGTACGAAGTTCGCCGCGGCCATTGGGAAAGCGGCGGTGACTCCATTTTTGCCGGCATCCAGTTGATCCAGAGAGCTCAGGAAACAGGTAATCCGCAGGACGTCATTTGCCTTTACACCGGCAGCGTCCGTGGCTTGTTTCAGTTGCGCCACGGATGCCGCCGGGTTGCGCGTTGTCACACCGGAGATAAATGCTAAACCTTGTAAACTAACCGCCTTGCGATCGAGCGCCGTCCCCTCCAATACAACTTGTGCTCCGATCATGGGCAGTGCCCCCACCTGAATCGTGCTTACCACCGGAAGAGCCAACTTGCGATCGGCAAATTCCTCGCTGACAATCTCCTTGACGCGCCGCAGATCGCCGGAGCCCGCCACGAAAGCGCGCAATTTCACTAGTGTCCCTCCACGCGCCTGACGTTCCAGCGCCTTCAGTGCGTCGCGCACCTGTTGCGAAAGCAAGCCCTTATCGGAGAGTGGTGAAACCTGATAGGTAAGTCTGGCGGTTTCCACCGTGAGCGCCTCGGGCGGTTGGGGGAGTACGGCCAGAACTTGCGGTTTGGGTTCCTCCTCTGGCTTTTTGGATTTACGCTTCTGCGCGAAGATTACCTGCGTTGCCGTGAGAATCAGCAGAAACAGCAACTGGCGGAAGCGGGACATTAATCAGCAGTTTAGCATTTAGAAACGGATGGCCCCGGCACGATTCGGACTGCGCTGCGTGGTACTGTGAAGGAAAGGCTATGTCTCAGTCAAACGTGTCAAACTCTTACCGTTTTTCCAACGAAATTCGGGCTTCCGACGAATTTCGCGTGAAAGTCGGCTTTGCCGAACAGTTGAAGGGCGGCGTCATCATGGACGTCACCAATGTAAAGCAGGCGGAAATTGCCGAAAAGGCCGGCGCTTGCGCCGTCATGGCGCTGGAGCGCGTCCCTTCCGATATCCGCCGCGATGGCGGAGTGGCACGCATGGCGAACATCCGCATCATCAAAGAAATTCAACGCGCGGTATCGATCCCTGTAATGGCCAAGGCGCGCATCGGGCACTTCACCGAAGCCCTGGTGCTGGAAGCGTTGAACGTGGATTTCATCGACGAGAGCGAAGTACTAACGCCCGCCGATGAAGAGCACCACATCGACAAACGCACGTTCCGGATTCCGTTCGTCTGCGGAGCGCGCAATTTGGGCGAAGCCCTGCGGCGCATTGCCGAGGGCGCGGCCATGATTCGCACCAAAGGTGAAGCCGGTTCCGGCAATATCGTGGAAGCCGTGCGGCACATCCGGACCATCGTCAAGGAGATGCGCCACCTGACCATACTGGGCAAGGAAGAATTGGTGCACGAGGCCAAGAATCTGGGCGCACCGCTCGATCTGGTGGAGTGGGTTGCCGCCAACGGCAAACTGCCCGTGCCGAATTTCTCGGCCGGTGGTATCGCCACTCCCGCCGACGCTGCGCTGGTGATGCAATTGGGCGCCGAAGCGGTATTCGTTGGTAGTGGTATTTTCAAGTCGGAAGACCCGCAGAAACGTGCCGAAGCCATCGTAAAGGCTGCCACGCATTTCCGCGATCCAGCCAAGCTGTTGGAAGCCAGCGAGGAACTGGGTGAAGCCATGCCGGGATTGGACATCAGTAAGTTGCCGGAAAGCGAACTGATGCAGACCCGCGGCTGGTAAGTGGCGTCCTCTTTTGAAGCATGAAGACCTGCGGAATTCTGGCCTTGCAGGGCGATTTCGAAGCGCATGCGCAGGCCGTGCAACGCGCCGGGGGGCATGCCGTGCAAGTGCGCACTCCTTTGGAATTAGCGGCGTGTCACGGCCTGATCATTCCCGGTGGCGAAAGCACCACCATGCTGAAGTTGCTGGCGTTTGAAGGGCTGACTGCGCCGCTTCTGGCCTTCGCCGCAGACAAGCCTGTTTACGGAACCTGCGCCGGCGCCATCCTGCTGGCCAAGCAGGTGACACACCCGGCACAGGCTTCGCTGGGGGTTCTGGACATTTCGGTCGAACGCAATGCTTATGGCCGGCAGATCGACAGCCGCATCTCGCGGGTCACCGTCAAAGACCAGAGTGAGATGGAAGCAGTCTTCATCCGCGCACCGATTATCCGCAGTACTGGCCCGGCGGTTACCATTTTGGCCTGGTATCAGGGTGATCCGGTGTGGATTGAACAGGGTTCGCATATGGCCACCACCTTCCATCCCGAACTGACGGCGGATATTCGCGTACACCAGCGTTTTCTCAGCCGCTTGTGACTCAGTAGCCGATTTGTGCCGGTCCGATTTGTGCCGGTCCGATTTGTGTAAGTAAAGTTACCCTTCGTTTGCGCCGATAAGTGTTACAGAGAGCGTGGCGAAATTTACGTGGTGGCTTTAAGTTGACAACGACAGTAGTGCCGCTGGCAGGGATTCTTCGGGCGCACGAAAAGTGGCTCGCCGGGTTGGGGGATGGGCGGCAGGCCGATCTCAGCGGACGAACTCTGAATGATGAAGATCTGCACGAAGCGAAACTGGCGAAGGCCTTCTTGAACGGGGCCACGTTTCTGGACGCCAATCTGGCGGGTGCCGATTTAACCGGTGCGTCCATGGATCGTGCGGATTTGCAACGGGCCAATCTGGCGGGGGCTGATCTGACGGCGGCCAGCTTGAATTCTGCGGAGCTTTCCGGCGCATGGCTGCGCAGCGCCAGTCTTTCGGAATGCAAGATGATACAGGCCAGTTTTCGGCGAGCCAAGATGGATCGCATTCAGATGCTTGACGCCTCGGTGCGTGATTCCAATTTTCAGCAGGTTTCTGGAGAGTCGGCAAACTTTCATCAGTCCCGCTTCTACGATGTGGATTGGAGCGAAAGCATTCTGAGCTACGCCCAGTTCTATCACGCGCGGCTACAGCACGTAAACTTTCGTGCCGTTACAGCCACGGGCGCCAGCTTCAATTGCGCGAAACTGGACCACTGCAATTGTACCCAGGCGCAACTGGACGATGCCAAATTTACCCGCGCTGAAATTGTGCAGTGCAATTTTGCGGATGTCGACTTGCGCCGAGCCGACTTTCGAGAGTCCCGTTTGCGTGGCTGTAGCTTCGATCACGCCGTTTTTGACGGTGCCCGCTTTGGCGCCGCACAACTGCACACGGTGGATTTTCGCGGAGCGGATTTGCGCGGAGCCAGGGAGTTGACACAGGACCAACTCATGCAATCCCTGACCGATCCGTCAACCATTCTGCCGAACGGTAGCCGCGGGCCGTTTATGCGTTTTTCTGGCGCTGAAAAACCAGCAAAAGCGTAATCCATTGCTAGGGGCTATTGCTGTGGTTTGATGCGTTTGTAGTCCGCCGGGACGTCCTGTTTGAATGCGGATTCCGGTAACGCTGGATTTAGCTTTGTATCCGAATAATCCACCAGTTCGTAGTTCTTGGAAGGCTCACTAAACTTCACCCGCAAGGGCGTGGACTGGCCCGCCG